>CAMDPX010000067.1 GCA_945905295.1 Planctomyces sp. SH-PL62 | reverse complement strand
TGTGATGCCGGCTCTGGAAGCGTTCCCGATCCTCCCGATCACGGACGACCTGATCGTTCAAGACGAGCCGATGGGGAGCAAAGACAAGTTCTGGTGTCAGTTGCCGGACGACGTGGCGGGTGGCGCTTCACACGAACCCCACCGAGCTTGTCTCGGTGGATTCGGGCTTTTGCACTACGCATCTGGCTTAGCGGGGACGGCGTAGTGCAGAAGCCTGCTTCCATTGAGGCAAGCTCGAAGGGGGCAGGGACAAGGAGTGAAAGGCAAGCTCGAAGGGACGGAAAGGAGACGAGAATGGCTGCTGAAATTGCGAATCTGCAGACTGCTGAGACTGTGAAGCCGCAAGCGGTCTATTCGGGCGAGAACATTGAGGTCGCGTATCAGCTCGACTGGTCGCTTACGATCTTCTGGCGTGAGCCGCTTTGGACCGACGATTGGCTTGAATCGCTGCAAGCTGCGATGGAGACGGATGGCATCCGGTTGCTCAAGCACCGTTTCTCGGAGCCGCACATCAGTTTGTTCCTGATCAGCACAAAGCCGGATGTCTTGCCGATCAACATTCCTCGGCGGGTGAAGGGACGGTTGCAACACCTCGTACGCGATCGAGTCAAGAAGCCGTTTCAGCGGAACTACGATCTGCGGAGCATCGGCTCAACCACGCGCGAAAAGTTGGAGGGCTATCTCGGCAGTCAACTGGAGCATCATCCGGAAGAGGATCGGAAGGTTTATTGGATGCTCGCAGACATGCAGGTGATTCGGCCGGATGTCGATCTCTCGCAGCCACGATTCACCTCGCATGGCCGATTCTGGTCGAATCTGCATCTCGTCCTGGTCAATGACTGGCGTCGGCGGGAAACCAACGCACAGAACATCGAACGAGTCCGTGCGATGCTGATTCGAGCGGCGGAAAAGAAGCGGCATCTTCTATCTCGAATCGCGATCCTGCCGGATCACATGCATCTGCTGTTAGGGACCAATCTCGAAGAGTCACCGCTTTCGATCGGATTGAGTTACATGAACAATGTCGCCTTCGTTTACGGCATGAAGCCGGTTCTGAAGCCCGGCTGCTTCATAGGCACCTTCGGCGAATACGACCTCGGCGCAATTCAGTGCCCCCTCCGAGCTTGCCTCGGTGGTTTCGGGCCTTTGCACTACGCATCTGGCTTGGCGGGGGCGGCGTAGTGCAGAAGCCCGCTTCCATCGAGGCAAGCTCGAAGGGGGCAGGGACAAATCTGAGGGAGAGGCGTTGGGATGGCATCGAACTTTGACTTCTTGAAAACCGGCTGGGCGACGCTGCATGAGGATGCGGTCGAGACCGAGTTGAATGTCTTCCTGTCGCCTCGGACGGGAGTCTTCTACGCACGGCGAGCACTCGAACGGGCGGTGCTGTGGCTGTATGCGAACGATGCCGGGTTGAAGAAGCCGTATCAGGAAAACCTCGCGGCGCTGATTCACGAGCCGACGTTTCGAGACATCCTGCCGACGTCACTGTTTCAGAATGTGCGGCTGATTCACAAGCTCGGCAATCTGGCGGTTCACAGTGACACGTCGATCAATTCCACCGACGCTTTGCACTCCGCTCGGATGCTGCACGCCGTCTTGAGTTGGGTGGCTCGCATCTACTCACGCACCGCCGAACCGGTGCTGCCGTTCGACGACTCGCTGGTTCCGCGTCCGATGAAGCCGGAGGGGGCAGGGTCGGATTGGAAATCCAACCTACAGGATCGGACCTCTGAGCAACTCCAGCAGCTTCAACAGCAACTCGGTGCAAAGGACGCGGAACTCGCGGCACGAGAAGCTCGGCTGAAGCAGACCGACGACGAGATCGCCCAACTCAAACAGCAGATCGCCGAACTGCGTGAGTCTCGCGAGAAGACGGTCCCCGTCGAGGACATCAATGAAGCGACGACTCGCGACCTGTTCATCGACGTGCTGCTCCGCGAAGCGGGCTGGAATCCGCACGGGCCGAACGTCTGTGAGTTTCCCGTCAAAGGGATGCCCAACACTACCGGAGAAGGCTTCGTCGATTATGTGCTGTGGGGAAAAGACGGTTTGCCGCTGGGAGTCGTCGAGGCCAAACGCACGAAGCGCGATTCGCAGGAAGGACAGCGACAGGCGGAACTCTATGCCGATTGCCTCGCACGGACTTTTGGGCAGCGGCCCGTGATCTTCTACACCAACGGCTACGAGCACTGGATGTGGGACGATCGCAACTATGCCCCTCGCCAAGTGCAGGGCTTCTACAAGCAAGACGAACTGCAACTGCTCATCAACCGTCGGACCAACCGGCAAGACATTACGACAGCGGTCATCAATCGCCAGATCGCCGACCGGTACTACCAAGACGAAGCGATCCGCCGCGTGATGGAGACCTTCGAGCACGACCGACAACGGCGAGCATTGCTCGTGATGGCGACAGGGACCGGCAAGACACGCATCAGCATTGCCAGCGTTGAACTGTTGATGAAGGCAGGCTGGGCTCGCCGTGTTTTATTTCTGGCCGACCGCAACGGGCTGCTCACGCAGGCCAAACGCAACTTCACCAAATGGCTGCCGAACACCTCGTCGGTGGATATCACACAGGAAAAGGAAGACGACGACAGCCGGATCGTGTTCTCGACCTATCCCACGATGATGAACAGCATCGACGACGAACGCCACGACGGAGTCAGCCGGTTCGGTGTCGGCCACTTCGACTTGGTCATCATCGACGAGGCTCACCGCAGCGTGTACTCGAAGTACAAAGCGATCTTTGAGTATTTCGATTCGCTGTTGCTCGGCCTGACCGCCACGCCGCGAGCCGACGCCGACCGCGACACCTATGACTTGTTCGGCTTGGAGAAGGGCGTCCCCACGTCCGCTTACGAATTGGATCAAGCGGTCGCCGACAAGTTCCTCGTTCCGTTCAATCCGATCGCCGTGCCGTTGAAGTTTCTCCGTAAAGGGGTGAAGTACGCCGATCTCAGCGAGGACGAGAAGAAGGAGTACGAAGAGAAGTTCTACGACGAAGAGACCGGGCAACTCCCGCCAGAAATCGACTCCGCCGCCCTGAATCGCTGGCTGTTCAACAAGAACACCGTGGACCAAGTGCTGGCCTACGTCATGGAGCACGGAGCGAAGGTCGAGGGTGGTGACAAGCTCGGCAAGACGATCGTCTTCGCAGCCAATCAACCGCACGCGGACTTCATCGTCGAACGCTTCGATATCAACTATCCGCACCTCGCCGGCAAGTTCTGTCGCACGATCCACAACAAGGTGAGCTTCGCACAATCCTTGATCGACGACTTTTCGCTGGCCAACAAGCTGCCGCAGATCGCCGTCAGCGTAGACATGCTCGACACAGGCATCGACGTGCCGGAGTGCGTCAATCTCGTATTCTTCAAACGAGTCCGGTCCAAAACGAAATTCTGGCAAATGATCGGCCGCGGCACTCGGCTGTGCCCCGATCTGTTCGGCCCTGGTCAGGACAAAGAGTTCTTCAACGTCTTCGACTTCTGCGAAAATCTGGAATTCTTCGGCAACAACCCCGAAGGAGTGGAAGCCACCGTCCAAGAAGGAGTGAAGACGAAGATCTTCCGCCGCCGACTGGCGTTGATCGACCTACTCGCACGAACGTCGAAGCCTGACGAATCGCTGATCCAGCTTCGCACCGAGATTGCTGACGTGCTCCATCGCGATGTCGTGCAAACGAACCCCGACAGCTTTGTCGTCAGACCACACCGGCGCTACGTCGAGAAGTTCAGCCAACGCGATGCCTGGCACGAACTCGGTCCTGGCGATTTCGTCGATGCCAGCAATCACTTGGCGGATCTTCCAACGCCCGACGACGGTGACGAATTCGCTCGACGCTTCGACCTGCTGTTGCTCAACCTGCAACTCGGAATGCTCGAATCGTCGCCGTTCGTCCCCCGCTGGCAGAGTCAGGTCCGCGAGATCGCGTCTGGGTTGGAAGAGAAAGAAGCGATCCCCGCCGTGAAGCTGCACATGGCGCTGATTCAAGAACTCCAAACCGACGAGTTCTGGCAAGACATCACGCTGCCGATGCTGGAGAACGTCCGGCGAAAGCTCCGCAGCTTGGTTCAGTTCCTCGATCCGGAAGGCAAACGCGAGAACGTCTACACCAACTTCGAGGATGAACTCGGTCAGGCCAAAACCGTGGAGGGGCTCGTCAAGCGGGACGACAGCCTGAAGAACTATCGCCTGAAAGTCGAACGCTTCGTCCGCGAGAACGAAGACCATCCCACGATCTCACGCCTGAAGCACAACCAGCCAATCACTGCCGACGACCTTGATGCCCTCGAAGCGATCCTCTTCTCCGCCGAAGCGGCCGGAGACCGCGAGCGATTCCAACAGACTTACGGGACTGACAAACCGCTCGGCAAATTGATCCGCGAGATCGTTGGCCTCGACCCAAACTCCGCCAAACAAGCGTTCGCTCAATTCCTGAGCCTCGGCACTTTGGACGCCGACCAAATCACGTTCATCAACCAGATCATCGACCACTTGGTCCACAACGGCACGATGGACCCCGCCGACCTCTTCAAACCGCCATTCACCGACATGCACGATCAAGGACTGATCGGAGTACTGCCGCAGATCGCGCAGGCCGTGGTACACGCCATACGGCAAATCAATGAGAATGCACTCGTCGCCTGAACCGATTCTGGAGTCCCTCGGAAAACGTCCGCCGCACTGCGCACTGCCCTGGCCGTGACTCAATCGAAACTCGCCGCTTCGGAACGAGTCCGGCCGTGCTCCACAACCGCCGCCTGCAAGTCGGTGTTACCCTTGGTGACGGATGCTTGCAACTCACTGACTGGAGTCCGTGTGACAGCCACTTGCTTTTCGACTTCTGCGAGCCGCTTCCTCTCGGCCGCGAGGTCTACGGTCAACTTTTCCGCTGCCGCTTTGTCATCCTTCAGAGAATTCGCCAGTTGATCTTTCTGCGGCTGCAATCGAGCAACTTCTGTATTCAGATTCGCTTCCTGTGTCGCCAGTTCGCTGGCACGCCTCGCTGCATTCCTTCATGCGCTGCGGAGCGGCGACGGCGACGTTCAAATCGCGTCGATCCAATCTCTCGTGAAGACGAAGAACTCGTCCAGCACATCGGAGGTGCCAGAGACGACGGTGTCGCGCACCGCTTTGCCGGCACCGTTGCCTCCCGAGAGGACATCGCTGCCGGCTTCGCCCTCCACGCGATCATTGCCGAGTCCGCCGCGCAGCAGGTCGTCACCGAGACCTCCGCGAAGCCGGTCGTCTCCTTCGCCGCCGATGAGCGTGTCGTGGCCTTCGTCACCCATCAGGCTGTCATTGCCGCTGAAGCCGGAGAGCGCATCGTCTCCGAAGCCTCCCTTGAGCGTGTCGTTGCCGATGCCGCCGTTGAGCGTGTCGGCTCCCAGGTCGCCGAGCAGCGAATCATTGCCGTCGCCACCCAGCAGAGAATCTTCGTCAGCTCCGCCGTTGAGCGTGTCGTTGCCGAGATCGCCTCTGAGCGTATCGAGGCCGTCCAGTCCGGACAGCGAATCGTTGCCGCTGCCGCCTCGCAGGAAATCATTTCCCGCTTGGCCTTGCAGGTTGTCGTTGTCGGTCCCGCCGTCGAGCACATCGTTGCCGAGTCCACCCAGCAGCGTATCTCGACCGGCATCGCCGCTGAGCAAATCCTGGCCATCACCGCCGGTCAACGAGTCGTTGCCATCACTGCCGGTCAGCAAATCGTCCCCCGCTTGACCTTGCAGGTTGTCGTTGCCCGCTCCGCCTGCGAGTGAATCGGTCCCGTCGCCAGCCATGAGCGTATCGTTGCCAGCGTCCCCCGCTATTGAGTCGTCACCGCCGTTGCCAATCAAGCTGTCGTTGTCATTGCCGCCGATGAGCGTGTCGTTTCCAGCGCCCCCGATCAACGTGTCTCGTCCGGTGCTGCCCCACAGATAGGTTGGCACAGACACCGCCGCCGCATCGACGCGGTCATGTCCCGCGCCGGCGTTGACCGTGATCCGCGCCGTGAAAGTCGATTCGAGTGATGAAATCAGGATGACGTCGTTCTTCAAGCCGCCCGTGATGATCAACTCGTCGGTCGGGTTGATAAATTCTGATGAGACTCCATCCAGGATCAGTTGCGAGCGTCCATCGTTCGGATCAGCGTTGTCTCGAATGGTCAGCGTATGCGCTCGGCCGGAAGTCATCTGAACGGAGTACGTCGCGGGAGCCGGTGTTCCGCCGCCGCCACTTCCTCGTCCGGTGCCGCTGGTCACTTCCCAACCGATGTCCGAGAGCGCGGCGAAATCGAGCTGGGTGAAAAGTTTTCGAGTCCCATTCAGCAACGAGGGGTCCAACGCGACTTCCTGCCCGCCATCTCTCAGACCTTCACGAAAGTGGGCCTCACCAGTCAGCGGAACGTTGCCGCCATGCACCGCACGAGAATTCGGTCCCACGAAGGTTGCGCCGGAGACATATCGGTCCCACGAGTCGGCCGTGCCGATTCCCAGCAAGTGTCCCAGCTCGTGCATCGCAACGGAGAGAAAATCGTGCTGACCGGAACCGAGTCCCGCTTCCGAAGTGCCGAAGTACCAATTGGCATCGAGATCAAAACTGATCGAACCACCCCACGGGCTGAAGTCCGTTTGAGGATTGCTCAACGCGCCGGCTTGGCCGCGCGACTGCACCAGATCGAGCCATTGCGGCGACCCCGACGATGAGAACCCACCCGGACCACCAACACCCAGTGAGCTCATCATCCGCGCACCCACAAACACGATCAGCGTGTTTTCGGGAATCGTCACGTCGGTCAATGTGAAGCTGCTCGCGCCCGACGGATTCGTGGCGTTCAGCGACCAAGTGTTGGAACCGCTGGGCGTGATCGCCTGCAAGTGATCGTTGAGCCGACTCCCAAGCGACTGCCCCGCCAATTCCAAAATCTGTTGGCGAGCCGGGACGTCAAAAAAATGATTCGCGTCTTGGCTGTAGTCGAACTGAATGGTGATCGTCAGCAGTTGCCGTGCTTCCAGACGCTCTGCACGCTGGCGAGTGATTTGCTTGGCTCGTGATGGGGGGCGGGCGAACGCTCGCAGCCACAACGACAGGCACCAAGACAACGCTCGCATGACAATCTTCCGCCCGTTGTTGAAGGCTCCGGCTAGATTGCTTGACATCAAAAAGTTGTTGTCGCTGTGTCAAGTTTCATCAGCCGGAACGCGCTAGCGTCCGGTTCGTGTCGACAAAACCGGACGCTAGCGCGTTCCGGCTGATGGTCTGAGGCGAAGCCTCGCTAGATATCGGCCGGGGTCACGGGGCGGGATTCCATTGGTCGCTTTGAGCGGAAACAAGGCTCCGTTTTGCCCCATTCGCCACGATTTGGCGATCTTGCATCGAGACGTTGGGCCAACCCAATCCGCGGTGGCAGACGGCGGTGAGTTTGAGGCCATTCGGCATCGTCGTCGGTCGGGCAATCCTGTTCGACGGCCGGACAGGATTGTTCGGCCTACAGGTCAACGCAGCTTTGGCGGACCGCTACTCCAGGCCGAAGAACGCGACTACAACTCGTCCATGACTCTTCTTCGCACCCAACCGTCCCGACTGACTCTGAGACTCTCACGCGACCTGACTCGGGATGTGAAACGTGGACATGCCTGGGTTTTCGTTGATGCCTTGCGCGAACTCCCGGCCGCGCCACCGGGGGCTCAAGCATTGCTGCTGGACAACACTCGCGGCCGGCCGATTGCTGTGGGCTACTACGATCCGGAAAGCTCGGTCACGTTTCGAGCCTGCCGAGTCGAGGAACCGCTGCGCCTGAACGACGACTGGGCCGCCGAACGATTTCAGAATGCCCTCGCGCTGCGCCGCCGTCTGTTTGACGATCAGACAACCGGCTTTCGGCTTTTCAACGGCGAGGGAGACGGTGTGCCCGGTCTCGTTTGCGATCGCTACGCCGATGTCGCCGTGATCAAGCTCGACGGCCCGGCCGCCAGCTCGTTCTGGGATATCGACGGCATCGCGGAGTGGCTCGTGAAACACTCCGGAGTGACCGCCGTCGTCGAGCGTCGCAAACAGCGTGGCAGGGAAGGGCGGTGGTTGATTGGCGAACGATCCCCTCTCATTGAGTTTCTTGAGCACGGTGTGAAGTTCACCGCCGATGTCCTCAGCGGCCAGAAGACCGGATTCTTTCTCGACCAACGTGACAACCGGCAAGCGATCCGGCGAATGTGTGCCGGCTCGCGCGTGCTGAATGTCTTCAGCTACACCGGCGGCTTCTCGGTGATGGCCGGCGTCGGCGGAGCGAAACACGTCACGTCCGTCGATTCGGCCCAACCGGCGATTGATGCGGCTGACGCACACTGGTTGCTTAACGGCTTGTCGGCTGATGCTCACGCGGGCATCGCGACCGATGCGTTTGAATTCCTCGACGAGGCTCGGCTCAAGCGTCGCAAGTGGGACGTCGTCATCATCGACCCGCCGGCCTTTGCGCCCTCAGAAGCCAGCGTCGCTCGCGCGGTCTCGGCATATCGCAAACTCGCCTTCAACGGGGCCACGCTTACCGAACGAGGCGGCTTGCTGGCATTGGCTTCGTGCTCCAGCCACATCGACATGACGTCGTTTCTGGAATCGTGCGAAGAAGGGATCTCCGAAGCGCGCCGCCGAGCCACGTTGCTGGCCATGCACTCGCAACCAGCCGATCACCCCACGCCGCTCGCGATGCCAGAGTTCCGCTATCTCAAGTTCGCACTGCTGCGCTGCGAGTAGGGAGTCCGTGCGACGTAACGACTTTCATCCTCGCGGACGTCGGGCTGCGCGTCGGGCTTGTCGGGGGCCTGAGAGTGTCACCATGAAGCTCGTGTTTTAGACGCATCCCGACAATTAGCCGCGCGGCGAATTCCTGCGATCCGTATCAGAGGTGCGTCGAGTTCCACAGACTGCTTTCGATAACGCCCGGTGACACGGATCATGGCAGTGCTCCGGAAACTGCGAATCGAACGGGGTCGTCTTGCGGGCCAATCAAGAATGTCGCAAGTGGAAACTGGATGCGAGACGTTTTCCAATTCACGAGAACATGTCCGGGGCAGGTCTGTCATTCAGGCTGCTTTAAGTCATCGAGTTGGGGGGCTTGCGCATTCGCCCGCAGTCCCGGCCGCAGGGCTTTCAAGTTGTTCTCGATGGTTTCGCACAGCGTCTTGAGCGGCAGATCGTTGACGTCGTCGCCGAAGGGGTCTTCGATTTCCACGCCGATCTCTTCCACACCCAGCAGGATGTAGGCGATCAACAGCAGTGCGGGAACGGTGGCCCAGCCAAAGTCTGCGACCAACGCCATCGGCAGTGTGACGAGATAGACGATCAAGGCCCGCCGCAAGTGGACCATGTAGGCGAAGGGGAGGGGGGTGTTGTGAATTCGCTCGCATGCCCCCAGCGCGTCGATCAATCGCTGCAGGCTGCCGTCGAGCATGGATTGCTGCACGTCGCTGATGAGTCCACGCCGCTGCGCCGCGTCAATCTGCTCGGTCATCTTGCGCGAGACCGCCAGCGGGATGTGCTGAGCTTGCTCGACTTCTTGTACCTCTGGCGAGGGGAGTTCGGTTGCGATCGAGCCGATCCCTTTCTTGCCTCGCAGTCGATGCTTGACGGACCAACTCCAGGCCATCGTCCAGAGCAACAACCGGTCGAGCAGGTCGCGATCCTCTTTCAGCAGTGATGTTGCCAACCGTCCGATGTTTCGCGAGTCATTGACGATGTTGCCCCATTGTCGGCGGCCTTCCCAGAACCGGTCGTAGGAGACGTTCGTGCGAAACACGAGCAGCAGGCCCAGCGCGACTCCGATCAGCGTGTGGCCATGAAGTGGGATCGAGAGCGGAATCGTCCGCCCCAGGAAGACGAGAAAATTCTGCGGTTCCCCAGAAATGATCTCATGGCCATCCTCGATGAACTTCAACGGGGGAGTTTGGCCTGCGTGGTGAAGGGACACGACGATGATTGACCAAACCACACAGACAGCGACGCGGGCGAAGATCTCGCGGACCATTGAGCCACGGATATCACACAGGTGGCTGCGCCAATGATGCGGGTCGTATTGGATCATGCCAAATCTCGCTTTGCTTGATTTCCGAGGCTCGTTGCCGTTGAGCAAAGTTTTGCTTTGATTGGTCAGAAGGAAACCGAGCGTGAGTGTTGGGTCGGGGGAAGGTGCCCGACGAATTTAGGGAGACGACGAATGTCGTGACGATTAGAGACATTCGTCGTCTCCTTTGATTCGTCGGGTCTGTTCATTTCGTGGCGGCCGGCCCGATTGTTGGTTGTGTCCACGCACGCTCGAATTCGCCGACTTCCGACGGGTTCGGATGCTTGCGCGTCGACGTAATGCGAGCACGGACGTAGAGCTCATTGCCGGTGAAACGGTAGCTGGCGGCGGTCCCTTCGGCGCGAGTGAAGACTTGGCCGATGTCGTCGCTGTAGCGGCGTGTGGCGCGGACTTCTTTGCCGTCCTTGTCGAGGACTGGATTGCTTTTCGCGTTGAAGCCCTTACGAGTGCCGATGAACTCGATCGCGTAGGTCGTTTCGGGATCGGGTTTGATCACAACCTCCAGTCCCTCGGACGACGAGGTCACGCGGTCGAGCGTCACGCCGCTCGACGCATAGAAGCGGCCGGCGTCCATCGCGGCGATCAGGCGTTCCGGCGTCAGTGCGTCGGCGAGCACCATGACCCAGCCACGTCCCGGTTCGGAGGCTCGGCTGGGGATGTTGTGATAGGCATGGCCGTCGTCGGTGCTGAGTCCGAACAGCGGCGGCAGGCCGAGCTCGCTAAGACGAAACGTGTTGATGATGTCCCAAATCCGCTCGGTCGAAGCATGTTCCTTGTTGCCGGAGTTGTTGACGCCGGGATGGCCGTTGTAGACCTCGAAGTAATTCTCGCCCCGAATCCGCATCAGGTCTTCGGCCGTCACACCGTAGCCGAAGTTCGGATGGTTGAGGTGAATGATCATCGGCTGCCCGGTTCGCTCGCGCTGAGCGATCAAGGCATCGGTGTTGTTCTGAATGGTCTCGGCCACGCTGCCGCCGTGACGCGGCACGATGAGCTCTTTGACGTTGGTCGCGTTCATGTGGACCGGAAACTTTTGAAACCCATCGCTTACCTCTTCGCCTTGGATCAATAGAAACTTGCCCGGTTCGTTGAAGCGGTCGGCGACTTCGCGGAAGGTCTTCAGCCGTGTTTCGAGTTGGTCGTCGGTTTTCCGCTCTTCGACCCAGCCGTTTGGAAACTTTTGTTTCAGTTTGTCGAAGGCCTGAAGCTTGCCTTTCGACTTGGCGACGTCGATCCAACGCTCTTTGTCGGCAAGGATGTTGTGGTCGGTGAAACACAGGAAGTCGTAGTGCTGCTCGCGATACCACAAGGCGATCGCTTCGAGGTAGTCGTCGCCGTCGCTCCACAGCGAATGCGTATGCAAGTTGCCGCGATACCATTTCATGGCCCCGGCCGCTTGCAGTGTGTGCGCGTTGGCGGGAGCGGGCATGGGGACATGCAGCACGATGAGCGCCATCGTTACGGCGGCAACGAAAGCGGTGAGCAACAGCGGACGAAGCGGGTGGTGCGTTTTCATGAACGACGATCTCCGGTGAGGGACAACTCGCGCGATGTAGGACATGGTAGCGGGAGCGTGTTCCGATCCCAGCCTGCCGCTCTTCGCGCCGGCAGACGGATTCGCCACAACTCGATGCGCTAACTCGAAGGAAAACGACACATGGAGGGCGACGTGGCAACCTGGGGACCGGGAAACTTTGACAATGATGCGGCTCGCGACCACTTGTTCGAGATGGCTCGCGCGCTTGCGGAGCAAATTGAACAGGCGCTGGAAGCGGCGACGTTTCTAAAACTGTCAGGGCAGGGGAGTGCCGAGTTGGCGGAGATGCTTGAACCGGTTTTGCCGAACGTCGAAGTCATCTGCGTTTTGCACGAAACCATCGGGGGCAGTTTCTTGCCCGAACCGGAAGCGGTTGACGATTGGGAGTCGCGGTCCGAGCAACTCAGCGAAGTCAGCTCGGCCGAGCGGCGTGAAGTGATTCGCGCCACCTTCGAGCGGCTCCGGCAACTGGCTCAGCAATGTTGGGAGGAGTGAGATGATGGCGGACACAACTCCGACACCGATTCGTCGGCGCGTTCTGTTTCACGGCCGCGTGCAAGGGGTCGGCTTTCGGTACACGACGGCATCGATCGCGCGGCGGTATCCTGTGGTCGGCTTCGTTCGCAATCTGCCCGACGGATCGGTCGAACTGGTCGCCGAGGCCGAGTCGTACGTGCTCGATCAGTTCTTGGCGGACCTCGCGTCCGAATTTGCCGGCAACATTCGGCAGCAATTGGTCCACGAGGCCACGCGAGACGAACTGTTCGTGAGATTTGAGATACGTCGATGACATCAGCTCGATTCTGTGGTGGTTTCAAGCCGCTTTTCTTCGCTGGAGAGGTTCGGTAAATTTCTCGCCCAACGCGGTTGGCCGGATCGGACGTAAGGTCGCCGCGTCGTTGTCATTTCGAGTGTTTTCCTGTTCTTGACAGTCTGTGAGGCATGATGTCGTCACTTGTTTGGCTGAGTTCTTCGGTGCTGGCGGCGGAACCTGTTCGAGCGGAGTTCGACAAGTCCGCGATCGGATTGGGTGCGATTGGACTGATCTTGGGGTTGCTGCTGGCCGGCATGTTTGTGTTCCTCTACATGACCCGCACCGGAGTGATCGCGCGCGCCACAACGAAAGAGGCTGTCCGCCAGCCGGTTTTCCTGCTGATGCTGACGTTCGGCGCGCTGCTGCTGGTGATCAACACGTTCCTGCCGTTCTTCTCGTTGGGCAGCGATATCAAGATGCTCAAGGACTGCGGGCTGATGACGCTGCTGTTTTCGGCGTTGCTGCTGGCGGTGTGGACGGCCAGCACCAGCATCGCCAGTGAAATCGAAGGCAAGACGACGATGACGCTGCTGTCGAAGCCAATCAACCGGCGGCAGTTCATTGTCGGGAAGTATGTCGGCATCGTGAATTCCACGATGTGTCTGCTGGTGCCGCTGGTCGTGCTCTTCGGCGTGATGTTGCTTTACAAAGTCGGTTACGACGCTCGCGAGAGTTCCAAAGAGATTCCGGCTTGGTTTGAGAACCAGGGCCTGAATGCCGACCGGCTGAAGGAGATGTTGCAAGTCATTCCCGCAGTTCTGCTGATGACGATGGAGGTCGCGGTGATGACGGCGGTGAGCGTGGCGATTTCGACGCGCACGCCGATGGTCGTCAACATGGTCACGTGCCTGTCGATCTTTGTCATCGGGCACCTGACCCCCGTGCTCGTGCAGGCGGGGACGCTCAAACTGGAATTCGTCTCGTTCATGGCCCGCCTGATCGCCACGCTGTTGCCGTCCCTGGAAGCGTTCAATATGTCGGCGAACGTCTCGGTGGGAAACGCCGTCCCGCCGGTGTATTTGGGATATTCCGCGCTGTACTCGCTGGCGTACATCGGAGCCATGCTGCTGTTGTCGTTCATCTTGTTTGAAGACCGCGACTTGGCGTAGTGTCACTCGAGAGTTGATTCCAACGATCCGCACGGATGGAGCCGTGCTGAACTTTCACGGGCCGCTTATTTTCAGGGGATCCATGATGGAGACTCCGTTCCGGCGCGTGTTTCCGCCGAAAGAATTGTCGCGTGGCGCGGCCCGCTGGGCGTGGCTGTTGTCGGCGGTGTCGGCCGCGTCGTTGTGTGGTTTGCTTTTTGGCGTCTATCTGCTGATGGACTTGTTGATCACGCGCGGCGACGTGCTGCTGCCGACCGCTGTGGATGTCGCGGGCTACGAGCGAGTGACTGGATCATTGCCTGTTGGCCAGCCTGTGAAGGCCAAGGGCCTGCCCGACGAGAACCTGCCGACCGGTCATCGCCGCTTCGACCAAGGATTGCGTGTCACCGCTTGGGAAGCTCGGCGAGAGACGTGGGGACCGTTTGTCGGTTGGTGCGTTCGCAAGTTTTTTGCGCTGCGGTCGAACAGCTCGGCCCTGCTGGCGTTGTTGGCGACGAACATCGGGCTGGCGTTGATCGCGAGTCTATCGGCGCTGCAAATCCGGGCGCTGGCGTTTCGGACGTCGCAAGAGATTGCGACGCGCTTGCGTCAATCGCTGCATCGCCAGACGTTGCGGCTGGGGCCCAGCGATCTGGAGGACGATGCCGGCGAAGTCGCCTTCCTGATGTTTACCGGCGATGTCGAACGGGTCCGCGAGGGGATTCAAACGTGGTTCGAGCGTGTCGTACGCTGGCCGGTGACGCTGGCGGGATTGTTGTTGCTGGTGCTGATGATGCACTGGATGCTGGCGTTGCAGTGCATCGTGCCGCTGTTGGCGTGCTGGTTTCTCGTGCGTAAAGAGCGCCGCCGTTTCGAGCAATCACGCCGTCTTCAGGAGGATCGCGTCGGCGATGACCTGCGGTTGCTGGCCGAAGGCTTGCGAAAGACCCGGCCGGTGCGCGGCTTCGGAATGGAAAACTTCGAGCACGAACGCTTCAGTCAGCACCTGCAACGCTTCCTCGACAAGATTGCGACGCTGAAAGAAGACGAGAAGTTGTCGCGCTGGCTCTGTTGGTTGTTGATGCTCATAACGTTGACGCTGGTGTTGTTCCTGATCGCCACGAAATCCCTGAGCGATCCGGCCGAGTCCGCGTACTTGCCGGTGTCGGCCGTGTTGGTTTTCATCTCCGCGTTTCGATTGGCGTACCGTCCGCTCAGCGAAGTCTGGGAGCTGCCGCAGATTGAAGAAGC
The DNA here is from genome assembly GCA_945905295.1 of Planctomyces sp. SH-PL62. Classification (GTDB taxonomy): domain Bacteria; phylum Planctomycetota; class Planctomycetia; order Planctomycetales; family Planctomycetaceae; genus SXKJ01. Next base: position 17,200 of record CAMDPX010000067.1, on the reverse strand, counting down.
GGCTGGGGAGTGGGCCGACAACATCTTGAGGTATCAGGCGCGGATCCCCGAAGTCGGCCAGGCGGTGGGCGCGAAGTTTCTGCAACCGCTCGCGAAGCAGATTCAATTCGAGTCGGTCACGTACCGGCTGCCCGGAAAACAACTGTTGCTGGATCGTCTGGACCTGAAGATTCCAGCCAAGTCGATGGTTGCCGTGGTCTCGCTGGACCCACTCGAAGCCCGTGCGTTGACGTACCTGCTGCCGCGGTTCATCGAACCGCAATCGGGCCGCGTGCTGATCGACGGCGAGGACTTGGCATTCGTGACGCTCGAATCGCTGCGGGCCGAGGCGATCTTCGTCGGCGGCATGGACCCCTTTTTTACCGGCACTGTTGCGGAGAATATCCGTTGCGGCGATCCGCGCTTTGCCCTGCAACACATCACCGAGGCGGCCAAGCAAGTCCACGCGCACCAGTTCATCAGCAAACTGCCGCAAGGCTACGAGACCAACTTGGGCGAGCATGTCCAAACGCTCGATCCCGGCCAGACATTTTTGCTGGGCTTGGCTCGAGCGCTGGTTCGCGATCCGGCGCTGATGATGATCGAAGAGCCGGCCGAGCGGCTTGATGAGAATACGAAGTCGCTGCTCGACGACACGTACGCCCGGCTCGCGAAGGAGCGGACGCTGATCTTTCTGCCGACCCGGCTTTCGACGGTGCGCAAAGCCGATCAAGTCATCTTCCTGCACAAGGGGCGTGTCGAAGCGATCGGGCCGTACTCGAAATTGATCACCACCGCGCCACTGATGCGGCATTGGGAGTACATTCACTTCAACGAATTCCGGCGCGACGACGTGCCCGAGTAGAAAGATAAAAGGAATCCGCCTTTGATGATCGGCGATTGCCACAACTCGGAAATCACCGATCGCCCGCGGCCGATTCAGATTGTCTTCATCCGTGTGTGAGTTCCGATCCGTGTGCGAAGTGTGTTCAAACTTCGCGAACGCACTTCGCACACGGATCGGAACTGGCACACGGATCAAGGCAGGAGCAACTGGAAGCAACCGAATGACGAATAACCAATCTCTTTTCAGTCCGCTGGTTGAACGTGCGATGCGTGTTGCCGCTCGCTGTCATCGTGAGCAAACTCGCAAAGCGAGCGATCTGCCGTACCTCACTCATCCGGCCAGCGTGGCGATGCTGCTCACGAAAGCCGGCATCACCGACGACGAAATCCTGGCTGCCGCGCTGCTGCACGATGTTGTCGAAGACACCGACTGTTCGCTCGCGGTTCTGGCTGTCGACTTCCCACCGAAGGTCATCGAGTTTGTCGCCGCTCTGACCGAAACCAAACGTGACGATTCCGGTCAGAAACGTTTGTGGCAAGATCGCAAGACCGAACATCTCATGCACGTTGCCGCCGCCTCGTGGGAAGCCCGCGCGATCACGCTGGCCGACAAGCTGCACAACCTCGGCACGATGGTCTTCGATCTCGAAACTGATCCCGGCTTGTGGGCACGCTTCAACGCGCCGCCTGACCGCCTGCTGTGGTATTACCGTGAAATGATCGTGGCCGCCTCTCAAGGCGAACCGCAATTAAGCGTGCTCGCCGAGGAGTGCTCAAAGTTGGTCGAGCACTTGGCAACGCGGACGCCGGTCAACGCTTAGCTTGCGTGCGTTCGATCCTGCCCCGTTCCCAGTTGGGCTTCTGGGCACTTCCAGAGCACTTCTGGATTCTCGATACCCAACCGGTGAAACCGCTCGCGGGCCGAGGCGACCAAGGCACTGCGTTCGCTTTCGGAATCGACCACGCGAGCCAACTCGAATTCCAGCATCGCGATGAAGTAGGGCGTGCGGTACTTCTCGCCCTGGCGGATGCCGTTGCGAAAGGTGCGGCGGGCTCGCCACAGGTGCCCCTTGAGAAGGTGTCGCCTTCCGGCGCTGAGATACTTCAACGGGGTCGACATGGGGATCAGGATGCTGAAGACCTGAATGCGGAAGTGCATTCGACGCAGTCGCGATCGCAGTTGGCGCTGGGTGATGCTCGCCGACGAATAACCGGAACGGCACAGTGCGTAGTAGAGATCGGCCATCGCGCAATAGGTCGGCAGCAGATAGATCGCCACCGGTTGGGCGTTTCCAAGGATTCGCTCAATCTCGGTTGCGACGGCGAGCGCCGGTTCCCATTCACCGCGTCGCAGTTTGGGGAGCATCAGGCCGCCGCGAGACAACACTTCATCGGCCAGCGGCAGCTCTTCGTCATCGCGCATCCAACTTTCCATCGCCCGTTCGGCCTCTCGCGTAACCGAGCCATCCGGATCAAGTGCCGATTCGTACCAGATCACCCAACTGATCGCCCAGCACGCCACCTGGGCGACATTCTCTGCCTCAGCCGCGCGGCGCAGTTCCCAGGCTCCCTTGCTGAGCTTGGTCCAATCGCCGCTCCAGGCGACGGCATTGACCAGCAGCACCATCGCTTCCGACCAGCGGCGGCGGTCGCCGATCTCGGAACAGAGTTTGATCGCGAATTCCAGTGTTTCCTTCGCTTCCTCCCAGTCTGCAAACCCCGTGAACGGCAGGCAGTTAATGGCTCGAACATAGGCGATTGACGGCAGGTCACCACACTTCTCGGCGATCTCACGGGCTCGGTTGGCGTACCGGATGGCGGGCTGATGCAATCTCATCGAGCCAACCATGACGGCGACGGTCGAGTAAGCACGTCCGAGTTCCGGACTGAATCCATACCGCTCCGCGAGATTGACTGCGCGAAATGTGGCCACGACGAAGGACGGCATCTCGTTCCGCATGTATTGGATCTCGGCCAATCGTTCATAGGCGCGAGCCGACTCGATGAGCGCTTCGCTCGGTCGGCCCTGCGGCGCGCCGAACAGCTCGCTGCGACACCGATTGAAGAACTGCCGCACCATTTCCCAACCCCCCTGCAACGCGGCACCGACTTTCGATTCCGGATCGGGGTGACCGAACAGCTTCAGCGCTTCGCGCAGGTGTTGCAGTGCGAGAGTGATTTCGCCGTGCCGATACAGCGCTTCGCCGAAGCGCCGTTCCCACAAGGCTCGCTGCATGGGATCGATCCGCTCGGTCAATTCGCTCTCGAGCCGCAGTGCCTTGCGGTAGAAATAGGTCGCTTCGAGATTGGCGTTGTTCTCCAGAGCGATCTCTCCGGCTCGGGCAAGGCAGTCGATGGCTCGTCGAATCTCCCCGGCCTGCAACCAGTGCTGTGCCAGCAACGGGTAATGAGCGTCAAGCTCTCCCACATGGTTCGATTCAATCCAAGTCGCGATGGCGTGATGCAACTCCACACGCTGCTTGTTCAAGACCAGGTTGTAGGCGACCTCGCGAATCGTGCGGTGACGGAAGACGTATTCGCCGTCCGTTCGGTCATCGACGGCACTCGCGACTTTGTGGGCATTCAGCGCGTGCAGGTGGTTATGAAGTCCGTCACGTTCCCGCTCGACCGGGAAGATGTCCCGCAACATGGGGTACGGGAACTCGTATCCAATCACGCTGGCGACTTTCACCGTGAGCTGCTCGGCAGGTGCCAGCCGGTCGATGCGATTGACGATCACGCCGTCGAGCGATCCCAGGACACCCCGATCCTCGAACTCGTGCAGGTCGCCGATCAAGCGAGCAAATCCATCGACGATTTGTACCGTGCCGGATTCCTTCAACGTGTAGGCCAGTTCTTCGACGAACAGAGGATGCCCGTGCGTCCGTTCGCGGATCAATGATTCGACCTGAGCTGGCAGCACCGAAACCTCCAACAGGTGCCGAGCCAGCAGGACTGCGTCCTCGGCCGACAGCATGTCGAGCTGCACGTGTTCGGTGGTCGGCAGCTTGAGCACCGCTTCGCTGTCTCGTGGCAGCGGTCGCGGTAATGGCCGCGATGCCGTCAGGATCAGCAGCGGATGAACCTTGGTGGAGATTTCGCGGAGCAGCGCCAACGACGCCGAATCACACCAGTGCGAATCCTCCAGCACGATGACCAACGGTTTCTCACCCGCCAGTTGCTGAATGAGACGAGTCAGCAACAAGTTGGTATTCACCGCGCGAATGGGCCCATTCATCTGAGCGGTCCATTCATTGTCCGGCCACGTCACCGGCGCGACGGACGAGAGCAGCGGCAGCAGCCGAATCAGTTCGTCATCCAGTTCAAAGCGGTCCCGCAGCGATTGCTCCAACGCGACTGACTCCAGCCGTTCGTGGTCGACTTCGATGACACCGGCGATCACAGCTCGCCAAGCAAACCAGGGAGTTGAACGTTCGATGGCGTCGCCACGGCCGATCAGAGTCCGGCATCCGGCCCAGCGAGCCAGCCCCGTGAACGTTGCGATCAAGTGCGACTTTCCGATCCCCGCTTCACCTTCGAAGAACAGGACCGAGCTTTCCTGTCGCTCGATGAGTCCGCTGAGCCGGCCACCGAAGATCTCCCGCTCTTTCTTCCGGCCGATGGTCGTGCGCTGACCCGGTTCATGCACCTCCCGAATGCGACGCCCGACCGGCCGATAGCAAGCAACCGGCTCGCTCTTGCCTTTCATCTTCATCGGTTCCAGCGTCTCGAAATCGAACCGCGGTTCTGACTGCTGCCACGTGACTTGATCGCACAGGATGTGCCCCTTGGCAGCCTGCATCAGGCGTGCGGACGTATTCACCGTGTCGCCGATCACCGTGTATTCGCGACGCTGATTGTTGCCATACGCACCGCAGAAGATGCGTCCGGTCGCCACGCCAATCGAACACGTCCAACCCAGCTCGGCAATGCGTTCGTGCAAGAGCAGCGCGGCACCGATCGCCCGAGCCGCATCGTCCTCATGAGCGACCGGTGGCAGACCGAACCCCGCCAGCATCGACACCCCTTTGTCATCCACGCTCAGTTTGTTGAGGCTCCCCTCGAATTGGTAGATGGTCCGTTGCAACGCCACCATCAACTGCTGCGCCGCTGGCAACGGGGTCTCACGATTGAAGCCCGGCAGGTTGACGAAGATCACCGTCACTTTGCGAAGCTCTCCCAGCCAATCGGTCTGCCCCGCCGCCAACCGCGCATAGATGGCCGCCGGGATATATCCCCGCATGGCCGCGACCACCGACACTCGAAATGGAGCCTTCACCAATGCCGACTGGCCGGTTCCTTTGGACGGTTCAATGTCGCTGAGATCCTCTTGCTTCAACGATTCGATACGAAAGTTGCCACCTTCGAGCGGCGACCCACTGGCCGTCGATTCAATGCGACTCAGCAAACTGGGCGCGGCAATGACGTCTCCCGGTCCAGCAAGCCCGTTCGCGTCCCCCAACTCACGCAGCGAATCCCCCACCATCAACAATTCGCAGCGACCAAAGACCCCTCCCAAGTGCAGCAACCGCAGGTCGCCAGCCGCCAGAGCGATCTTCAGCGAGAGCTTCGTTCCCTCGACTTCGGGGAAGTCACACATCTCTCGCTGAATCTTGAGACTGGCGGCCACGGCTCGGATCGAAGCATCCTTCAGTCCCGTCCCCGGAACGCGATCCTCGAACGTTGCCAGCAATGCGTCGCCAGCAAACTTCAAGACGTCGCCGCCGAAGTCACAGACGATTTCAATCAGCCTGCCGAAGTAGTTGTTGAGAGCCGTCGTCAATTCCTCCGCGCCGGCCGCTCCCTTGCGAGCCAGTCGTTCGGTGAGGCTCGTGAATCCAGAGATGTCCGCAAACAGCACGGCACAGGGACTCTCCTCGCTCGACGGCAGCGCGATATTCGGATCGCGCTCCGTGAAGTGAAAGCACAATCGCCCGGCCGTGAAGCTCGCCAGATGCGCGAGCGTGCTGGGATCGCGCAGGTTTTCGGAATGCTGATAAACCAGATCACCGACCAGCCGCGAGATCCGAGCGAGCATACCGTCGCCATCAGCCAGGTGAGCCGTGCTCAAGGTCCGGCTGCTACGGCCATAGGCGTCGGTCACGTCAAGCAGCACTTGTCCCGCCGAGACATCGGCGGACAGATTCCAGACGGCCGTCGCGTTCTGCGGGCAAAGCTCACCGATCATCGAGTCGTAGCGATCGACCAAAAGCGACAGCGCGGAATTGGCCGCGAGTTCCGGAGCTTTGCGGATTTCGACCATTGAGTTCTTCCAAGAAAACAACAGGGAATTCACAGCGTCAGACAATGACGGACTGTTGGTTTCCGGTTCAATGGAACTATCGGCGTTTTGGGAGGCAGGTTCTAGGAGGCATTGCAGAGATGCTCAAGACGCGCCGAAGAAGAACTCTTTTTCTTTCTGCCCCTCATTTTTGCCCTCTCCTGCGAAAGAGGTCGGTGAGTTGCGAAAAATGTGGGACGATAAATGATTGGGCGGCGAAGCCGCATTGTGGCACGACGCTCCGCGTCGTGAACTTTTTGGTAGCTGAAGTCGCCAGACTTCAGAATTCGCCGAGAAAACTGAACTCTGGCGAGTTCAGCTACCAATTCTTTCACAGCCTCTCCGCTTCGTGAATCGCGACGCGGAGCGTCACGCCACAATCTTGCAGAAAAAGCAACAACTTCGCCGCCCGATGTCTTCTGCATCATGTTCATGAACGCGAAAGACAGCATTGCCGAGCCTTTCTCCGCCAGGACCGATTATTCACAATCAGCCAACTCCAATCCCTGTCTCAGTGACCTACCGAACTCTTTTTCAACGGACCCCAGCATGTCACGACGCTGTTTCCTTTGCCTGTTCATGATTGTTGGTTTGTCCGGCCAGTTGGGTTGGGCGCAAGACACGAAAGGCGAGAAAAAAGATCCGCCGAAGCCAGCGGTCAAAGCTCCGCCGATGAATGTTGTGCCGCCGACGCATGCCGATGTGCCCTACGGCAGGCACGAACGGCAAGTGATCGACTTCTATCAAGCGAAGTCGGACACACCGACCCCGCTCGTGTTCTACATTCACGGCGGCGGTTGGCAGGGAGGCAGCAAAACGGGTTTCAATGTGAAGCCGTTTTTGGAAGCGGGCATCTCCGTCGCGGCGATCAACTACCGCTATGTGAAGAACGCCGTCGAAGACAAGGTGGAGCCGCCGGTGAAGGCTCCGTTGCATGATGCCGCTCGCGCACTGCAGTTCGTGCGCTCGAAGGCCAAAGAGTGGAACATCGACAAAGTCCGCATCGGCGCGACTGGCGGTTCGGCCGGTGGCTGCTCGTCGTTGTGGCTCGCGTTCCATGACGACCTCGCGGATCCGAAGAGCGATGACCCAATCTCGCGCGAATCAACTCGCTTGTCCTGCGCCGCGGTGAATGGAGCTCAAGTGACGCTCGCCCCGATCCCGCTTCGCGAATGGATGCCGAACTACAGTTACGGCGCGCACGCCTTCGGTCTGAAGAACCTCGACGACGTGAATCAGCAGCGCGAGAAGATCGCCGATTGGATCAAGGAGTACTCGCCGATGTTGCATGTGACGAAGGACGATCCAGTGATCGGCCTGTTCTACGGCGGTGTCGTCGGAGCCAAGAAGGGGGAAGAACATCCCGACCCGACGCACTCACCGATGCTCGGCCTGATGCTGATGGAGACGCTCAACAGCGTTGGCGTGGAAGGTCACATGACTTTCAACGGCGGACCAACCCCGAAGTACACGAACGCCACCGCATTTCTGATCGAGCGGTTGAAGAGGTAGAAACGTTCTTCGCGGAATGATTCGGCGCTCGGCGTCGCTTGCCAGAACCTGCGGTGACGGGCTCCTGGTCGCGAGCGCATCTGTCCGAAGCCAGCTCGTGACGTTTGCCTGTTTTGCCTTTCGCTGTGCGAATGCGCGCTGCTCACTCACCGTCTTGAACTCTCGATGAGGAAATTCCTGTGGCGTACAGAATTCTTCCGCTGCTGCTTGCCTTGCCTTTCCTGCCCGCATCTTTGGGCGGTGAGATTTCCGCAAACCGGATCAAATCCGCGGTCGCGCATCTGGCGAGCGACAAGTTGGAAGGTCGCGAGCCTGGAACCAACGGCGAAGTTCTCACGACGGAATACCTCGCGGACGAGTTCGAAAAGTCGGGCTTGAAGCCGATCGGCGAGCGTGACTCGTACTTCCAACCGGTGCCGCTCGTGCGTGTCATCACCAGCCCGAAGTCGACGCTCCAAGCGGTAAAGAATGGCACCGCGCTCGACATCCCTTGCGAGGAGGGCTTCGCTGGCGTGAGTCAGACGCAACAAGGTTCAGAGGAGTTCGACGCCGAGGCCATCTTCGTCGGGCACGGCATCACCGCGCCGGAATTCGGGTGGGACGATTACCAGGGCGTCGATGTGAAGGGCAAGATCGTCGTCCTCTTCACGAATGAGCCGCCGTCGAGCGATCCCAAATTCTTCGGAGGGACGGCACTGACCTATTACGGACGCTGGACCTACAAATTCGAGGAGGCAGCTCGGCGAGGTGCGAAAGCCTGCTTCATCATTCATACGAATGAGACGGCGGGTTATCCGTATTCAGTCGTGCGACGACTGGAGAGTGCGCAGCTCAAGCGTGAACCCGGTCGCCCCGTGCTGGCATTCGCGGGCTGGCTCTCTCGGACAGCGGGTGACAAGCTCCTGGGCCTGTCGGGCCGCACCGTGGACGACGCCTTGAAGGAAGCGGACACGAAGGGGTTCAAGCCATATTCCCTCGGCGTGAACTTGAAAGGCCACTTCCCGACCCGCATTGAGAACTTCGTCAGTCACAACGTCGTCGGCCTGGTGGAAGGGAGCGATGCGACGTTGAAATCCGAGACGCTCGTTTTCACCGCGCACTGGGATCATCTCGGCATCGGCAAGCCGGTCCTCGGCGATGCGATCTACAACGGCGCGGCGGACAACGCCACGGGCTGCGGCCTCCTGCTGGAGCTCGCCCGTGCGTGGTCGCTGCGGTCGCCGAAGCCCAAACGATCCGCGGTTTTCCTGGCCGTCACCGCGGAAGAGAAAGGACTGCTCGGTTCAAAGTACTACACCCGGAATCCGCTCATCCCTCTGAGCAAGACCGCGCTCAATCTGAACGTCGACATGATCCTGCCGCTCGGCGTACCGGCCTCGGTTGTCGTGACTGGTGCCGACCGAACGTCGATCTGGCCGACAGTCAAAGCGGCGGCAGAGAGGAACCACATGGAGATCGAAGTGGACCAGCGGGCGCACCTGGGAATCTTCTACCGATCTGACCATTTCTCGATGGCGCAGTCGGGCGTCCCCGCGTTTTCCGTCGCGGCGGGAATGAAGATCAACGGCAAGCCGGATGACTTCGCCACCAAGGCTCACAAGGATTTCAACGACAAGGCATACCACTCGCCACAGGATGAATTTCAACCGGACTGGGACTTCTCAGGTTTCGTTGTGCTAGCTGAGTTCCTGCTGGACGTGGCCCGCGACGTTGCGAATGCCGACCGATTGCCGACTTGGAACGTCGGGGACGAATTCCGTCGTGCGCGCTAGCGACGAAGCGTCAGCCAGTCAGGCTCGGACGTGGTGATTCATTGGCACTTTGATAGAACCGTCGGTGTTGTCTTTTTACACCGAATGAAACGGCATCTGCGAGACACAGTGTGAACGTCGAAATCACAATCAAGAACGACCGCGGCTTCTCGGATGCCAAGCCGGCCAAAATCATTCTCCGTGATGGTTTCACGGCATTTGTGGGAGCGACGGATGAGGCAAAACTATTGGGGCAAACAAGTCATGCTGATCATCAACACTAATCACGCACGGTGATTTAGGGACGTATCGAGAATAGCCCAGCGCGTCAGCGCTGGGTTTCGTGGCGAAAATCCTCACAAAGCCCCGTCAGGGACGACAGAAAACGATCCTGCTCTGTCGTCCCTGACGGGACTCAAGAGGCACGTTGAGCGGTCATCCCAGCACTGACGTGCTGGGCTATTTTCGAGTGTCCCTGACGGGACAAAAACAAAATCCGCTCAGTTTGAGTCAGTTTCAGTTAGCGCCACGCCGCACCATTCGGAAACTCAAACTCTGCCAGCGATTCTGGTTTCATGGTGATGCTGTAGCCGGGAGCGGTTGGCGGCATGTAGTGGCCGTGCTGCATGACGAGCGGGTTCACGAAGTGCTCGTGGAGATGGTCGGCGTATTCGCAAAGGCGGTTTTCCAGCGAACCGCTGACGGCGATGAAGTCGAACAACGCGAGGTGTTGCACGTACTCGCACAGGCCGACACCGCCAGCGTGCGGGCAAACCGGGATGCCGAACTTCGCGGCCATCAGTAACACGGACAGGATCTCGTTCACGCCGCCGATGCGGCAGCTATCAATCTGCAACACGCCGATCGCGCCGGCTTGCAGGAATTGTTTGAAGAGAACTCGGTTCTGACAGTGCTCGCCGGTCGCGACTTGGATCGGGGCAATCGCCTTCGCAATCGCCGCGTGGCCGAGTACGTCGTCCGGGCTGGTCGGCTCTTCGATGAACCATGGTTTGAACTCGGCGAGCTGTTTCATCCAGGCGATGGCTTGGCTGACGTCCCAAACTTGGTTGGCGTCCATCATCAGGCGACGGTCCCAGCCGATCTCTTCGCGGATGATGCGGCAGCGGCGGATGTCGTCTTGCAGGTCGCGGCCGACTTTGATTTTGAAGTGCGTCCAACCACGAGCCGACAGATCGCGACACAACCGCCGCAGCTTGTCGTCGTCGTAGCCGAGCCAGCCGGCCGAGGTCGTGTAGCTCGGATAGCCGTCACGCTGCATCTCACACATGCGGTCAAACTTCGTGTCCTCGTGCTTTCGCAGCAATTCGACAGCCTCGCTGGGCGTGAGTGCGTCGGTGATGTATCGGAAGTCGATGCACCGCACGATCTCTTCCGGAGACATGTCACAGAGCAATTGCCAGAGCGGCTTGCCAGCGACCTTCGCCCACAAATCCCACACGGCATTGACGACCGCCGCCGTGGCGAGATGAATGACTCCTTTCTCCGGTCCGACCCAGCGGAGTTGGCTGTCGCTGGTGACATGCCGCCAGAACCGGCCCATGTCCGCCGTGAACTCTTCGAGCGTGTGCCCGACCACCAAATGCCGCATCGCATTGATCGCCTGCACGCACAGGTCGTTGCCGCGTCCGATGGTGAAGGTCAAGCCGTGCCCTTCCAGGCCGGCGGGATGATCGGTCTTCAGCACGACATACGCGGCCGAGTAATCCGGGTCCGGGTTCATTGCGTCGGAGCCGTCGAGGCTTCTCGATGTGGGGAAGCGGATGTCATGCGTGGTGAGGTCAACAATACGAGTCACAAAATATCCTTTGGCAAAATCATGGAAAACAGAATCAGGGGGGCGGTTGCGCTCGGCGCGAGCTATCGGATTTTGGTGGGTGCCTTTTGGCCTTTGGGAATGAGCGACGTGTACTTTCGCTGATCCATTCGTTTCGTGAAATCTTCGCGAGCGGCATTCAGGACGTCAGGCTTCTCCAACAAGTCGAGCGCCGATACCGCCAGCACTTTGGCGGCGGTGATTGTCCCTTTCTCGCCGATGGTCGAGCCGATACAGGCGACGTTTTGCCAACTGTGGCCGGGAGAGTCGGCGGCGAAGCAGGCGACTCGCAGGCCGCAGGTCGGGACGAACCAACTGATGTCGCCGACGTCGGTCGAGCCTTTGTTCGGTTCATCGACGAAGCTCAGCGGCTGAATCGATTCGTCGATCGCCAGTGAGAACTTCGAGCCGAACTCGTCGATCAGCGATTGCTGCACTTTGCGAGCGAACATCTTTTCGTCGTCCGTGAATTTCGGAGCGCCGATGGCCGTCAGGTTGCGGTGCAGCATCTCGGCGAGCGGGCGGTTGCCGATGATCTCGTGGCAGTCGGTGTCGATGTGAATCTTGACCTTCGTGCGAGTCATCTTGGCGGCCCCCTCAGCGATGTCGCAGACCCACTCGAAATACTTTTCGACGTCGCGGTGGTCGTTGGCTCGGACGTAGTACCACGACTCGGCTTTGGCCGGGACAACATTCGGAGCGCCACCGCCGTCCGTGATGACGTAATGGATGCGAGCGTCTTCCTTGATGTGCTCGCGCATGAAGTTCACGCCAACGTTCATGAGTTCGACGGCGTCGAGCGCGCTGCGTCCGCTCGATGGGCTGCCCGACGCATGAGCCGCCGTGCCTGCGAAGGAAAACTTCACGCTCACGGCGGCTTTGGAACTCATCACCCAGACGTTGTTGACGGAAGCAGGATGCCAATGCAGGCAAGCATCGAGGTCTTTGAATTGTCCGTCGAGCTGCATGTAGACCTTGCCGATCAACGTTTCCTCGGCCGGCGTGCCGTACAGGCGGATCGTGCCCGGCAGCTTGTACTTTTCCATCGCCGCCTTGACCGCGATTGCGGCTCCGAACGCGGCCGTTCCCAAGCCGCTGTGCCCGCAGCCGTGACCGGGTGCTCCGTCAGTGACCGCCACCCGATCCGCGGCAACTTGCTGCGACAGATTCGGCAGCGCGTCGTATTCGGCGAGGATGCCGATGATCGGTTTCCCTGAGCCGTAGCTCGCGACGAACGACGTCGGCATATTCGCGAGTCCGGTCTGCACCTCGAAACCAGAGGCATTCAGCTTTTCGACCAGCAGCGCGGACGAGCGGCGTTCCTCCAAGCCAACCTCGGCGAACTCCCAGATCGCTTTGTTGATCACTTTGAGTTGCGACTCATGGCGAACGATCGTCTCAACGGCCGCTTGCTGCGACGGGCGCAGCGCCGAGTCATCTGCCTGCGTGGACGAACCCTCGGTTCCAAGCAGCATCAATCCGAGCCACAAGCACCCCAGAGCCTTGTTCATCATTTGATCCTTTCTGAAAACGGGAAGCCGTCGCATTGAAGAGACGGCCTGCCGTTCTCGCAAGGAGGCTCAATCCACTTGAGTCAAAGTGACCGTCGCGCTGGCTCGGTTGTTGCGTTGGAAAAGGTTCTTCCGAGCCTATTTCGAGCGGCCGTTCGCGATGCACTCCAGGATCAATGGCCCGAACCAACACCAAAAGAGGTAGGCCACTCCCGCGAACAGAGCGAGAATGAAAAGGACCGGAACCACTCGCCGCTGAAACCCGTCGGCAAATGCGGAAAAGCGCTCTCGGAATTTCTTCCATCCGGCCGTTTGAGGTGGCGGCGGCAACTTTGCCTGGGCGGCCAGTTGCTGGTTCTCGACGTTCGTCTTGAGCTGCGTCGGCTTCGGATGGAAGCCGACCGTCCACGCCGCATTGGAGTGAAGTTTGATTTTGTTCTTCAGCCAGGCGCTCAGCCGATTGCAGACAAAAAACGCCACTCCGAAGGCCAACAGTGCCCACGGTCGCCGACCAAGCTCAATCCACCCCGCCTTGAAGTATCCGGGAATCAGCAACCCGGCGGTCTGCACGAACGGTTGAAAAAGGTAATAAAGAAATTTCGTTGGCCCGCACCCCGAGGCGGTGTTCAAAGTGGTCGGATGATTGGCGAAGTACCACAGCCATCCCAAGAAATGCAGCGTGCTTCCCACGAAGACGAAATACAGGACGCGCCGCATCCAAATCAGGTCATCGACGTGATGTTGCCAAGCCAGACGGCCTTCGGGGTTCAACTCACCGCTGGTGAGACCGGGGGGGGCGATCCGATACACGGCAGGAATTCCCGTCGGAGCGTAGTCCTGGGTGTGCCGCTGCAGACGGTCAAAGATGGAGATGTGTAGCGTCGGTTCCTTCAGTCCCGCCGTGGCGCACAACACTCGCAGATCGCGCGGACGATAGCGGAAATAGACAGCCGCTCCCGAACGCGAGTCATACATGCGACCGTTGGAATCGGCGAGTTGCCGATACAGGTCCATTAAGGTTGGATCGAAGGCCAGACCACAGGCTTTGGCCTTATCGAGCATCCACAGCAGCGACACATACGCCATTTGGTCCTGCGGATATCCACCACCAACATTGGAGTGCATCCCGGCAAACCAGACCTGGTGGATATTGCGATTGGGATTCGCGCCGATGGACATCACCTGCTCCCAACCGGGCAAACGCTCGCCGCTATCAACATCGAAGGGAGGATTCTCAATCCACAGGATCGGATGGAACGAGTGTCTCTCGTCGTCGGTCGCGATCGCATGAAAGCCGTTGACCAGCAGCGGATGCAGATCGTTTTCCCGCAGCCGGCCTTTCTCCTTGAATCGCAGCTTCAGACAACCGAGGGAAGCCAACGCATTCGTCATCTCGTCGACCGGCAGGCCATACGCTTCGACGGTGTCCCAAACTCCGACGAAATGCAGCGGGAACCAGCCTGGCTCCTGATCGACGTTCAACGGATCTCGCCGGCCATATTCTTGGCGGAACTGCGCGGGCTTGCCCTGTCTCGGATCACAAAACGCTCGCGCCTCGTAGGCTTTCATCGCTCGCTCGGAGAGGTCGGCAATTTGCTGCGGCGACTTTCGATCGCCGTCAGCGTCCTTGGCATTGGCAATACCGCAATAGAACAACAGATTCGACAGCACTCGCGCCGTGAACGCGCCCCGGCTGAAGCCGAACAAATAAATCTGATCGCCCGGCTCATACTGATGCAGCAGGAACGAGTAGAGATCTTTGACGTTTCCACGTACGCCGACTCCCGTGCCGCTCGAAACGGCGCGGATGTACTTGTTTTCTTGCGTTCCGACACCGTCGTCGTAGAACGTGACTTGGTCCCGATCGTTGGCGTCGATCGCCTCATACAGACGCCAGACGTTGGAGTTCACGCCACCGCCAGTGTTTCCTGTGCCGTCGGAGAAAAGAATGATTTTCTTCATGAGTGATCCTGTTGAGTGGTGATTAAGAACGGTTCCCAAAGCCACATACCGAGCAGTTCTGGGTCGCATATCCGATCAGAAATATGCTGTCTTTAGTTCACCGGGGAGACAAGTCTTCAACGCAGGAATTTTCAGCAGTTTTTCGACAGAGTCACTCCCACCATTTCGACGAGAGCAAGGTTTGGGAGAGCTGCGCGGTTCGTGCGCTCTATGGACTTTCGCGGCTCGCCCCACTCGACCGAAAACGTCTCCTGGCTATACTCCGCCCGCCCAATCGGGGCGAGGAGTGCGCTCTACTGACAAGGATGGTGAGATGGCCGAAGCGAAGTCGTTGCATCAGAAGTTGACGGAACTGACCAGTAATCTGTGGTGGAGTTGGCAGGCGGGACTTAACGAGTCGTTTCGCGCGATCAATCAACCGCTCTGGTCGGGGAACGCTCACAACCCGATCTCGATGTTGCAGGAATACTCGCCCGAAAAGTTAGAGCAACAGGCACGCGAACTCGGCTTGCATTCGCGGATCAACTACGCCTACCGCCGCTGGCAAGAGTACATGGCCGCGCAAGATACCT
Source organism: Planctomyces sp. SH-PL62 (assembly GCA_945905295.1). Lineage (GTDB taxonomy): Bacteria > Planctomycetota > Planctomycetia > Planctomycetales > Planctomycetaceae > SXKJ01. The sequence continues at coordinate 1,952 of CAMDPX010000067.1, read as the reverse complement.
GGGGAGCGACGCGGGCCGGCATTCTGAATCACCGCCCGGTCGCGTACTTCTCGGCGGAGTTCGGGCTGCACGAGTCGATGCCGATTTACTCCGGCGGCTTGGGCATTCTCGCCGGCGACCATTTGAAGAGTGCGTCGGACCTGGGCATCCCGTTGGTGGGAGTCGGTCTGCTGTATGGCGAGGGATACTTCTCGCAGCATCTCGACGCGAACGGCTGGCAACAGGAAAGCTACAAGACGATCAACCCGGACAAACTGCCGCTGCGCCCGGCGCTCGGTAAGGATGGTCAGCCGGTGGTGATCTCGGTGCAGACGCGGTCGGGGTCGATCTTTGCACGCGTGTGGCGTTGCGATGTCGGCCGCATTCCGTTGTATCTGCTCGACACGAACATCCCGAATAACACCGACGAGGATCGCCGCCTGACGGCTCGGCTGTATGGTGGAGATATCCGCATTCGCATCCGGCAGGAAGTGATGTTGGGCATCGGTGGAGCGCGGGCGCTCTCGGCCTTGGGGATTCAGCCCAGCGTGATCCACATGAATGAAGGGCATTCCGCGTTCGCGCCGTTGGAGATCATTCGGACTCGCATTCAAGAAGACGGGTTGTCCTTTGACGCCGCGATCCGCGAAACGGCGGCGAGCTGTTGTTTCACCACGCACACGCCGGTCGATGCCGGCCACGATCGCTTCGATGCCGGCCTGGTCGAAGAACACGTCGGTCCGCTCGCCGACCAGTTGGGACTAAGCCATGACGCGCTGATGGGACTGGGACGGGTCAATCCACAGAACCATCATGAAGCGTTCTGCATGACCGTGCTGGCCTTCAAGCTCAGCCGGAAAGCGAACGCGGTTTCGTCGCTGCACGGAGTCGTCAGTCGCCGGATGTGGGCCAGTCTTTGGCCGTGGCAGAGCGAAGAAGAAATTCCCATTGGGCACATCACCAACGGCGTGCATGTGCCGACGTGGCTCGCGCCGCAGATGCGCGTCCTGTATGACCGCGTCCTGCCGGTCAACTGGCACACCCGCACCGGCGAGCCGGACGTCTGGTCCGCCTTTGAGCAAGCGACGGCTGGCGAGTTATGGGAGACGCACCAGTCGCTGAAGAATCAGTTGATCGGCTTCACGCGTCGGCGGCTCGAAACCCAAGCCCGTCGCAACGACGCGAGTGACGAGAAAATCGCCGAGATCGCCAACACGCTCGATCCGCGAGCGCTGCTGATCGGGTTCGCTCGCCGGTTCGCACCGTATAAGCGAACCGACTTGATCCTCCGCGAGTTCGACATCCTCGCCGAAATGGTCAGCGATGCGCAGCGCCCGGTTCAATTCATCTTCGCGGGTAAATCGCACCCGGCGGACGGCAACGGCAAGGCGATTCTGCAACGAGTCTGGCAAGCGACTCAGCAGTCCAAGCTGAAGGGGCGGATCGTGTTCCTCGAAGACTACGACATCAACCTCGCACGGCATCTCGTGCAAGGGGTGGATGTGTGGCTCAACAATCCACGCCGTCCGCACGAAGCCTCCGGAACCAGCGGCCAGAAGGTGCTGCTAAACGGCGTGCTGAACCTGTCGGTCTTGGACGGCTGGTGGGCGGAAGCCTACGACGGCACCAACGGCTTCGCGATCGGCACCGGCCGCACGCACGTCAACGACACGGTGCAAGACGACCGCGATTGGAAGAGTCTCATTGACACGCTGCGCAACGAAGTCCTGCCGATGTATTACGAACGGGACGCGGACGATCTGCCCCAACGCTGGATCAAGCGCGTCAAACGCTCGGTCCGCACGCTCGGCTGGCGATTTAACTCCGACCGCATGGTGATGGACTACGTCAACCACTGCTACGTGCCGGCAGCCGGCGGGCTGTCGAGTCAGATCCCGTCAATGTGAGGTGGGGGGGACTTGGGGTCGGGTGTTCAAATTTCAAAATTGCCGAGGCAATTTTGAAATTTGAAC
>CAMDPX010000066.1 GCA_945905295.1 Planctomyces sp. SH-PL62 | reverse complement strand
GCTCGCGCGTCGTGCTGGTGTGGCCTGACCACTACCAACAGTGGTCGCGTCGTGCTCCGGCAACAAAATCTGCGATCTGGTTGACAGGTCTTGACCACTTCCTACGATCCGCCCGCTTTGTTCAAGACGGCTCATGGATGCGAGCCACTGACGCTTTCAGAATTTGAGATTCTCAATTTGAAATCGCAGACAACCTTGAGCGAGCACCTGACCGTCGCGGCTGGTTGGTCGCGAGCAGGCTCGAACCAAAGGATTGGTCTCGGAGAATTCGCATGGACGCGACGCTCAATTTGAGCTGGTTGGCTGACAGGACAGTGTCGGCTTCGCGAACCCAGCGGCTCCTTCAGTTCGTAGCTCCGCCTTCAGGCGGTCCGCACCGGCTGCGGCCGGAACTACGAATCAAGTCCATCTTCTGACCGAGCTTGAGCCATGAGCCGACTCGGTGGCGCGAGTCGGTTTCCGTTTCTTTTCGCCAGGAACTCAGCACAGGAAGTGCTGAACATTGGAAGGGACTCCCGCATGAACTCGAAGCCGATTATCGCCCTCAACGCTGATTTCCGCGCCGCCTCCGCCGAGCACATTGCTCTGACCTGGATCACCAGCGGTTACTACGACCAAATCAGCGGCGGAAAAACCGCCAAGTCGCCGGGAGGCATCCCGATGATCCTGCCGCCGCTGGCCGAAGACGAAGATTTGCGAGCGTTGCTGGAAAAGTGCGATGGCGTGGTGCTCGGAGGCTGTTCGCTCGACCTCGATCCGCGGCGACTGGGCTTCGACAAGCATCCGGCGACGAAGCCGATGGCAACTCGCCGCGAAGATTTTGATCGTCGTCTCGCAAAGATGGCGGTCGAAATGCGGCTCCCAATTCTGGCGATCGGTGCGGGAATGCAGACCGTCAACGTCGTCTGTGGCGGCACGTTGTTCCAACACATTCCCGAAGACTTCCCGAAAGCAATTCAGCACCGCGACCATGTCGAGCGGACGTTGCGGCACATCATCAACATCGTCCCCGGTACGCGCATGGACGTCATGTACGGCCCCGGCGAAATCCGAGTGAACAGCGACCACCACATGTGTGTCGATCAGCTCGCCCCGGTGTTCAAGGCCAGCGCCACCGCGCCGGACGGAGTCATCGAAGCCTTTGAGTCCGTCGATGACGATTGGTTCTGCGTCGGCGTGCAATGGCATCCCGAAAGCGACACCGCCGCCGCGCTCGACATGCAGGCCTTTGAAATCTTCCTCGAAGCCTGCGTGGACCGTCTGGCCGGAACCGGAGCGGATACCGCGCCGATGACCATTCCCTTCACACAGAAGGTGTCTCGCAAGGCCGTCGCTGCGGCGTAATCACCGCTCTTGTCGTAGCCGCGTTCACCAGAACGCGGGCGACCCGCACTCTGGCCAGCCTGTTGAAAAAGTCGTGGAGCACGATTTCATCGTGCTTCATTCTCCGAAGAAATTGGGCACGTTGGAAACGTGCCCCACGTTTTTCAACAGGCTGTGGCGAGTGCGGCGACAGAGATGGAGCAACGTCCGGTCAATGCACTCCTTGACCGGGCCCAGCACCGCTGGTGGAGACGAGCAGGAACATTCCTGTCTCGCCTCCGCCCGCGGTGTCTTTTTTTCATCTCGACATCAGGCGTGACTGGAGAAACCGATCAGGAATTCGGCTCTGTCGTCCTGGATGGCAATTCGCCGGTTGAGGGTGATCTGGTGAATTCACGTGACGACTTCACTTCAGAATTGGCAGACCTCTCGCGTGACCAAGGCCCAGCCCCGAGCGAATGGCTCGACGCCATCGCGGCGGACCAGGTCGCATCGAGCCGGTCCAACATGATCTGCGGCGGCGTCAGGGCTTTGCAAACACGCTGTCTTCGAGCTTCTCCACATATTTGAATTCTGTGACCTCAACGTCGGCGTGCGGTTTGTCGTTGCGTTTGATGGTGATCTTCAACGGCTGCTGCGCACCCTAAATCAGTTTGTATTCGCTAAACGTTGACTCTTCGGTCACTTCCTGACTGGTCGTCTCATCTTTGACGCGGGTTTCGGTCCTCACCAAGTGAAACGTCTCTTTGTCAAAGAAGAGATTGATGGGGCGACGTCCCTCACGGGTCACATTCACGCCGACAGCCTTGCGGCCGGCGATTTCGATTTCGCCGAACGGTCGATCAATGGACCCGCTGGCCCGGCACCGCACCGCTGTCGGGTGAGAGCAAGTAGATCTCTTGGCCTCCTCCACCCGCTGCGCAGACCATCCCTTCGCTGACTCCGAATCGCATCTTGCGCGGAGCGAGGTTGGCGACGACGATCACCAGTCGGCCGACAAGTTGCTCTGGAGCGTACGCGCTCTTGATGCCGGCGAAGACGTTGCGGCGCAGTTCTCCGCCGAGACTCAGCGTCAGTTGAATCAGCTTGTCGGCTCCCTCGACGTGCGAGGCCGAGACGACTCGGGCGACACGCAGGTCGATCTTCGTGAAGTCGTCGATCGAGCAGAGATCCGCAACGAGCGGCTCCTTTTCGAGCGCTGCGGGGCCATCGGCCGGTTCCGACGGAGGGAGCGCGAGCCCCTCAACCACTGTGGATTCCTCAATGGGCTTACTGTCTTCGATCATGGATTGCACCTGTTTGAGTTCGACTCGTTTGAGCATGTGTTGGAAATTTGCGACGGGAGTCCCAGCCAACGGTGACTGAGCATCCTCCCAGCGCGTGATGGGGGCACTGAGCAACTCGCCCGCCTGCTGGGCCAATCGCGGCAGCACGGGGGTGAGATAAACAACGATCTGTCGGAAGAGGTTCAATCCGACCGAGCAAATTTGCCGGACCTCTTCCGTCTTGTCCGGCTGCTTGGCCATCGTCCAGGGAGCCTTCTCGTCGAGATAGGCGTTGGCTCGGTCGCAGAGTTCTTTACAGGTGCGGATCACCGTTTGGTAATCGCAGCGTTCGTAAGCCTCGGCGATCGACTCGTGCGCGGCAGCGGCGAACAGGAACAAGCCGCCATCGGCCGGATACGTCTCGCACAGCGACTTGCCTCCGAGAAACCTTGCCGTCCGCGAGGCGATGTTCACGACACCGCCGACAAGCTGCTTGTTGGCCTTGTCCACGAACTCGTCGAGACTCAGGTCGAGGTCGTCCAACCGCGGGCCGAGCTTCGAGGCGTAGTAGTACCGCAGGTAAGCTGGATCGAGATGCTTCAGGTACGTGGAGGCTTGCACGAACGTCCCTTTGGACTTCGACATCTTCTCGCCGCCGACCGTCAAGAAGCCGTGAATGTGAACCTTCGCCGGCAGATTAAAGCCGGACGCCTTGAGCATCGCCGGCCAGAACAGCGTGTGGAAGTAAGTGATGTCTTTGCCGATGAAGTGATGAATCTCAGATTTCAAATTTGAGCTTTCAGATTTCAAATTTGAGCTTTCAGATTTCAGATCTGAGCTTTCAGCTTTGAGATTTGAAATTTGAGATTTGAAATTTGAGATTTCAGATTTGCCCTCACGCCACCAGTCGTCGAAGTTCTCCCCCTGCTTGCGGCACCATTCCATCGTCGAAGCCATGTACCCGATCGGCGCATCGAACCAGACGTACCAGAAGTTGCCGGGGCTGTCGGAAATCTCAAAGCCAAAGTACGGAGCGGGGCGTGACACATCCCAATCCCGCAGCGGCTCACCGAGAAAGTGACCCTTGAGGTAGTTGGCCACTTCGATCTGCAAGTGCTCGCCGGATTGCGTCCACTCTTCGAGGAACTCGTGCAGCTTCTCGATGCTGACAAACAGGTGATTGGCCGAGCGGAGTTCGGGCGTCGCACCGGACAGAGTACTGGTCGGGTTGATGAGATCCGCCGGCGAGTACGTCGAGCCGCATTTCTCGCAATTGTCGCCGTATTGATTCTCGGCCTGACACTTCGGGCACGTCCCTTTGACAAAGCGATCCGCCAGGAACGTGCCGGCCTTCGGATCGTAGAGTTGCGTCACGGATTGTTCGGTGACGTACCCGCCGTTGCGGAGCGCGGCCCAGATCTCATGACAGAATTCGCGGTTCGTCTCGCTGTTGGTACTGCCGTAATTGTCGAATTCGATGTCGAAGCCGGCGAAGTCGCGGACGTGAGCATCGCGCATGTCGGCGATCAACGCCTCTTCGTTGCGGCCTTCCTGCCGAGCACGAATCATGATCGCCGTGCCGTGTGTATCGTCGGCGCAAATGAAGACGCACTTGTGGCCGCGCAGCTTTTGGAAGCGGACCCAGATGTCCGTCTGGATGTATTCGACCAAATGGCCGATGTGGATGTGCCCGTTCGCGTACGGCAGCGCGGCGGTCACTAAAATTCGACGTTGAGTCATGGAGTCTCCGGGAAACGTAGCCTGACTCTCCGAGTCGGGGACAGAATTGTTTGCTCCCGACTCGGAGAGTCAGGCTACGAGGGGGCGGATATTAGCCAAGTCACCGATTGATTGGCGAGAACCTCAACCACCGAACTGTCGTTCGCGGCTCACTGCATTCGGCCGGCCACAATCCGTTGACGACATCTCCTGTCGCCAATGTCTCGGCCGCGTGGACTACTTCGTCTTGCGCGGCTTCGCTTTCGCTGGTCCGGGCGTCGCGGAAGCCGGGGCAGGTGAGGGCAGTTTGCTGACGACAAACTCCGATCGCGGGTTGGGTGCGGGTTGATCTCTCATCTCCGCCAGCGGACGTCGGTAGTTGTCCAACAGGAGCAGTGTGTAGCCCGCCAATCGCTCGCTCATACCGGGGTCCGCGCAATTGTGGATCACGATTTTTTCGAGCGGATAGGCTCCACCCAGATCAAGCTGCCACCACGGATTGTCGGAGTCTTTGGTGAGCGATTGAGTATTGTCGCCGAACTTGCCAGACGTCTTGCCGTCGATGGCGAGCGCCGCGCCGCGTCCTTCCGTCGTCGATTGCTCGGCGGTCCCATAGGACGCGACGTTGCGGCCGTCGGGGTGCAGCGCTTCAACCTCGGCCAGCGACAGCACTCCTTTGCGGGGCAATTCGATGCGAATGAAACGGATGAGTCTGGGTGCATTGCCCGCCGCCGCCGCGACCGCGACCGGTTCGATGTTCGAAGTCTGCGAAGGCTTGGCCTTGGGCGTCGTCGACGATTTCGTTTTCTTGGCAGTCGAATTCTTCTGCGAACTGGCGGGCGCTTCGTCGTGTTTGCCTTTTGGCCAAAATACGAACCCCAGGATCAAGACCAACAAACCCACGCCTCCGCCGATCATCCAAATCAGGCGTTTGGAGGGAGGGCGAACCGCGGGACTGTCAGCCGGTGGTGATGTCGGACTTGGCGAAATTATCGGAACGGGAGGAGACGGCGGTTCGACTTCGTGGCTCGCTTCTTCTTGGAAGTCGCCGAACAAATTCGCCAACGGTTCGACTTCGGCGGGCGCTGCAATCAGAGCGAATGGATCGGCGATGGGAGCCACCACAGGAGCCGCAACGATAGCAGCGATCGGTGTGGCAACGGGAACGGCAACAGGCACAGCCACTGGTGCAGCGACAGGCGCAACAACCGGGGCAGCGACAGGAGCAGCCACCGGTGACGCAATCGGTGAAGCAATCGGTGCCGTGATCGGTGCCGCAACAGGAACCGCAACCGCAGCGGCGATCGGGACAGCCACTGGAACGCCGACCGGCCGCGCGACGGGAAGAGCCACCGGCTTGGGTGCCGCCGATTCGATTCGAGTTTTCAACTCCGCATCGTAGACCTGTTTGGACTCGGCATTGAGCAGCGTTCTCCGCGCACCCGCGATCTCGGTGAGCAGTTTCTGAGACGCCTGCCTCTGCGGTCCCGCAGCCACCGAGTGCAAGTACGTCGATTGCCGACTCGCCGCCGAGTCGATCACGGACGCATTCGACTCGAACGCCGCGATCCCCAGCAGGCGATAGTGATTCGGCGGCTGCTCCTGCGGTGGAATGCCGAGCCAAAGATAGTAGGGATCAAAGTCGGAGCTCATGGATTTCTCGGAAGGATGTTCGATGGAATCACTGTTCGTGTCAGCCAAACAACTTTTCAAAGCCGGCGCTCAGGTCGTCCTCATCGTCGACCGCGGACGACTCGTCCGTGTCCGGTTCGATCGAGAGGAAGGGATCGTCGTCCGTAGCAGCGACCTCGGTCGTCTCCTCGGATTCATCCGCAGCCGACAATTCAACGACCGTTTCAGAGGAAATGGGAGTAGAGACTGGGACTGGGACTGGGGCCGGTGCGGGAATGGGAGCCGGAGCGGGCTCGTTGGTGACGGAGAGAAAGTCAAACGGATTGTCGGACGGGTTGTCGGACGGCTCCGCCACGGCAAACGTGAACGGTGGTGGTTCGGGCTCAGGTGGTGCGGTCGCCACGATTGCCGCCGGAATCGCGACAGCAGCAATCGGTGCAGCAGCAATCGGTGCAGCGGCCTTCGGTGCAGCGACGACCGGCGTAACGATGGGAACGTCGGCTGGTGGAACTGCGGGAACGGCGACAGCAACCGGAGCGGCTGCTTGTGGAACGGAGGCATCCGTCAGTCCTTCATTCAAGCGAAGTTGCCAGCGATCAAAGTCGGCATCGTTCAAGCCAGCGGCGCGGTCGATGACGAGGTTCGCGTCGCGGCCGATGGTCGGCAGATTGGCTTTCACCGTCAGCCGGCCATTGCGGGCGTACTTAAACGTGACGGCGACCGGCGTCTGAGCCGGCAGGCCAGTCGGCAAGCCCTGCACCGTGCAGCGGCCGATGGGGGTTGAGTTATTGCCGGTATCGTCTCCTCCTTCGATGACGTCGATGCGCACGCTGGACTGTCCGTCGCGACTGAGCGGAAAGGTCTTCGTGACCGCGATCGGCAGCGGCGTGTTGGCTCGAATCATCCGGCTGCGGCGCGGACGGCCCGTCTCTTTTTCGACCCCCAGCACACCCAAGTCGTGTGAGCTGACGTTGGTCAGTGAGATCCCCTTGAGCCGCACCGCCCCTTGCTTCAGCAGCAGGCCGGCATACACCGCCGCTCCGTGCGCGACCGCTTCATCCGGCGACAACGAACGATCGGGGACGAGTTCGCACTCTTTCTCGAGCATCCGGATGACGGCCGGCATGCGGGTGGAACCACCGACCAACAGCAGTCGCGTCACGTTGAGATCGATCGCTTCCGTTTTTGTGTCGTTGCGAGCGAGGGCGGCCTCGGCATCGCGGATCACTTTGCGAACGGTCAGCAACGTGCGGTCGAGCAAGTCGGCGGACAGTTCCTCGAACTTCGCGCGTGTGACTGAGATTCGCGCTCGCTGGCTATTCATGCTGACGAACACGGACATCTCTTCGCGCGCCGACAGCGCGTGTTTCGTTTCAATCGCTCGCTGCAAAAGCGCCTCGGCGCTGGCGGGATCTTTTCGCGGATCGCTGCCACACTGCTTTTGGAATTCCTCGGCGAGATAATCCACTAATCGCTGATCCCAATCGGCTCCACCGAGGTACACGTCGCCGCCGGTGGCGAGCGCGCGATACTTGGTGCCATTGATCTCCATGAGAGTGACGTCGAACGTGCCGCCTCCCAAATCGTAGATCAACACGACTTCACGCTGTGCGGCGGCTCCCTCGCGATTGATGAAGCCTTGTTGAATTCCGTAACAGATCGCGGCGGCAGTCGGCTCGTTGATGATGTCCAGCACGTCGATCCCCGCCAGCCGGCCCGCATCCATCGTGGCCTTGCGGCACGGCTCGTTGAAGAACGCCGGCACGGTGATGACCGCTTTGCGAATCGGACCGAGTTGCAGCTCCGCATCCATCCGCAGCTTTCGCAGCACGACCGCCTGCAACACTTCGGGAGGGAGTTGCTCGCCCCGCAATGTCTTGCTGAAGACGGACTCGCCCATATCCCGTTTCATAAACCGAGCGACGCGTTGCGGCTCAAACTCGGCGGCGTTCACGGCTTCCTTGCCGACGATGCAGCCGCTCTTGTCGAGAAACACGACGCTGGGAGTGATCAAGTCCCCTTCGGCATTTCGCACCGTCACCGGCCGGCCATCGTCATCCAAAAAGGCGACGGCGGAAAACGTCGTCCCCAGATCAATCCCGACTGCCCGTTCCGATGTCATCGCAAGTCTCGCAGTTGTCCGTCCGAGTGTTGCTTTTCGTCCACGTCAGCATGACACGTCGGTTTTCAGACTTCCAGAGACAAGGCCATCTGACGCACCAGCGAGTGATCCTTCTCGCATGACCACTCGCTGGCGCGTCGTGCTAGGCCCGGAGGCGAACTCAGTCATTCGCCAGAATCTTCACGTTGCCGTAGAGGTAGCTGCCGAGCTTGGCTCCGACGGCGTTGCTCAGGCTGAGATAGAACGTCTCGTCGGCTTCTTTGAAGACGTCGTCGATCAGTTGGATCTGGACCGTCTTCGTGGACTCGCCGTCGGCAAAGGTCACGGTGGGAGTGGCCGGCTTTATGAAATCTTTACCTGCTTCCGCCGAGCCGCTGCTGATGTTGAGATCGACGGTCGCGCTGCCGGCTGTGCTTCCTTTGCGGATCAGCGTGATCGTGATGTAGCCGGCGCTCTCGTTGACGACGTAGTTGCTCGTGCCGAACTCGATGGCGCTGTCGTCTTCGACAATCGTGACGACCGCTTTGGCGACGGTGCCGAGCGCTGCACCGCCGGCAGGGTTGCGGAGTTCGAGGGTGAAGAACTCGTTTTTCTCGATGCGGCTGTCGTTCGTGATCGGGATGCTGATGGTTTTCGTGGTCTCGCCTGGGGCGAACGTCACCGTGCCGCTCTTCGACGAGTAGTCGCTGCCGGCATAGGCGATTTGATCGGACGGTTGGCCGGTCGCTCCGTCGAGCGTGCGGTATTGGACCGTCACCGTGCCGGCGCTGCCGCCGACTCGTGTGATCGTCACGTTGAGCGATCCGCCGTTCTCGGCGACCGAGTACGTCGCGGCGGAGAACTCGAACTTGCCAGGAGTCGCGGCTACGTCGTCGTCGACGATGTAGCTCGACCAACTCCAGCTTCCCTGCTGAGCACCGACGACGTTCGACATGCTGACGTAGAAGCTCTCCTTCGCTTCCATCAGCGTGTCGTTCGTGACGGGGACGTCGAACGACTTGCTCGCTTCACCGGCGGCGAAGTTGAGCGTGACGGTGGTTGGCGTGTAATCGACACCGCCGACTGCCGAGCCGTCGCTAGTGCGAATCGTTACCGACGCGGGGGGCACCAGCGAGCCTTGTCGCACGACAGTAATCGGCATCTTGCCGGTCCCTTCAACCGACTCGAACGAGTAGGTCGAAGGTGTCGCGCCTCGGAAGTAGAACGTTGATTCGTTGTCTTGGATCGTGACGAAGGTCGTGTCCGGGCTGCCGACAGTTGCGTCGTTGGTCGGGCTGTAGAATCGCAGCGAGAAGACTTCGTCGATCTCGGTGTTGCTGTCATCGACGATCGGGATGCTGATCGTCTTGGACAGTTCACCCGGAGCGAACGTCAGCATCGCTGGAACGCCGTTGTAATCGGACGGTGCCCAAGCCGATGCGGTTGTCGAACCGTTGCCGGCTCCGGTGTCGTAGAGACGGACACTGGCCTCGACGTTGCCGCCATTGATGCGGTTGACGGTCACGTGTACGAACGGCGTCCCTTCGACGACCGAGTACGCAGCGCTCGCGAACACGAAAGTGCCGGGAAGTTTCACGTCCTCGCTCTCGATGCGGACCTTGATCTCGCTTTGCGAACCGAGCGTCCCGCCGTTGGTTGGCTCGCTGAGCTTCAGCACGAACGCTTCGCCCCCTTCGTACCAGTCGTCATTGATCAGCGGGACGGTGATGGTCTTGGACATCTCGCCGTGGGCGAAGTCCAGCAAACCAGCGACGTGATGAAAGTCGTAGGATGGCCGCCCTCGGCCGTCCGAACCGTCGTCCTCATCCGGGACGGCCGAGGGCGACCGTCCTACAGCGGGAGTGTCGCGGTCGGTTGGATAGAGCAGTTCGGTGTGCTTCTTGATCCAGGTCGCTTGTCGCGGCGGCGAGAAGGTGTCGGTTGTGAAGTTCAGACTGACCTCGCCGCTGCTGCCGCCGACTCGGTGGACGGTGACGGTCGCGGTGCCGTCGGTCTCGTTGAACGTGACGCTCTTGGCATCGAATTGAAATGTTCCCGGCTTCCAAGCGTCGTCGCTGATGATGTGCAGCGTGGCTTGATCCGTCGGCATTACCGTAGGTTGGGACTCTGTCCCGACCTCTGTTCCCGCCGCTCCACTCGGGACAGAGTCCCAAGCTACAGGAATCAGTCCGGTTGGATCGCCAACTTGATCGGTCGGGAAGAGGCCGGTTGGATCACCCACGATCCTGAGCTCAAGATTCACCGTCTCGTTCTGCTCGATCATGGCGTCGTCGTTCACGAAGACTCGGAAGGTCTTTCGCATCTCACCCGGTTGGAAGACGAGATAGCCACGAGTCGCCCGGTAGTCGTCGCTGTCGGCTGAGCCGGGTGAATGACTGATCTCGACGGCTAATGCTCCCTCGGTGTCGCCGATGCGAGTCACCGCGACTTCCGCCATGCCGATGAACTCGTAGCCGACGACGTTGGACCACTCGAATTGCACGTTTACGGCGGGGACCAGTTCGCCGTATTCGTAGGCTCCGATGTCGATCCCGGCACCGGCTGATCGTGCGTGACCGAAGATGTCTGTCGCCGGAGCACCCGTCGGATCGCCGACGTCAATCGCCAAGCTGCCGGACTTGAGGCGGTAATCGTTCGCGGCCGGATTGACGAACAGGCTGTCGAATTCACCCGGCGGGTCGCCTTCGACAAGCACTCCCGGCGGATCGCCTTGGACGTGCTCACCCGGCGGATCACCCTCACCGATGACGATCGAGTGCGTGTCCATTCCGCCGGAGAAGCTCTGCCACGCGGCGAAGCTGCCGTTTGTGCCGTCCATCTGGAACAGGTCTTCGACGATGTTGTGATCGGACAGAGCCGGCAGGCTGTTGTGCTCGACGGTCATCGAGCCGCGGTTCGGGTTCTTGTTGAGCAGGACGTTGTTGGTCACCACGTTGCCGCTGCTGCCGTCGGTCATCAGCAGTGCCCAGCGAGCATCCTCGGCCATCACCACCGTGTTATTTGTGATGAGATTGTTCGTCGACGAATCCGCCGCGAACCCGACGTAAAGCACGATGCCCGTCGAGTGGTTGTTGTAGAGCAGGTTGTTCTGGATGACGCTGTCCTGCACGCCGTCGAAGTTCAACGCGGCACCGCCGCCGCGACCGTTTTCGAAGATGACGTTCCCTTCGACGAGGTTGTTCGAGTGAACGCCATCGCCCGGCAAGTAGCGGTCGGCGTTGAACTGTATGCCGCTGTCGTTGTTACCCCAGACGACGTTGTTGCGCACGATCGCACCGTCGGCCGAGTTGCTGATGTAGATGCCGTGCTCGACCTGCGACCGCGAGGCGACGTTGTTCTCGGCGAGGATGTTTTCCGACCAGCCGGTGAGGATGCCCCACATCGTGTTGTGGTCGGTGTGATTGCCTCGCAGGATGACGCCGTCGTTGTTGACCGAACGGAGACCGGCTCGCGGCATGTCGTGGACGTAGAAGCCTTCGATGGTGACGAAATCAGCTCCTTCAAGATTGATGCCGTCCTGCTGGCCGGGGAATGCCTCGTCGATCTCGACACCGGGCATGGCGTGAAACGTGATTCGCGCATCCGGTTTGCCGTCGGTTGTCAGATTGAAGCCCCAGTACTTGCCGGGCTGGACGATAACGTAATCGCCGGGGCCGACGTTGTCCGCCGCGTGTTGCAGCGAGTGCCACGGATGCGCCTCGCTGCCGTCGCCAGTCACGTCGCTCCCGTCGCCGCTGACGAACTTCGTGGCGTAGTGCAGCGTGATCGGCGTGTCCTCGTCGTCGATCGTCATGCTGGCCGTTGATTGATGGCCGAGCCGTACCGGATACGAGCCGTCGGTCGTCGGGTTGCTGAGCGTGAAGAGGAAATGCTCGTCCCCTTCGGCAATATCGTCGCCGAGGAGTTGAACGGCGACGATCTTCTCGATCTCGCCCGGAGCGAACGTCAGCGTTCCTGCGACGTGAACGAAGTCAGACGTAATGACGCCAGGAGGATCGGCCGTATGCACTCCAGGTGGATCCGCCTGAGGGGGCTGACCGACGGCGCTGCCGTTGAGTGTTTGATACTGCACCGTCACCGTATCGTTGGCCGAGCCGTGCCGAACGACTTTCACGTTGATGGTGTTCGCTTCGTAGTCGTGGTAGCCACGTTCGGCGATCTCGATGGACGGTGCTCCGAACGGAGCGGGAGGCAACGTGCGATTCGCACCGGCATTGAATTCGTCGGCACCGAGGTCGTAGCTGAACTCGTGAGAGTTCAGACCGTTCGACTGAAGACTCACGTCTTCAGCTACTCTTGGATTGCCGTCGAAATCATTCGTCAATCCCGCCAGCGCAATCGCCGGGCTGTTCGCGGTCAGATGCCAACTCGCATCGAACTGCGGGTCGGCGATGAAGCTGTGCGTGTCGTAGCCGTAGTTCTGCTGCCACTGCGACAGCGTTTGCTCCGGCGTGCCGTCACCGGTGAGGTTGCGGTCGATGAACAGCACGCCGCGAGTGCTCGTGCCGTAGTACTGGTTGTAGTCCAGCGTCAGCGGGCCGGTGATCGAGCCTTCGCGGATATCGACCATCCGCGTCAGGTTCTCCGGGTTGGTGACGATGATGTTGTTGAGGACGCTCGGATTGACCGACGCGATGTGCTCGTAGTGCGGAGCCGTGTTCGAGACCCACATGTCGTAGCCGCCGAACTGAATCGGCGCCTGAGCATCATCTGCCGCGTTGACCAGCGTGTTGTTGTAAACTTGAGCGTTGAGCGCGCCGTAGATGCCGACTCCCGCCTGCCCCGCATTGACGACGATGTTGTTGCGGACGACGGTGTCGATGCTGGCGAAGTGACCGGGGTTCGCGTCCGGTTCGATCCATTCCATCTCGGTGTAGAAGCCGTTGACGATGCCGGCTCCGCCAGTCTCTTCGATGAAGTTCTGCTCGATCAGCGAATCCTCGGTGCCGCCGGACGTCAGGATGCCGATGCCCGGCACGTCGTGAATGTAGTTACCGCGAGCGATCATCCGATCGCCGTTGTTGTTGTCGATGCCATCGGCGCTGGCGGTCGTGCGGCGGCCGGTGTTGTAGATCTCGCTGTTGAGGATCGTGATGTCGTTCGCCGCCGGAGTGATCTTGATGCCGTCCACGCCCGTGTCATGCACTTTGACATGATCCAGAGTCACGCCGCTCGCACCGACGTGCGTGCTCTCCGGACCGAACGAGGGGAAGTCCCACCAGTCCCAGAACATGACGCCGTAGTAATAGCCGCCGGTGATTTCGAGATTCTCCAACCGCCCGCCTTCGACGTCGTAGCTGTAGCGGATGACCGAGTTCTGTCGCCCGTCGGTGAGCTGCGTCAATGGCGATTCGATGACGGCCCACTCGCCGGGCATCGACCGCAGCGTCAGGTTGTCGATGTCGATCTGGAAGCCGCCTTCGAAGACGCCGTTCCGCAGCGTGATCGTGTCACCGGCCTCGGCCGCATCGAGTGCTCGGCGGATCGTCTTGAAGGGATCGCCGACCGCCCCGGTTCCCCAATCGTCGCCGGAGTTCGCCACGAAGTATTCCGCCGACAGCAGCCGTCGATCCTCAAGCATTTCCGACCGAGCGACTCGCGTCCCGCGCGTCTGGCGACGCGATCGCCCCGATCCGGAAAGCCCAAGCCAGTCAGTCAGTTTCGTTGCCAGCAACATGATGTTTCTCCCCTTCAGGCCCGTGGTGTTCGGCGACCAATCCGATCGCTGTCAGGCCCCAGTCGGAGAGAAAACGGTGTTGTGACGTACCGCCGGAAACGTCTGCGGCGAACCGCAGTTGAGCTTCATCGCTCAATCAGAAAGAAGAGTGGATGACAGGAACATTGGGGACAGGAATATGGCGACCGCAGTTCCTAATTTTCCTGTCCCCAATCTTCCTGTCGAAAGTCTTCCTCTCGAAAGTCATCACAGAAACTCGCGGACGAACGGCATCAGGTCGAGGTCGATGAGTTCTTGCTCGACCGACTCAGCCGTCGGGTTCTGGATCGTTTGTTAAATCTCGGCCACGATCAGCTTCGCGAAGTGTTTGCGAGCCCGATGAAGCTGCTGGCGAAAGGCGTCCGCTCGGACGGTGCGGCCGAGTTGCTCAGAGAGGCGGGCCGCATGGTCATCGGAACTCGCGGCCGGGTTCTCGGTGTGCAGGCGCAGGACCGAGTAAAACAGATTGTCGGCCGTCGCCTGCTGATGCAGCTCCAACGACTGCCAGACTCGTTCGAGCAAGCAATCGCGCCACCCGCTGGAGTAAGCGAGATCGGCATCGGAATCGGGCTGAACGATCGAGGCCAGCAGCTCCTCACTCATGTCGGCCGAGCGGCGTTTGCGCAAATGGCTGATCGCGACGTATCGCACGGCCGACTTTAAGTAGTCGCGGAATCGCCCGCGCGAAACGTTTTCCGGGCAGAAGCCTTTGTCGAAGACACGCACCAAGAAATCCTGAGCAACCTCTTCGGCATCGTGTGAATCGCGTACGATGGCAGCGACGTATTTCTGGATCGCTCGCGCGTAACGCATCACGAACTGCACCGGATTGTGAATCATCGGCCAGCAGGTCGAGATCTGTTCGAGCACCGATTTCGGCGTGGGCGCGGTCATTCGCGGAGTCACGTCACTCATTTCGATTTCTTTCCTTGATCCGGAACCAACTTCCAGACGTGCAGATAGCCGCGCTGTTTCGATTCCTCACCGCCGCAGGTCGCAAGCAGGCGGCCTGCAACTGAGATCGCCAGGTTGGTCGCGCCCGTTTGGGTTTCCTTTTGGAACTTTTCCAAGAACGTGTCGCTGTTGATGTCGTAGGTCCGCACGAAGCCATCCCACTCGCCGTTGACGAACGCGATGCCGTGCTGAGTGACCGCGAGCGACCGCACGCTTTTCCCCGTGCTGGAGGTCAGCGAACGAACCGCCGCTTCGGGTTTGCCGAAGTCCCACACAAACAAGCCTTCGGTGTAATGAGCCCCGAAAACCAATCGCTCTTGCTGCGGCACAAACGCGACGCTCATCAGTTCGTGAACAAGGTCTTTGCGAGCGGCACGCAAGTCACCGGTATTGGCATCCCAGATGCCGGCGCACTTTTCCCAGCTCACCGCCGCCAGCCAGCGACTGTCGGAGGAAAACGCCACGCTATGCACCGATCGAGCCACCATCGCCGAACGGTCATCCGAAGTCGCGACTTCGCGAATTCGTTTTCCTCCCTGAGCATCCAGTTCAAACAGCTCGACCGAATTGGACGTGCCGACCGCCAATCGCCGACCGTTCGGGCTGATCGCCAATGACATGATCGAGAATTTCAGCTCCGCGAGTTGGATTGCCGGCTGATCGACACCGAGCTTCCACAACCACACGACGCGATCGTCCCCTCCCGCTGCCAACCACTGTCGGCTCGCGGCAACGGCATGCACGTCTTTGGCCTTTGTCAGAAACTCGCGCGTGACTTTCCGATCCGCGAGGCTCCACTGCCGCACGCCGCCGTCGCGCGAACTGGTGAAGAGCGACTGCTCGTCGTGCGAAAATGCGACGCTCCGAATTTCCGTTTCGACGCCAGGAAAGTCGGCGAGCAATTCCAACGAGCTCGCACGCGGTGTCGCCGCGGCCGGCGGATCATCCTGCCCCGAACTCGGATCGACGTAAGGAGGCACTGGATGAAACGGCCAAGTCCCAAAATACGCGCCGGCAGCCAGCAGCAACATTGTGGCGAGACCAGCGACCGAAAGAGCAACGACTCGGCGTTTCGCGGCGATCCCCGCCAAGCTCGGCAGGCTCACCGTCGAAGTCGGCATTCCGGTCGAGTCCACGATGACGGTTCGTTCGCCATCCGCAGGCTCCGACTCGGCCGATCCGATGCGAGTCACAACCGTGGCCGCCTTCGAGTTGTCGTGAATCACACTGGGCTGGCCGGTCGGAGCCAATTCCAATTGCGGCGCATTTGTCAGTAGATCACACAGTGCCGCGAGCATCTCCTTCGCCGACGCGAATCGCTCGGCACGGTTCTTCGCCAGAGCCTTCATCACCACCGCCGAGCAAGCGGCCGGCAAATCCGCTCGCAGCGTGCGCGGATCGGGGGTCGGCTTCGAGCAATGCGCGAACATCACCTGCAACGGCTGCGTATCAGGGAACGGCGGCTGACCGGTCAGAAGCGCGAAATACGTCGCCCCCAGCGAATACAAATCGCCGCGAGTATCCACCGACTCACCTTGGCACTGTTCGGGGCTCATGTAATGCGGCGTCCCGAGAATCGTTCCCGACCGCGTCAGCGGACTCTTGGGGTTATTCGATCCATCCGCCACTTTGGCCAATCCGAAATCCGCCAACTTCACCAGCCCATCGAGGGTCCGCATGATGTTCGACGGCTTGATGTCCCGATGCACCAGCCCCGCCTCATGAGCCGCCGCCAACCCGCGACACGCCTCCGCGATCAACCGCGTGGCCTCCACCCACGACAACGGCCCTTGAGCGATCAAGTCGGCCGCCGTGCAACCGTTAACCAACTCCATCACGAGGTAGCAATACCCGCGCTGCTGATCGACGTCGTACACCGCGACCACGTTGGGATGATTCAACCGGGCCGCCGCGCGAGCTTCTCGCAGGAATCGCTTCACCGCCTCTTCGTTCGACGTCATCTCTTTGGGCAAAACTTTGATCGCGACATCTCGTTTCAGCCGCGTATCGGTCGCCAAATAGACGATCCCCATCCCGCCTTGCCCCAACTGGGACTTCAACAGGTACTTCCCCAACTTTTTGTCATCACCGTTCGCCATGTGAGTGGTATATCCCACAAACTCGCCGGCGGCGAAGCGAGTCCGCGGCGTTCCAGGAATGATCCGTGAAATCCGCTCCGCTGGTCCGCTATCATGCGACCGCTTCCGAACTCTTACGCCGGTGACACTCTCATGACGATGCGGAATCGAATCCTCTGCTGGGCCTCTCTTGCGTTGGGCCTGCTCCCCACCATTGTCTTGGCCGCCGACGAACCGACGGGCATCGAATTCTTCGAGAAGAAGATCCGACCGGTCCTCGTCCAGCATTGCTATGAATGCCACTCGGCCGAGGCGAAAGCCGTGAAGGGGGGGCTGCTGCTCGACAGCCGCGATGGTTGGAAACGAGGCGGCGATTCGGGGCCGGCGTTGCTGCCCAGCAAGCCCAACGACAGTCTGCTTATCAAAGCGTTGAAGCATGAAGACGGCATGGAGATGCCCCTTAAAGGGAAGCTGCCCGACGAAGTCATCGCCGACTTCGCGAAGTGGATTGAGCAAGGTGCTCCCGACCCGCGCACCGCTCCCGCAAAAGCATTGGCTCGGCGCGAGATCGACATCGCTGCCGGCCAGCAATTCTGGTGCTTCCGGCCTATCGCACAGCCGGCGATCCCAGCCGTGAAAGATCCGTCTTGGCCCAGCGCTGACATCGACCGCTTCATTCTCGCGAAGCAAGAGTCCGTCGGCATTCGACCAATCGGCGACGCCGATCGCGCGACGTGGCTGCGGCGCGTCACCTTCGACTTGATCGGCCTGCCGCCGACTCCTGCCGAGATCGATGACTTCGTTTTGGATTCTTCGCCTGATGCGCGCGAGCAAGTCGTGGATCGACTGCTGGCCTCGCCGCACTTCGGCGAGCGTTGGGGCCGGCATTGGCTCGACATCGCACGCTTCGCGGAATCGAGCGGCGGTGGTCGATCCATGATCTTGGCCGAAGCGTGGCGGTATCGCGATTACGTGATCCGCTCGTTCAACAACGACAAGCCGTTCGACCGATTCCTGCTGGAACAACTCGCGGGCGATCTGCTCCCGTTCAATTCTCCGCAACAACAAGAAGAACTGATCGTCGCGACGGCGCTGCTTTCGCTCGGTCCCACGAACTACGAAGAGCAAGACAAGCAGGCTCTCGAATTCGATGTCGTGGACGAGCAAATCGACACGCTGGGCAAAGCGGTGCTCGGCATGACCATCGGTTGTGCTCGCTGCCATGACCACAAGTTCGATCCGATCCCGCAGCGCGACTACTACGCGCTGGCCGGCATCTTCCGCAGCACGCACTTGCTGGATCACGACAACGTCTCGAAGTGGATCGAACGCCCGCTCCCGATGTCGGCTGAATTGGCTGCTTCGGTCAAACAACACGAACTGGCAGTCGCGGATCTCAAAAAGCAGATCGACGCCGTGAAGGCGGAAGAGAAACGGCTCGCGTCGGCCCAAAAGAACGTGGGCGACGATGACGACGACATGCCCGGCACACCGCGCGGTCCGATTGAACTCAAGGCATTCGCCGGCATCGTCGTCGATGACTCAGACGCCAAGAAGGTGGGCGAGTGGACGCACTCGCAATTCAGCAAGCACTACATCGGCGACGGCTACTCGCACGATGGCAACAAAGACAAAGGCCAAAAGACGCTGACGTTCAGCCCGACCGTCCCGAAGGCCGGCCTCTATGAAGTCCGCTTGGCCTACAACGCCGGCGACAGCCGCGCGACCAATGTGCCGATCGAGATTCTGGATCTCGATGGCGAACACGATCTCAAGATCAATCAGCGCACTTCGCCGCCGATCGACCATCGTTTTGTGTCGCTGGGGAAATACCGCTTCGACGAGTCCGGCCAGTGGTATGTCCTCATCAGCAACGAAGGGACCGATGGCCACGTCATCGTCGATGCGTTGCAACTGCTGCCGGTCGAGACGGCTCAGGCGAGCGGGGGGCGTCAGCCCCCCGGTCCCTCGCGAGCGGTATCTAAACAGACCGGGGGGCTGACGCCCCCCGCTCGCCTCAAACTCGCCGACCTCAAAGACCTCGAAAAGCAACTCAAAGAACTCAACGAGCGTGCCCCGTACCGTCCGATGGCGATGTCGCTCGAAGAGGCCAAGCAGATCGAAGAGACTCAGATCCGCATTCGAGGCAACGTCCACTCGAAGGGAGACAAGGTTCCGCGCGGCTTCTTACAAGTCGCCACCTACGGCTCCCCCGCCCTGCCCTCTCCGAAAGAAAGCGGTCGTCGCGAGCTAGCCGCGTGGATGACCAGTTCGACAAACCCGCTAACCGCCCGCGTGCTGGCCAATCGCGTTTGGCATCATCTGTTCGGCGTCGGCCTGGTCCGCACCGTGGACAATTTCGGCTCAACCGGTGAGACGCCGTCGCACCCGGAATTGCTCGATCATCTCGCCACGCGGTTAATGAGCGACGCCTGGTCCGTGAAATTGCTGGTGCGCGAGATCGTGTTGTCGCGGACGTATGGGCTGGCGAGTCAGACGGAGAGTTCAAATCTCAAATCTCAAATTTCAGATTTCAAATCTCAAATGTCAGCCGATCCTGAAAACCGGCTGCTCTGGCGACAAAACCGTCGCCGGCATTCGGCCGAGGCGATTCGCGATGCGATGCTGCTGACCAGCGATTCGCTCGAGCGCACGATGTTCGGCCGCACGCTGCGCAATCCCAAGCAAGACGGCCCGAACGCCAACATCGGCGAGATGACCTACGTCTTCGACGAAACGCGCCGCAGCGTCTACACGCCTATCCTGCGGAATCGGTTACTGGAACTCTTCGAGGCGTTCGATTTCGCCGACCCGAATTTGTCGATCGGCCGCCGCAACGTCACGACGGTGCCGACTCAGGCGCTGTACCTGATGAACTCGCCGTTCGTGCTGGATCAATCGCGCGAAGCCGCTCGTGAACTGCTTTCTCAGCCGGACCTGACCGACGAGCAACGTGTCATCGCCGCCTACCGCACGACCGTCGGCCGTGAACCAACTCCACGCGAACGCGTCTTCGCGCTGCGAATCGTCGCACCCAGCGCGGAGAACACGACTCCCAGCCCGATCGCTTGGGAACGACTCTTCCAGGCGCTCTTCGCGAGCGTGGACTTTCGATTTCTCGATTGAGATGGGGACTTCGCACACGGATGCGAGAGGCGCACACGGATCGAGGAATCGCTGACCTTGCCTCCATCCGTGTGCGCCTCTCGCATCCGTGTGCGAAGCGCATCGTGCTCGACTCGGAAAAAGTGAGCGACCGCACGGATAGCAAAGCCGGAGCACGGATGAAGTGGACTCGGCCCGCCGATCAACCGCGGCGGATCTTTGAGCCTTTGAAGTGGATCTGAATCCGGTAGATCACTTTCGTCCGCGAATGGATCAGCCCGGTTTCGAGATCGACACGATCGGGGACTTCGCGGATGTGCTTATCGACGACGGCGTGAAAGCCGCGTTCAGAGAACAGGTCGATCAACATCGAGATCGCCATCGGATCTTCGAAGATCGGATCTTCG
Source organism: Planctomyces sp. SH-PL62 (assembly GCA_945905295.1). Taxonomy (GTDB): domain Bacteria; phylum Planctomycetota; class Planctomycetia; order Planctomycetales; family Planctomycetaceae; genus SXKJ01. The sequence goes on along the minus strand of CAMDPX010000066.1, from coordinate 12,115 downwards.
GAATTTACATGCGCCCGCCCCGACAACGCATGGCGTTGGATGATCGGGATGAACTTGGATTTGATGAGCCCCACGATACGTTGCAGCAACTCGGTGTGATCGAGTTCGTAACTGTCGAGCCGCCGGACCAATTCTTGCCGAGCGTGCAGCGTAATCTCGTCAGCCAGTGGCAGAGTTCGCAGCCGCTCGAACGTGCGCGGGTCCAACTCCAGCGAGCTTTGATACTGCAACTCCTTGAGGATGTTCTCCTCGACCTCTTGAATCGGGCCTTCGGCGTTGACGAAGTGGTAGTGATAAATCTGCTTGAGCGAGGTCAGCGCGTTCCACGTTTGCTCTTTGAAGACGCGATACCGGCGACGGACCGTTTCTTCCGACATGTCCGTCGTGCGTTGCTCGATGAGCTTGCCGACGCCGGTCTCGGTCACCTTGCGGTTGTGCTCGGCAATCTCGCGGCCGCGATTGAGCTGACGCGCGATGCTGGTATTCTCACTGACGAACAACACCATTGCGTGAATCGTCGGGCGGCGGAAATGAATCGCCAGCGGCGTGTTGGCGTATTCGTTGTGAAGCTGGTTGATGTTGTCGACCAGCAGCTTGAGGCACTCCACCTGCACTTGAGTTCGCGGAAAACCATCCAGCACCACGCCGTCACGAAACTGCGGTTCGAGCAACTTACGGAGCAGCAGACCGATGACCTCTTTGTCGCCGACCATGGCTCCCTGAGCTTTGAGTTTCTCGGCTTCGGGCGTGGTGAGCAGATCGCTGATCACAATCGGCGGGCAGGTCAACCCGCGCGCCGCCATGATGAAGCGAGTCTGTGTCCCCTTACCGGCTCCGGGGGCTCCTCCCAGCAGGATGATCTCTTTGGGAAACCTCAGGCTCTCTTTGCCGACGTCCTCGACCAAGTCTTCCCAAATCGGTTTGAAGATGACGCGAACGTCTTTGACTTCCAAATCGACAATTGGCTGACCGGGCGCTGGTGTGGGCATGTTGCTGGCTGGCCTCAATGAGGGACGCGAACGCTGGCGAAGGGGTCGGGACTGCGACCGAGTTGTTTTAACGGCAGGTCGAGCGACATTACAGTTTGCCCGTCTGTTGTCTCACGGTTGGCCAATTTGCGAATTTGGGTGCCACACCTCAAACCGTAAACGACTGCTTGAACTGCGGGATCACCGGGTCTTCGTTGCACTGGTCGTGCAGCAGTTTGGCGACCGCCTGAGCCGACTCGGTTTCGCCATGCACGATGAAGGCTTGGCCGATGCCGCCGTGCTTCGCGAGATGTCCGAACCACCATTGGAAATCCTCGGCGTCGGCATGGGCCGAGAGTCCGTTGAGAACTTCGACTTTCGCTCGCAGGTCAATTTCTCGGTCGAAGATGCGGACGCGCGGCTGACGCTCCACCAATCGTCGGCCGAGCGTGTATTCCGCCTGATAGCCGAGCATGACGATGGTGTTCTTCTCGCTGCCGACCGCGTGCCGCAGGTGATGCACGACTCGGCCGCTTTCGCACATGCCGCTGGCGGAGATGACTAAGAACGGGCCTTTGCGGTCGTTGAGCGCGCGGCTTTCTTGCGGAGTGGCGATGTAGGTCAGCCCGCGGAAGCCAAACAAATCCGTATCGGAACCGCGCTGCTCCTGAGCTTCTGGATCGAGCGAACCTTGATGGTCGCGATGCACCTGCGTCAGCTTGCGCGACAGCGGGCTATCGACAAACATGGGAATCTGCGGCAGTCGGCCTTCGTTGAACAACTCATTCAGGAAATAGACCAGCACCTGCGTCCGGCCGAGGCTGAACGCAGGGATCACGACCTTGCCGCCGAGCGCGCACGCCTCCTTCAAAATGCGGAGCAGTTCTGTTTTGAGATTCTCGGCCGGCAGATGCACACGGTTGCCGTAGGTCGCTTCGGTGATGAGCACATCGCAGCCATTGTCGATCAGCACGGGATCGCCCAACAGCGGCAGGTTGCGCCGCCCCAGATCGCCGGTGAAGATGACTCGCTTCATTTCACCGTGATCGGTGATTTCCAATTCGGTGATCGCCGAGCCGAGGATGTGTCCCGCTTCGTGAAATCGCAAACGGGCATCCTGCGCGAGTTCGTGCCACTCGCCGTAGGGGATTGTCTCGAACCGTTTGCACAACTCGTGAACGTCCCGCTCGACGTACAACGGCTCGAAGGAAGGATGCCCCGGCCGCAATCGGCCGTGCAGATACTTGGCGTCCTCACCCGCAATCTTCGCGCTGTCCAGCAGCATGATCTCGGCGATATCCGCCGTCGCGGGCGTGCAGAAGACCGGGCCGCGAAAGCCCGCCTTGAAGAGTCCCGGCAGGTTTCCGCAATGGTCGATGTGTGCGTGTGAGAGAATCACCGCGTCGAGCTTCTTCGGCTCGCAATGAAAGCGTTCGTTCTTCGCGCGAGCCTCCGCGCGGTGCCCTTGAAAGAGACCGCAGTCGAACAGAATCCGGCGCTGATCCGTTTCGAGCAGATGCTGGCTGCCAGTGACTTCACCGGCGGCTCCGAAAAACGTGAGTTGCATGGCGTGACTCCGTGAACGAGAGCGGGGTCGGGTCTACGATTTTTCGGAATTGGCCGATGACCCGTTGTGGTGTCCATCAGACTGTAACCGGCCAATTCCGAAAAATCGTAGACCCGACCCCTCGTTCTCAACGCCTATTCCGGTTCTTTCGGTGCGATGAACAGCCACAGCGTGACGGTTTCGCCCTCGGCGAGATTGGCTTTCGGTTCTGGTTGCTGTCGTTCGATGCGATGCACTTCTTCGTCGCGGTTCGCCTCCGAGCCTTTCTTCAACGAGACTTCGTAGCCGGACGCTTCGAGAATCTCGCGGGCCTTTTTCCATTCCAGGCCCACGACCGAAGGGACTCGCGGCTTCACGGCCGCAGCGGGTTTGTTTTTGGAGTTCGCCGGTGTCGCCGTCGGCTTTCCGGAGTTCTCGCCCGCAGACTTGGTGGCTGGTCGAGTCGCACTGGCCGGTGTCACTTTGCCGTTGCCGCCGATCGCGTCCGGTTTCTCGGCCCGCTCGTCGATCGGAGCCTTGTTGACGATCTTGTAGCCTCGCTCGCCGAACTTGAACGGGTCGCCTCGAAACAGCTTCGTGAGGCTCTTCGAGTTGACTTCCAATTCGCCGAACTTGAAAGCGGTCTCTTTGGTCCCGGCCGGGTCGATCAAACGCACGGCGTCCGGGAGAAACGTCTTCAAGTCCAGGATGATGGTCGCGAGCTGATAGTTGGACCGATCGGTCTGCCAGCGCGGCCGGGCCTCGATCCAAGCCTTCGACGTCTTTTTATCTTCGTTGATCAATTTCATGTCGAAACGCTGAATCGCCTTGGCCGCTGGCATCCCAAACAAGAACGGCAACGGGCCGTCGGAGATGTGTTCTCCCTGAGCCTGCGGCGGAATGACCATTTGCGTGGCGGTCTTGGACTGGTCATCGACTTGCGTGATGAGCTGGCCGTTGCAGTACCACCGCTCGGCAGGACCGGGGGACAGTTCGAAATCCATCTCCTTGCCGGTCAGCCAATGCTTCTTGTCCTTCTCCAACGGCGGCGGAGGGTTCTTCACATTCTTGGGAGGATCGGGATTCGGGACCGGCTCCAGATCAATGCGTCCCTTATCGGGGGCCTCGTAATAAAACACGCCGGTGTTCCGCTTCAAAACTTTGAAGACGTAGTCGTACTCCCAGCGGCGGTGTTTCCCTTCCAGCTTCTTGATCTTGGCCGACGAAAGCTCCCAATCCTTGAGAATCTTCATCAAGTCGGGAGGGACATTGTTGACTCGCAACGGCTCTCCGGCGGGACGCAATTTCGGGTCGTCCGCCGGCCGTACTTGAGCGACGGCATTCGCCAACCAACACAACCCTACGGCAAACGTGGCCGTCCACACGAGTCCTCGCATCGGCATCCTTCCGAATTTGGATCGCGGCATGATCGTCCTGTGCAGAGAAGACATCCTTGTCAGCTCGCCCAGCGCGCCGACCGATCCTTCGGCCCATTCGCTGGACAACAGGGGCGGGATGTTAGGCATCGCGGCGAAACGCCTCTACCCCGGTTTTTCGATCGTCAGAGTCGCGGATGCACGACGCCCTTTGGGTGCGACCCCGGACCGGTTCGCAGCAGGATGTTGCTTTCTGGAAACGGAGAATCGGTATGACGTGCGTACCCGGTCTTCGCGGATTGGATTGCCGCGGCGTTACAGGATGCCTGCGGAAGATTTTCGTTGCCCAAGCGGAATCGTGTCCTAGGTTTCTCTGCGGACGATTTGGGTTGGTTTTTTTGAGTCGGTTTTCCAGCGGCTCATCGGTCCCAAATGGCCGCTCAACTTGGTCAGTGAATCCTCGTGTTTAACAATGTCCGGCACTGCCGCCGGACCAGAAGGCAATGACATCATGCAACGATTTTTGTCGCGGGTTCCGCAGATGAACGACCGCCGCGGGGCGATTCTGGTCCTCGCGGCAGTGCTGATGATCGTGTTGTTGGGGTTTGTCGCCATGACTGTGGACAGCGGGTTCATCCAACTGACCCGCACACAATTGCAATGTGCGGCGGACGCTGCGGCATTGTCGGGCGCGATGGAACTCAGTGGCACGGACGATCCCGCCTTGGTCCGTGCGAATGCCAGCCGCGAGATCGTCCAAACCGCCGCCATGTACCGGGCCGGTGACAAAGCCTCGGTCACGATCAATCCGAATACGGACATCACGTATGGCAAGCTGGTTTGGAATGGTGCCTCGCAGAATTATTCGATTCAGTGGGGCTTAGACGCGACGCCGTACAACGTCGTGAAAGTGCGAGCCATGCGAACCACCAGCTCGGGTGGCGATAACCGCCTGCCGCTGTTCTTCGCGCCGGCCATCGGCACGCAGAACGCCGACGTCGGGGCGGAGTCGATTGCCACCTTCCAGCCGCGCGACATCATGGTGGTGCTGGATTTCTCCGGGTCCATGAACGACGACAGTTGCTTGGGAGCGATCAGCAAACTGGGCCGCACCGCCGTCGAATCGAACCTGCAGACGATGTGGACTCAGCTTGGTTCGCCGGTCTACGGCAACCTGACCTTCACGCCGACGTACGCGATGCTCAAAGGACGAGCCGCCTCCGGCGCGATTCCGCACATCGACGTGACGTATAAGCGAGCCTCCGTGGCCGTCACCTCGACACTCGCTCTGAAAACGGTGAAGCTCAAGTTCTCCAATGGGGCGACGCAGACATTCTCGGGCCTGTCCGGTTTGCTCGGCACCTTCGCGGGCACGGGCGGCAACGCCGGTAAGGACATCACCAATTGCTGGGTCATCTCTGGCTCAAACGCCAATCTGTCGTCCGGCAACTCGGGCGAGCAGTTTGATTTCACCTTTGCCAACATCAAGACGGCACTGGGGCTGACTTCTCCGTACCCGTATCCCGGAGGAAGCTGGGACGATTACATTGAGGAAGTGCAGAAGTCGAGCAGCAGTATCAAGACCGCTGGCTATCGCGACATGTTCGGTTACCTGACCTGGCTCGAATACCTGCAGACGCAGCAATACAGCTCGGCGGACACGCCCGACCTGTGGAAAACCAGCGAGCAACCCGTCGGTGTGATGAAGGACGCCGTCGGTGAGTTCACAGATTATCTCGTCGAAATGGAGGCCGAGGACAACGTCGGCTTGTCGATCTACACGCACACGAACACCACCGGCGCGATCCTGGAGCATGGACTCAGCAAGAATCTCGACCAAGTCAAAAGCACGACTCAACACCGCCAAGCGGGGCATTACAAAGGAGGCACGAACATTTCCGCCGGAATGAACGTCGCACGGAATGAACTGGTTCAGCACGCACGCCCGCGCTCCTCACGCCTGATGGTCTTGATGACCGACGGCGTGGCCAATGAACCGGGTGACGCGGCCACGGCCAAGGCCGCGGTCATCACCGAAGCCAACTTGGCCAAGACCAACAAAATCAAAATCCTGACCATCAGCCTGGGAGCTGGAGCCGACACCTCCCTGATGCAACAGGTCGCCGACATCACGGGCGGAGTGCATTTCAACGTGCCAGGCGGGAGCAGCATCGCCGCCGTTCAGACGCAGTTGGATGCGGTCTTCCGAGAGATCGCCAACAGCCGCACGCTGAAGCTCATCTCGGACCGATGACGCTCAACCTTTGCTCTTGTCACTGTTTGGCGACTGCCAATACAAACTCCGCCGCGCGGAATGGAGCCGTGGTCATCGGGTTTTGGATGGCGATTTCTCGGACGTTTCGCGAGGTTCGAGCATGGCTTGGCACTCAGCCGAGTCCGCTCGTTCGTATGGTTTTCGCCTACCCTCGACGAGACGCCTCATGTCCACGACCGAATCCGATAGTGTCAAGAACGTCCGCGAAAAGATCATTCAGCTCGCCAAAGAGATCGAAGAGCACTCGCGGTCCAACATGCCGCCGGACGCGTTCTTCAGCGAATTCCTGCGCCGAGTCGTCGGCGCGGTCGGAGCTCGCGCGGGTGCTGTCTGGCTCCGCAATGGCAGCAACAAGCTCAACTTGTTTACCGACCTGAATCTCAAAACGACCGGCTATTTCGAGAAGACCGATGCGGCGGGACTCAACCAAAAATTGTTGGACGAAGTCATGTCCAACGGCCAAGCCTGCACGCACAGCCCCAACGACGGCAGCGGCGTGCAAGTCCCGACCAACGACTTGATCGTGCTCGCGTCGCTTCAGCAGCAGAAGCAATGCGTCGGCGTCGTCGAGATTTTTCAGCGAGTCGATACGCCGCATCAGGCACGCCCCGGCTTCCTGCAATTCGTCGAGCAGATGTGCGGTTACGCCTGCCGCTATCTCGACCGCCAATCCGCGCCGAAGCCGGCCGAGAACAAGCCGAAGCTGACCGAACAGTTCGAACAGTTCTTGTTGCAACTGCACCGCAGCCTCAACGTCGGCGAAGTCGCCGCGACCGCCGCCAACGATGGCCGGCTGTTGCTCGGCTGCGACCGGCTGAGCGTCGCCGTTCAATACGGTAAGAAGACGGTCATCAAAGCGATCAGCGGTCAGGACTCCGTGCATCAGCGAGCCAATCTCGTCAAACGCATGCGCAACATTGCCAACAAAGTCATCCTGATGCGCGAGCCGCTGACCTACTCCGGCAAGCTCGATCATCTCCCGCCGCAGATCACGACTCCGCTGGCCGACTACATCCAAGAGAGCGGCTCGCGGATGGTCATCGTCTGGCCGCTGTTCGAAAGCGAAGCGGTCATCAAGGCGGACGAGAAAGGGGTCAAGCGGCTCGATAAACAGAAGAAGCCGATCGGCGGCCTGATCATCGAACAAATCTCCGAAAGCCAGCCCCGACCCGGCTTGCAGGAGAAGGTCGATTCGCTGTCCGATCATATTTCCGAAGCGATGCACAACAGCCTCAAGCACAACAGGCTGTTCCTGCTGCCGCTGTGGGATTTTCTCGGCGAGACATTCCGCTTCATGGAAGGCCGCGGCAAGCTGAAAGCGGCAGGTGCCGTAATCGCGACCGCTGCCGCCATCGCCGCGCTCTGCATCGTTCCCTGGGACTACCGTGTCGAAGGCAAAGGCCGCCTGATGCCGTCGAGCCAGAAAGATGTCTTCGCCCCGGCGGACGCCAACGTCGTCGAGATCGCCATCAAAGGTGGCGAGCGAGTTCAAGCCGGCGACGTTCTGATGCGGCTGCAAAGCCCCGAACTGTTCCAGGCACAGGTCACCGCCGAGACCACGCTCCACGAAAAGCAGTCCACGCGATACAGCCTATTGGGCGAATTGGACGTCGCCAAGAAGAACGGCAGCAACCTCGATATCACCCGCTTGGAGGGGAAGATCGAAGCCACCGACGTGGAAATCGCCGGAGCTCAGCGGCTCCTCAGAATCTTGGAACGCCGTGTCGCCGATCTGACGGTCCTCGCTCCGCGAGCCGGCACGATCGCCACGTTCGAAGTCGAACGCCAACTCCTGAATCGTCCCGTGCGCCGCGGCGAACTGCTGCTGGAAATCAAAGACGAAGCCGGCGCGTGGTGGCTGCAATTGGAAGTCGCCGAGGGCCGCATGGGACACATGCTCCGCGCTGTCGAAGCGAAACTCGATCAGACCGTCGCGGACCTGACAGCCAGCAAACCGGGAGAAGGTCGCCAGTTGCGTGCTTTGCTGGAAACTCATCGGAAGGGGATCGCCCCTGCCACCGAAGAAGACGGTCGCCGACTGGATGAGTTGTTCCAGGCGGCCAAGCTCGATGTGGAATTCCAATTGGCCACGAATGTCGAAGACCGCTTCAGCGGCAAGCTGAGCAAAGCCAACATCGAATCCCGCTCGAACGCTTCGACGGACAAAGACAAAGCCATCGTCAACGTCCGCGTGGATATCAACAAAGACGACCTCGAGAAGAATCAAGACAACACACGGCTCCGCATCGGGGCCGAGGTCCGCGCGAAGATCAACTGTGGCCAACGTAGTCTGGGCTACGTCCTCTTCGGCGACGTCGTCGAGTTCATTCAGAAATATCTCTGGCTGTAATCGTGGCCCATCAGCCGGAACGCGCTAGCGTCCGGTTTCCCGATGATTTGCGCGAACCGGACGCTAGCGTGTTCCGGCTGATGAGCGTCGCGCAAAAGGCTGACTCCGCTCGCCTGTCTCAATTCATGGACGGGCGAGGTCAACGCCGATCGCGTCGCGAATCGCTTGCATGTCTTTCGCCGTTCCCAGCAGCACCGGGTGATGCAGCACCATGATCGACTCATCCGCACGAGTCGCATTCGGCAGATCATTCACCGCTCGGAACCGCCCACGAGCGTGAGTCCGATGCAACGCACGAAAACCGGGATCAAGTGCGATCCCGTGTGCTCGCATCGCAGACGCGAAGTCATCTCGCGAGCATCCAAACGCCGCGGCATCGAACCAGAAGCCCAGCTTGTAGAACCCCGGCAGTGTTTCGAGTGACTGCGCTCGGCGCGGATCTCCCGCCCTCGCCGCTTCCACAAAACAGCGCAGCCCCGCAACATCGCTCAGTAGTATCAGCAACCGCGACACGTTCTCCGTTCGCAACTGATTCCGTTCCGCCAACCGATCCAACTGCGGCACAAGCACCGCCGCTTGCAACTCGGACAATGGATAAGCGTCATTGCCACGCTGCGTGTGAACACGGATTCGCTGAGCGATCCCGTCATCGCAAGTCACCAGCGCGCCGCCTCGTCCCGCAGTCAGCAGCTTGCTGCCGCCGAAGCTCAGCACGCCAACATCGCCCCACATCCCGGCGACGCGGCTCTGCACAATCGCGCCCGGCATCTGGCAGGCATCTTCGATCACAGCGATCCCGTGCTGATCGGCGAACGCTCGCACGGCCGGCATCGCGACGACTCCCCCATGCAAGTGCGACGCGATGAGCGCCTTCGTCCGAGAAGACCGAGCCGCTTCAAGCTGGCTGACATCGAGCTGTCCGGTCCACGCATCGACATCGACAAGCACCGGCTTCGCACCGACCATCAGCACGTTCTTGAAGTTCCCCTCGAAGTCGTAGGCCGAGAGAATCACTTCATCGCCGGTGCCGACGTTCAATCCATGCAGCGCCAACTCGACCGCCGCCGTGCCGCTGCATGTCAGCACGACCTGTTCGCACTCATGCAGCGCCGCCAGTCGATCGGCAAGTTCGCGACAGTTCGAGCCGTGGTACTTGCCCCACGAGCCATCCGCGAACGCGCGCCGCAGTGCCGCCTCCACCGCTTCATCGAGAAGCGGCCACGCTGGCGGCTGAGGTTGATCGCGAAGATTGCTCATGTTTGCTCGTGGATTTGTAGGCCGGGTTTCGCGCGATACGATGCGTGCGCAACATCGACACGTTCGACCAGACGTCTGCTGCCAAACAAAAAACATCCAAGTTGGAACGCGATCATCACGTTCCAAAAAGGTGCCCGATGTCACGAGCACCATGAATCACTCACACGATTTCCACGAGCGAGCCTTCTTCCACGGCACGGTAAAAGACCATGTATTTGCCAACAACCAGCGAACGCAAACCGGCTCCGAGTTCTGGGCATACCGTCCCAATCAGCGGCTGCCGAGCTGCCATCGCGAACTTGGTTTCAAAACGATCCAACATCCGATCGGCGGCGGCCAAGTTGTCGCGCGCGATGTACGACCAGATGGCTCGCAGATCGCTTCGGGCAGGCAGCGACACGCGATACGCTGGCGTCATGTCGTCGGCCCTTTGAGGGCAGCACGGCCTTCCGACTTGATCGCTTCAAAGAAATCGTGCTGAGCGGTCTCATCAGGAAGCAGAATTCCCTGCCCATCATCGAGATTGTCCAGCCCTTCTTGAATTTCATCGCGAAGCGCTTCCAGACGCCGTTCGCGGTCTTGCAGCAAACGCAAACCGGCTTCGACGACTTCGGCCGGGCTGCGAAACTTCCCGCTCGAGACTTCACGCTCCACGAAGGGTTGAAGACTCGCCGAAATCAATACGCTGGACATCGTCAACTCCTGATTCCGACTTCCACGGTCGCGATTCGTCTGCCGACCGCAGTTAGTGACCTTGACGTTGTGGAGAATAATTCGCGACTCGGCTTGATGCCATGAGCTCGTCCATCCGCAGCGGGAACAAGGATGAGTTTTCGAGGTTGATCTCTTTCCTGTTCGCCGAACCTAACTCTCGTCACAAAATCGCGTGAATCGGCTCGCCGGTGGAGAGCGGCACTGGCTGGCCTTCGGGCGTGCGCAGCAGGCGATGCGGGTCGATGCCGAGCAGATGATAAATCGTGGCGGCGAGGTCTTCCGGGCCGACAGGGTCGCGCGCGGGATAGGCGGCTTGACGATCGGAGGCTCCGTGAATCATGCCGCCGTGCAGGCCGGCCCCGGCGAGGACCACGGTGTTGCAGGCGGCCCAGTGGTCTCGGCCAGCGTTCTTGTTGATCGTGGGAGTGCGGCCGAACTCGCCCAACCAGACGATCAACGTTTCGTCCAACAGGCCGCGCTCTTCCAGATCGAGCAACAGCGCGGAGAAGCCTTGATCCATATTGGGCAGCAACTTCTTCTTGTGGAGGTTGAAGTTGTCCGAGTGTGTGTCCCAATAAGCGTCGTCCCGTTCCCAATTCACCGTGACCAGCGAGACGCCGGCTTCGACGAGTCGCCGCGCCAACAGACAGCCTTGGCCGAATGGCGTCTGGCCGTAGCGCTCGCGCAGCGGGATCGGTTCTTGAGCGACGTCGAATGCGCTCCGCACGGCGGGCGAGGTCAGCAATTGAAACGCTTGCTCGTGATAGCCGCCGAATCCTTGGACCGAGGCCAACTGATTGAGATGCGCCGACTGCTGATCGAACTGCGCCAACAAGCGGCGACGATCCCACAGTCGCCGTGCATTCTCGATCGCTGGCAGAGGCTGAAAGTCTGCTCGATTGGCGTGCTGCGGGATAAACAGCGGATCGGATTCTTGGCCCAAGAAGCCAGCGAAGAAGCCGGGGAAGATGTGATTGTTCGCCGACACCTGATTGGCCGGCGCGTTGAGGCTGACCGAGGTTGGCAGTCCGCCTGTGACGGATTCGTGGCCTCGGCGAACATGGTTCAGCACGGCTCCGAAGCAGGGGAAATCGTCCGCCGCGTTTTGCGGATTGGTCGCGGGCCGGCGATGACGCACTCCGGAAAGCATGTAGTGCATCGCGACCGTGTGTGTGTTGTCGGGATGCGTGAGCGAGCGGATTTGCAGATACCGATCCGCCAGTTGAGCCAGCCGAGGAATGTGCTCGCCGACTTGAATGCTCGGCACGTTCGTCGAGATGGGCTGGAACTCACCGCGTACGGCGGACGGAGCGTTCGGCTTCAAATCCCAGGTGTCCTGGTGCGCAGGAGCTCCGAACATAAACAGCACTATGCAAGCCTTAGCTCGCGGCTTGTGTTCGCTCGCCGTCGCGTGTCCTTGCCAGAGCGAGGGCAGGCCGAGGCCCGGCAATCCCATCCAACCTAGCCCGCCGACACGCAGCCATTCGCGCCGCGTGACTCCCTCGCACGTTCGCATCGGTTGGCCGGAGATCGTGATCATGGCGGTTCCTCTCACGCTCAAACGGGACGGCCGACATGGTAGCAGAGAAGGGGTCGGGAGTCTTTTTCATGCCGCACGACGATGCGAAC
>CAMDPX010000065.1 GCA_945905295.1 Planctomyces sp. SH-PL62 | reverse complement strand
AGCCCCCGGTTCCGTGTCGAACTTACCGGCGGGCTGACGCCGCCCCGCTCGCCTGTTTTCGTTCGTGGCCCGACACGAGACAATTCAGCCGCGGAAAATACCGTGGCCGGCGATCAGGCCGTCCTTCATGTAGATCTGACGTTTGGCTTGAGCGGCGACTTCGTTTTCATGAGTCACCATCAGGATCGTGCGGCCTTCTTTGTTGAGCTTTCTCAGCATGTCCATGATCTCTTCGCCGGTCTTGGAATCGAGATTACCGGTCGGCTCGTCGGCGAGGATGATCTCCGGATCGTTGGCAAGAGCCCGCGCGATGGCCACACGCTGCTGCTGTCCGCCGGAGAGTTGGTAGGGGCGGTGCTCAATGCGATCACCCAGTCCCACTTGCTCGCAGAGTTCCACACAGCGGGCAATGTCGCGTGAGGACAACGCAGGGCGGCCGGGACGGTAATGCAACGGAATTTGGACGTTCTCCAGGACGGTGTACTGCGGAATCAAATTGAACGACTGAAAGATAAAGCCGATCAATTGATTCCGAATGTGCGAAAGATCGTCGTCGCTCAGTTCCGAGACGTGGTGCCCACCCAGGATGTATTCGCCGCTGGTGGGCCGATCGAGCGCGCCGAGCAGGTTCAGCAACGTGCTCTTGCCGCTGCCGGACGAACCCATGATTGCCAACCAATCCCCTTGCGGAAACTGCATACTGACGCCGCACAACGCTTTGACCACCACGCCACCTTTGAGGTGATAGTGCTTCTGCAAGTCGATGACTTCTCCAGCGAGGGCCATGTGAAAGGGTTCCTGTTTCGGTGAGCGGCACGGCGCTAGCCGCCGGTTTGTCCGCCGGTTTTGCATGGATCATCAACTCCACAAAACCGGTGGCTAGCGCCATTCCGCTCAGAAATTCGGCTTGGTGGGCTTCGTGTTTTTGTTGGTCGGCAACGGTTCGTTTTTCTTCGGTGCCGTCTTGGGGGAATCGGTCTTCGTGGTCGCTGGAGCGGTCACACGGCTGGGGGACGAGACGGTCGCCGACCAGCGGTCGATGTCGAATCCGAGCGGAGTTTGATTCGGCCCCCAAGTCGCAGCGGGACAATTGCCGGAGAGCAAGAAGTCTCGCGACGCGACCTTGTTCCGAGGTGGCAACTTGGCGGCGAGTCTCACATCACCGTTCGCGATGAGCGAATTCAACACATGAGTTTCGCCCCACGGTTTGCGCCAGTGGTTGTCGAACGATTGCGGCCCGGCGGCCGGAGTGTCGGCAGCCCGAATGAACTGTGTCCACGGAGCCGAATACCCGTTGCCGTGATCCCACCAGGCGATCTGCTGATTGCTCAGCACGAAATCACGAGCGGACAGCAACACGGGGGATGTCGGCGCGTTGGACAAGTCGGTCAGCGAAAGCAGCGTGCAGTGTTGCAGAAAGACATTCAGCGGCCGAACGGTCTTCTCGGCTTCCTTGGTGCCGCGGACTTGGAACAGGAATTTGCCGCCGGCTCCGAAGGTACACCAGCGCGCGTCCAGCGTACCGCCGATCCTGGCGTTGAAACCCTGCACGTTGAGATCGAACAAGTCTCCGACCGACGCCATCAAACTATTCCGCAGCACCAGCGTGCGATTCCGCAGGTCCGCATCGAACAGCTTGCCGGAGGTCAGCAGCGCACAGTCGGTGATCACGCCGGAGTTCCGTTCTTGAGGTGTGTTGAGATCGCGCGGCTCGACTTCGATGCGCTTCCAACGGATCAAGCCTTTAAACTTGGTGGTCCCCTCCAGCATCTGGCCGGTGATTTGGCAGCGGCGGAGCGCGAAGTTGCCGTCATGCACGGCGAGGAAATGGCTCGGCAATGGCGAACTCGATCCGTTCGGAAAATAGAACTGCCCATCGACCAGCTCCAGCGAACCATTCTCGACGATGAACATGGCCTCGTCGTCTTTCATCTTGGCCGATTTGCGCGGACTGAGAACGAGCGGTGCTTCACCGTTGCTCCGAAACTCGACTCGCAACGATTTGTTTTTCACTTCGACGGGTGTCATCTCGGCGCTACCTTGTCCGCTGACGATGACCACCGTGCCGCTGGGCCAATCATCCTGACCGAGCACCTTGCCGAGATCTTGCGAGTTGGCATCGACTTCCATGCGGCGGTTCTCCGCGAACGGTTCGATGCCCGTGATCGGGTAAGCGGCTCGGTCGGACAGCGCATCGGCTCGCGCGAGCGTCAGTGGAGTCGGCATCGCGAAATCGTTGAGCGAGCAACCGGGCGTTTGACCGTCGCTCCCTTTCAGACCCAGTTCGTTGGGCAATCCGAGTTCATTTACAGACAGCGTTGAAAAATCCACGGGAGGTGTCTTCGGCCAACTGATGGCTTGGAATTGCGAAGACTCCAGCGACGGTTGATTGCGCCAGATTTCTTTCCAGGCGGCACCGTCGCGCACAACTTTTGTCTCGCCCAATTCGCCGAGGATCAGCTTTTGCCAGCCGCAGACGGCGGAGGATTCAATCTGCCAGTTCAGGCTCGGATACGGACTCTGATCGTTGCCGGGCAACAACGCTTGCTGCCAGCCGGGCAAGGCCAACAACACCGGGGCGGCTTGCGGAGCATTGACTCCCGCGAGCACTGAGTTGGCGATCAACACCTCGGTGGTCGGTGGCTTCGTGACATTCGCGCCGGGCGCGATCTCAAACGCGGTGCCGGCCGCCAGCACCGTGCAGGACAAGAACCGCAGGCTGCGTGCCGTCGCCGAAGTCGAAGTTTTCGTCGCCGGGTTGCTCGCTGGCTTGAGCGACTTCGGACCGGCTGGCTTCTTCTCCTCGGTGCTGAAGTTGCCGCTGGTCTTGGCTCCACTGATGGCTGGTTTCGGTGGCAGTGCGTCATCAACCGGTTGTTCGCGATTCGTCAGGTTCAGCAACGGCGCGGAACCGGTCGCGAACACACACCGGCTGGCGACGAGATCGGTCTGCGTTTGATCGAGGTTGAACCCGCCGAGCGCCGCGCCGCGCACGACGCTCTCACGCACGAGCAGCCGAGCACGCGATGATTGTTTCGGATCGGTGCGCAGCACTTGCCCTTCGGCTCCGAACGTGAAGCTCTTACCAGCGCGATTGCCCAGCAGCGTGAACGAGCAGCGCACAACCGCCAGATCTCCGGAGCGTACCGAGACGAACGTCAGCGGATCGTTGTTCGCAAACTGCCGCGCGTAGACGAGCACTTGCAAACCTTCCAGCGTCAGCGTGCCATTCGTGATTTGCAGCAGCGAGTCATACGGCTGATCCGGTTCGGCCACGAGGACCACCACGGGCGTCGTGCCATTCGCCGCACGAATGACGATGGTCGCGCGGTTCGTCAGTTGCATCGGGCCGAGGAAGTACGGCCCGTCGGTGATCAACTCCACGATGCCCCCCGCAGCCGGGAGTTCTTTGATCGCTTGTTCGATTGTCGCCACTTGCTCGAAACCATTCGGACCACCGCCGACGGTCACTCGTTTGAGGTTGGAGGCGGCCGGCGACCCGGCTTCGGTGATCCATTCCGGGATGTGTTTGACTTCCCCGTCACGTCCCAGCGGAGCGATGGGAGGAAAGTACAACGCTCCGGCTGGCGAGGGTGCGGCCGTGCCGTCTTTCTTGGTTGTGGCTTTCGGAGCGTCCGTTGTGTCGATGGGTTTCGGGCCTTTGGAAATCCCCACCGTCGCCGGTTTGGGGCCGGCCTTCTTCTCTTCGCTCACAGAAGTGTTGGGACTGGTGCTGACAACATCGTGGCTGCGGTCGAACGGGTTGGAACCCGGAGTCGTGGAGGTGCCGACGGCTCCGCCGTACTGCGAAGCGATGTAGCCCAACAAACCAATGGCGGCGATCACGGCCGCACCGATGCCGAGCGGCTTCAGCGACGCCAGATTCATGCCGCCCCCCGATGCCGGCACGTTCGAGGGCAACTTTTGAACGGGGATCTCCATCGTCGCGGCGGCCAATTGTTTCGCTTCCTTCGCGGCCGGCTTTTTGTACGACGCCTTCGGCTCGTCGTCGGATTCGTCGTCGTCTTCCTCTTCGGCCAGTCCGGCGAGGTCTTTCAGAGACATCGGGCCGCGCGTCAGGTTTTCGTTGTCCAAATCCTCCAGCAACTCGGTCGGATTTTGATAGCGGTCCTCCGGCTTGATCGCCATCAGCCGTTTGATCATCACCGAGATGTTTTCCGAGACCGATTCATTCTTGTCGCGCACATCCGGCCGCAGTCCTCCCGAGTGCGCATTGAGTTTGTTGAGCATGCTCCCTTCAGGGAACGGCGGATGCCCGGTCAACAAATGGAACCAAGTCGCTCCCAGCGAATACATGTCACTGCGAATGTCAGCCGCTTTGCTGTTACGAGCCTGCTCCGGCGACATGTAATCCACGGTGCCGACGGTCGTGCCAGCGCGGGTGATGTTGGTCTCCAACGTTTCATCCACGGAACGAGCCAACCCCATGTCCGCCAGCTTCACGAGTCCGTCTTTGCGAATCAGCAAGTTGGACGGCTTGATGTCGCGATGAACGATCTTCTGCTGGTAAGCGTGCTGCAGCGCGAGCGTGATTTGGCGAATGATGTCCATCGCCCGTTTGGCGGGCAGCGGGCCACGCTTGGCGACGATGGTGTGCGCATCCGTGCCATCGACAAATTCGAGAGCGATGTAAAGCAGACCATCCGCTTCACCAGCATCATGAATTGCAACGATGTTTTCGTGCTTGAGCGCCGCAGCCGCCTGAGCCTCGGCCTTGAAGCGTTTAACAAGCGTGGGGTTCTCGGCCTTCTCTTTCGCCAGCACTTTCAGCGCGACTTGCCGCCGCAGTTGCGTGTCGTTGGCGAGGAAGACGATCCCCATGCCTCCCTGGCCGAGCTTCTTAAGAATCGTGTAGCGGCCGAGCTGCTTCAGCCCATCCAACCCATGCCCCTTGACGGTCGGAACCGTCTTCCCGGCAGTGCCCCCAGCCTGCGCCGTATTCGGAGCAGCGGGCTTCGCGCCCGTCGGCCGTTGCGGCGACGGATCGCGCGGCGCGGGCTTGCCGGATCCAGCCACGTTGGCAGCCATCGAATGACCTCAAAGATTAGGGCGAATGTCGGTCGAACAAAGTGGTTACCCGACAGCCCGAAGTCTAGCTTGGTTCCACCGATTTGCCACAACCACTGAGCAGGCCTCAACACGTCGCACGGAAAGCAACCAAGGCGTTAAGCCGGCAACACAATATTAAAGGTCAGTCTAGATCGACACCGGCAACTGAATGACTTCGAATGTTTGATCGAGTGATCGAACCCTTCCACATTTTCCTAGCCAGCCGTCCGCTCAGTGGATTTAATAATGAAGTCGGGCCTCACGGACGGGCAGAAGCGTCTGCTGGGTTGTGTTCCTTTTGACGAGGGCGGATTCGTGGCTAATATCACCTTGCAATTAGAAGAACAGTTATCAGATTTGCGATCGAACGAGATTGCCTACCGATTTGCAGCCGACAACAAGGGCACAACGCCCGTTCAAATCCGCTCGCTGACACCACGAATGGCCGACGGAGTTTCGCTCCTTGAAGTCAGAGAAACTTCAGAACGAGCGATCAGACTCAGATTCAACAAACTTTGCCAGGAACTGACCACAATTCTCAAAGCGTTCCTCGAACGTCTCGATAATGAGCGGCCTGGGAACCGGAGCCGTGGAATTGCTTCGTTGTTTCGGCCACGCGAGACCGACTCTACCTCCACCCCAACAAGTTACTCGCCTCCAAATGTAATCCAATACTCTGACGCGCCCGGGTCATCGAGGACCGTCGACTTTGTGATTGAGGAAATGCGCGATGCGGAAACAGCGCTATCAACATGGTTTCATGACGATGACGTCCCCAACGGATCGCCGGAAAAGCGACTTTTCACTGCCAAACTTACTCAACTGCGAATCCTTGATGAACAAATTGCAGGCGAAGGTGCAAATCATTCAGGGATTGCGATGCTGGCACCAGGATCGTTGTGGGCAACGACGTACGTGTTTCGGTTTGCCCGTGGCACGCTTGACCCCCGAAAATACACGGTGACTATCGAAGCTTGTTATGTTGAAAACGATGGAGAATTGGAGACTGTCACGACTGGTGCCGTTTCCACATCAACGACTATCAGTCCCCCCCTTGGGCTCTTTCTTTAGTTGCTGTCTTTTCAAGTGTTTTGGGGACAATCCTCAAGACGGCATTATCTGCCGCGAAAAATGTCCCGAAGATCGCAACTAATCCAAACACGGAATCGCCGAAGGGAGAAATTGCAGACTTCACGTCGAAGTTGGCTGATGCAGATTCATCAGAATCCACCATGGCTAAGGCCGGGCGAATTCTCAACGATGACGTGAACTCTGGCGGCTTCTGGCACGCTTTGCAGTCGGTGTGGGACCAACTCGTTCAAGACGCCGTGTCGATGAACACTATCGGCGGAATGATCCTCGCCTTAGTGATTTTCAATGTTTACGAACACACCGATTTGGGCACGAAAGTCAAAATGGGAGTGGGGTGGCGCAGTGCTCTATTGATTGGAGTATTGGCCGGACTCTTCTCGGAGCGGCTACTCCAGGCTCTTAATGTATTTCTCGGGACAACCAAATAGCCGTAGTTCAAGTTTGGTTCAAAACGGGGTCGTGACTTTTGGAGTCGGCGCAACATCACTCGCCTGTGAAGCGGTGGCCGCAGAGTTGGCACAAGCGTTTGCCGGAGGGGATGCGGGCTTCGCATTGCGGGCAATGGCTGGGGATCTTCAGGCCATCGGGATGGTATTCGCCGTCGGCGAGTCCGTCTTCTCGATCGACTTGTTGCTCCAGTTGCTGCAGATCGAGGTCGTTGATGATGCCCTTGTTCTTGAGCAACCGCAGCAGCGACTCGACGGTGAGGAACAAGTTGCCGACGCGCGCGACCACTTCGTCCCGCTCACGCACCTCCGCGCGTTCGCGGTCCTGCGCGATCCGAGTCGCTCGTTCGGGATCGTAGGACGATGTCAGCGGTTCGGAGGACTCGGCGGCATCGAGGTCCAATTCGTTCTCGTTCCAGAGCGGCGTCTGCTCTTCGAGTTCCTCCTGGTCAAACTCTTCATCGTCGCCGGTCAGCAGCATTTTTAGGAGACCCATCATTCGCTCTTTCGCAAGGGGAGAGGCGGGACGTTCGGGCAAGCCTACGTCATGCCGTGGCCGCGTCCAGCGCGATGCGCGACACAGTCATGGATTTCATTCCACCCGACCCCATGCTCGCGCGGACGGCCCGACTCGGAGAGGCTGTGAGGTTTTTGTGGAGCACGTTTTCAACGTGCTCGAAAACAAGCTGATTGGGCACGTTGAAAACGTGCCCCACGTCATTTATTCACAGCCTCGGAGAGTCAGGCGACGGGGTGCCGGCAGTGCCAATCGGTTTGGTGTTGGTAGGCCTGTGCGATCGCGAGCAGGCGATCTTCGGAGTACGCGCGGCCGACGAGTTGCAGGCCGGTTGGCAGGCCGGCTTCGCCGAAGCCGTTGGGGATCGAGAGCGCGGGGATGCCGGCCGCGTTGCCGGCTCCGCCGATTTGGCTGCCGGCCAGTCCTTTGCGGTATTCGTCCCACGGGCGGTCGATCGGATACGCGACCGACGGCAGCGTCGGGCTGATGACCGCGTCGAACGGTGACATCGCGGCGTCGAGTTCGCGCTGGATGATCGCGCGGATGCGCATCGCGTTGATGTAGTCCTTGGCCGGGATCGTCAATGCGGAGTACAGGCCCCAGCGGTCTTCTTCGGCGGTCATCTCCCAGACCTTGCCGTTCTTCACGAGGTCTTCAAACGCGGCGGCCATCTCGCACGAGATGATGATCGAATTGACTGAGCCATACGGCAGATCGGGGAGCTTGAACTCGCTGAGCGTGGCGCAGCGTTCGAGCACTTTGCGAGACGCCTCGAAGTTCGCTTGGACTTCCGGCTGCACTTTCGTCACGGCGTCGTCGAGCACTCCGATGCGGAACGGACATTGAGATTGAGCGGGGGCGGGAGAAGGTTCGCGGATCGCATTGAGGACGAAGCTGCAATCCTGAGCGGTGCGCGTCAGCGGGCCGATCTTGTCCATGGTCCAAGTCAGAGCCATCGCTCCTTGTCGATTGATGAGATCGTAGGTGGGTCGCAGTCCGGTCACTCCGCAGTAACCGGCGGGGGTCATGATCGACCCCCAGGTTTCGGTGCCGATGGAGAACGGCACCAGTCCCGCGGCGACCGCCGCACCGGAACCGCTCGACGAACCGCCGGCCCAGCGGGTTCGGTTCCACGGGTTCAGTCCCGGCCCGGTGAACGTTGCGTCGGCTTGTCGATATCCGAGTCCTCCAGCGATTTCGACCATCGCCAGTTTCGCGGCCAGCACCGCTCCGGCGTCGCGCAGTTTTTTGATCACGACGGCGTCTTCGTCAAACATTTGATCTTTGAACGGAGCCGCTCCCCATGTGGTGGGAATTCCTTTGGTCGCCAGCAGGTCTTTCGCGCCGTAGGGGATGCCGTGCAGCGGGCCTCGATAACGACCGGAACAGAGTTCCTGGTCCGCTTGTTGAGCTTCTGCCAAGGCCCGCTCGCGAGTCACGGTCACGACGGCATTCAGCTTCGGGCCGAGTTGCTCCAGCCGGTCGAGGAAGAATCGAGTCAGCTCGACCGACGTGAACTCGCGCGACCACAGGCGTCGGCCGAGATCGGCAACCGTTGCAAAGGCGAAGGAATCAGGAGCGGGCATAATGCTGGTTTCCAGATTGATACTCTCCGCCATTCGTCAATCACGTCGTGCCCGACTGCTGGCGGTTCTCCGATCTTCTTCTGCGGAAGAGCCGTTTGGGCCAGGCGACGAAGGGATAGATCAATTGGCCGATCGAGCCTGGGCTCATCTCGTCCCTGACTCCCAGAGGCACGGTGCAGAGTCCGGGCATGTGATACGTGCGAAAGGCTTGGTCAAAGACGGAGAAGACGGTAGCGAAATTGCTGCCGGAACCATCCACATCTCGCGCATGGTGCCAGCGGTGCATCACAGGCGAAACGAACAAATACTTCAATGGTCCGTAGGTCCACGGTACGTCCGCGTGGATGAACTGTCCGTAGTAGTGACGGACCGCAAAAACCACCGTGATCGACCACTGTGGAAAGCCCATGGCCGAGAGGCAGGCAATATCGATGACGGCGGTCGTCGCACGGTTGATTGGATGAAATCGCCACAGGGTTAGAAACGTCATTTGAGTATCGCTGTGGTGGATCGCGTGCGAGGGCCACAGCAACGGCGTGTGCTCCACGCGATGTCGCCAGTAGGAAAAGAAGTCGCCAATAAAGACGGCAGCGACCGCCGTTCCCCAAGCGCCGACAAATTCCCAACGCTCAGGGGGGACGATGATCAAGCCAAACCCGCGCACCGTTCGCTGGACCAACTCGACCAGCAGCGCAATGATCGGCGCGATGAATACGGCGTCAAAGAAATAGAGCGAGAGGTTGACCCGAATTTCCTTCGCCGCCCGAACCCCGGCAGCGAGCGCCTCTTTGCCTTTAACGATCACCGCCAGAAGACAAAACGCGACGGCGGCCAGCAGCAAGACTAAGACCGCGTCCCACAGCGATTGACCCGCCGAACGGATCGATTGAGTGATGAAGTCGAGCACACCGCCTCCATGCGTGTGTCAGAACTTGGAAGAATTGGCCCCGACGCTCCACCAGGAGCCTGAAACGCGGGCTGAATATCGGCCCGACGAAGTGACTGTCAACAACAACTCATCGGGTTTGCGAACGGCGAACGATGACGAGCGACGGTCAAAAAGTTGGCCAATCGCCGAAGGCGAAAGCGATGGTTGCAAGGCCGACAAAACTCCCGCCACTGACCTGATTCCGGCTCTAACGATTCTGACGAGGAGGCTCGCGAATGCCTCTCAGGCGGAGAGGCTCGTGGAGAACTTGGCAGCTCCGTCAAATCGGCGAGCTAGAGTTCGCCAAATCTGCTGCGTCGAACTATTTGGCGCAGCCCAAATTCCGGAGACATTGCATGTCGACAGTCAATCAGACCGCAGCGATCAACAGTCAGGTTCGTCCCGCTGGCGGGGCCGTCCTTGAAATCTTGAGCAAGGTGCTGATGACCTGTTTGTTCTTGAGATTCGCGGTGATCAATGGCCTCAGTCTGACCGTGGCATTCCGGCTCAGCACGCTGCTGCTGCTGGTGAAGCTGCTGCTCGACTCGTACTTCACCGTCATGCGCCGCTATGCCCACGAGATTTCCACGTCCCCTTATGACTGGCTCGTCGGATGTGCCGGAACCTACCTCGTGATGTTCTACGAGTCGGTCAACGGTCGGGACCACATCGTGCCTCAGGCGATTCAGTTCGTCGGAATGGTGATGCAGATTTTTGCCCTGTGCTCGCTCAACACGAGTTTTGGAACGGTAGCGGCCAATCGGGGCGTCAAAACTCAGGGCCTCTACAAGTTCGTCCGGCATCCGCTCTATTCGGCCTATGTCGTCAGCTATCTCGGCTTCGTGATCAACCACCCGACGGCGTGGAATCTGTCGCTGTATGCCGCTCAGTTTGTCTTCTTCTTCCTGCGAGCCCAAGCCGAAGAACGATTGCTGCTTCGGAGCGAGGAATACCGAGCGTACTCGGCGCAGGTGCGCTGGCGACTGATTCCCTTCATCGTGTGAGATTGGCGCGAGCCAATTCGTCCTACAAAACGAGGACCGCCTGGAGACATGCGGTCCTCGTTTCGTTTTTTGAGCGACGAAGTGCGGTTCGACGCTCCGAGGCTGTGAATAAATGACGTGGGGCACGTTTTCAACGTGCCCAATCAGCCTATTTTCGAGCACGTTGAAAACGTGCTCCACGAAAACTTCACAGCCTCTCCGCATCATGCCACGTTGAAATGCCTGGCAGTTCGATCGAACCCGTTGGGTTATTCCGAACGTACCGCTTTTGTGTGCGTCGTGAGTTTAGGCAAAGTCTTCGTGCAGTTTCTCAACGCACGAATTTGACACCCCGCGGGGCTGACCTAGGTTTTGGGTGACAACGCTGATGACGGCTCAAACGGTGATCACCAACACAACGAGCCGGTGTCAGTGAGCGAATTTCGGCACAGCCAAGATTCGCAAGGGAGTTCGATGGCCATCGAACGTCGGTTGTCTGTCCGGGGCCTGAGAGACCTCGGTGATTCCAACCATAAATCATCAAAGAGAAAGTGAGTTTACCATGAACCTTTTGAAGAAATTTCTGACGTCGGAAGATGGTCCAACGGCTGTCGAGTACGCCGTGATGTTGGCCCTGATCGTTGTGGTCTGCATCGGCACGATCACCGCCGTCGGCACGAAGGTCAACAGCTCGTTCGACGCCACCAAGACCGCTCTGCCGTAACCAGGCGTGGGTGCCACACCCACATCGAAACAAATTCGCCGCCCGTCTTACCGAGGTTCGTCTCGGCCGGGCGGCGGCGGATTTTCTTTTTCTCTATGCGGGCCGTCCGTTGATCGGGCGGAAACCACACTCGACTCGAGCCTGATGGCCCGAATGGGTTTCGCTCTAATCGCTCTAAGGGAGAGACATACCATGAATCTGCTTAAGAAGTTTTTGGCGTCGGAAGATGGCCCAACCGCTGTCGAGTACGCCGTGATGTTGGCCCTGATTGTTGTGGTCTGCATTGGCACGATCACCGCCGTTGGTACGAAGGTCAACGGTTCGTTTGATTCCACTCAGACGGCGTTGCCGTAGTCGGTCGCGAGCTTTCGCTCGGATCAACCTGTTCTTCGCCGAACGCTTCGCCGGGCTTGCCCGGTCGAGGCGGTTCGGCCGTTTCAAGCAAGGTGTGTGCATCATGTTTTCGTACTGGCTAAATCTGGAAGTCACTCAACTCGTGGAACTCCTGACGACCTCACTGGTCGCCATGGCCTCGACATGCAGTTGGCTGTTTCTGTCCGCCCGAGCGTAAGCGTGCCACCGCCCAGCCTGTGTGCGACGTGGTGCCGAACTCCCGTGAATGAGTAGCGGCGGGCACCATCGATTAACCCCTCGATTCGAAGCCTCACACGAAAGGCCATCTAACATGGACTGGCAAGAACTATTACTGAATCACTGGCACGTCAAACTGGTCACGATCGTGTTGATTGTCGCCGCCTGGATTGACGGCAAAGAACTCCGCGTGCCGAACTGGATCACTTTCCCAATGGTGCTGAGCGGGCTGGCCTACAACCTGGCCGTCAGCGGTTGGGGGAGTTGGAACAGTGGCTTGGCAGGCGCGTTGCTCGGCACCGTGGTGGGACTCGCGACGCTGTTCTGGTTGTGGATGCTAGGCGGCATGGGTGCGGGCGATGTGAAGCTGATGGCTGGCATCGGCGCGTGGCTCGGCCCTGCGATCATCCTGGAAGTCTTCGTTGCGACGGCGATCATCGGCGCGGTCATGGCCGTGGTGATGGTCTGGATGCAGAACGATTGGCAGCGGCACTCGACCAACTTCCTGGTCATCCTCCAAGAATGGATGGATCTGAAGAAGCTGGGCATGAACGGCGTGGCTCAAATCGCGGCCGAGCGTAAGCCGACGATGCGGTTGCTGCCGTATGGTATTCCCATCTGCTTCGGAGCGATTGCCGTGTTTGTGTACGACGGCATGTTGATCTAGGCCTCCATCAAGCGACCCCACCGAGCTTGGCTCGGTGGCTCGCGGGCTTCTGCACCACGGCGTGATTTCGAGTGACGCGGTTCGTAGTGCAAAGGCCCGACTCCACCGAGGCAAGCTCGGTGGGGTGATGGCGATGTTAGTTGTTAGGGTCTCGTCCGGCAGAAATCGCGAGTCGAGTTTTTCTGAAAAATCACCTCCGAGAATCCCCGCCATCGGCAAAGCCGTTATAGGGTGAAGAGTTTGCCCAGACGGTGCCGATCATACGAAGGAAGTCCTGGTGTCCCATGCGACCGAAGACATTGGCTTTGTTGGCTGTCGCCGCGATCTGCGGATTGGTGGCCATGATGGGAGTGCAACAAGTCCTGTCGAATCAGGGCGGAGTGAAGACAGAATCGGGCCAGGTGTTGGTGGCTAAAGCGGAGATCCAACCAGGACAACCGCTGGACGACACCAATGTGGAGTTCAGGAGTTTTCCCGCGGGGACCATCCCGGAAGGAGCCATTGTCAGCAAGGAACAGCTTCAGGAACGCACGTTGAAGGTTCGCACCTTCGCTGGCTCCCAGATTCTGGAACCGATGCTGGATAAGAAAGGAAATCGAAACGCGTCGAGTGATATTCGTGACGGGATGAGTATCACCTCGGTGCCCATCGACCAAACGATGACGGGTGTCGGTCTGATTCATCCGGGCGATCATGTGGATGTGCTCGTGACCTACCGCAGGGTGGGATCGCGAGAAGTCAGCGGCGTCGACAAGGAGGTGAAGACGGTGTTGGAGTACGTCGAGGTCTTCGCGATCGACGGCGTGCGCGACCCGAACTTGCTTCCCAAGGCCGGTGATCCCAAGGCCGTCCCCATGAAGAATGTGTCGCTGCAAGTGACCGGCGAGCAGGCAAAGCTGTTAAAGCTGGCCGGCGACGTCGGCACGATTCACCTGACACTGCGGGCCATGAACGATAAGCATCGGATCGACGAAAAAGAGTTATTCGATCCGAGGGGTGCCGAAATTGCCGTCGTCAAAAACAACGAGGAACGAGACCTGCCACCGCCGGTCGCGGTGGAAAAGCCCGCGCCGGAAGTGAATCTCGCCCCCAATTCGGGCCGCAAGAAATGGAAGATCGAAATCATCGCCGGCGCCGACCGCCGCATCGAAGAAGTCGATCTGCCGGACCAAGAACCCGTGACACTGAATACCGCCAAGGGAACGTAGCCTGACTCTCTGAGGCTGTGAACTTTTTGGTAGCTTAAGTCGCCAGACTTCAGAATTCGCCGAGAAAACTGAACTCTGGCGAGTTCAGCTACCAATTCTTTCACTGACTCTCCGAGTCGGGATCGAAACAGACCGTCGCCTGACTCTCCGAGTCGGGAGTCCCGCCGCAGAACCCGACTCGGAGAGTCAGGCTACGGCGGACACAGAAATTGAGGTGCAGGGATGCGCTGGCTTCATCATTCATTTCCGGCCGCATGGCCGCTGATCGCGCTGTTTTCGAGCGGCTGGCTGATCAGCGAACCGCTGCACGCGCAGCCCGAGACCGCCGAACAGTCCGCTGCGGCAGATGCTGCCGGTAGCGATGCGGTCGTGCCCATCACCGCCTATCGCACTCAGGTCGAATTGACGGAGAAGTTCTCGAAAGTTTTCGAGACCAAAAGCTTCATCAAGCGCGTCAGCAGTTTTGACCCCGTCGTCCTGGAAGTCACCGCCGTCAGTCCGACCCGCATTAGCGTGAGGGGACTGTTGCAAGGGGTCACCAGCTTGGTGATCACCGACGACGCCGGAACCAGCTACACGGTCGAAGTCCTCGTCAAAGGGGACGCCCGCCAACTGCAATCCATCATCGACCGCAAGTTTCCGAACTCGTCGATCGAGGCGTTCAAGGTGAGCGAGGCGATCGCGCTGCGTGGCTGGGTCACGCATCCCGAACACATCACGCAGATCGTCGAAATCGCCGAACAATTCTATCCCAAAGTGCTCAACCAGATGCGCGTGGGCGGCGTCCAGCAAGTTCTGCTGAAGGTCAAGGTGATGGAGGCTCAACGCTCTCTGATCCGTCAGTTGGGGATCAACTTCACCTACGTCAGCCCCAGCGGGTACGTCACGAGCAATCCAGGAGCGATTGGCTCGGCAGCCGTGGGCGCTCAGGGGACGGCGTCATTGCTGCCGGGAGCAACGCCGGCCGTGGCAACCGCCGCGAACAGTTTGCTGACGAATGCCTCCTTTGGAGTTGTCAGAAATCAGTCGACATTTCAGTCCTTCATTTCCTCGCTGCGTGAAGAATCGTTGGTCAAGATTCTCGCGGAGCCGGAAATCGTCGCCACCAATGGTCGCCCGGCGACCCTGTTGTCCGGCGGCGAATTCCCGATCGTGGTTCCTCAAAGCTTGGGAACCGTCAGTATTCAATACCGTGAGTTTGGTGTCCGCATGGAAGCCGTGGCGATCGTGCTGGGAAACGGCAATCTCCGGTTGGAACTACAGCCCGAAGTCAGCGACCGTGATGACGCTCACGGCGTGACGATCAACGGCACGACCGTTCCGGCGCTCACGGTGCGCCGAGTCAACACGCAGGTCGAAATGAAGTTCGGCCAAACGCTGATGCTGGCCGGACTGATCTCGAACACACAGCGGACGAGCATGCGCAAAATTCCGTTTCTCGGCGAGTTGCCGTATATCGGTGCGGCCTTCAGCCAGAAGCAGACGACCGAAGCCGAAACCGAAATCGTGATCACCGTCACCCCCGAATTAGTCGCCCCACTGGATGACGGCCAGGTCCCGCCGGGTGGTCCTGGTCAATTCACGGACGCGCCCACCGATCGCGAGTTAATGTTGTACGGTTTAATGGAAGTCCCCAAGTACGGCGAACGCTGTCCGACGTGCGCTCCCGGTCAAACCGGTCCCTACATCGTGCCGGGCCTGAAGGATGCCAACAGTCCCGCATCGGCTCCTCCGGCCACGGATCGCAAAGAGTTGGTGACACCCCCCGCCCCCGGAGATGCCGATGCTTCGGCGAAAGCTCGCCGCTTCGCCGCTCAGATGGCTGCGCGGCAGAAAATGCCGAAGAGCAGTTCCAGTGTGAAACAAACCAGCTACGACGAAGCAGCGGTGAAGGCTCGCGCCAGTGAATCGACCCGAGCTCCGACCCCTGCAACGGCGA
The DNA here is from genome assembly GCA_945905295.1 of Planctomyces sp. SH-PL62. Classification (GTDB taxonomy): domain Bacteria; phylum Planctomycetota; class Planctomycetia; order Planctomycetales; family Planctomycetaceae; genus SXKJ01. The sequence goes on along the minus strand of CAMDPX010000065.1, from coordinate 16,798 downwards.
ATCGCTCGATGCCCACGGCCAAGTCCGCCCCTCCAACTCGTTCCAGCAACAACGCCGCTGCGAGCAACAATCGCAGCAGCCAGCCCGATTACACTGCATCCAACAGCACCGATTCAAATACGACTCGCAACCGCAAACCCGGACTCATCGAGCCACCGCCGCGGTGAAATTGCTTTTTTGATTTTGGATGCTGATACGAAATGAATTCCAGGTCTGATGTTTGGGCTCCATTCAGCGAAGGCCAGCAATGTTTGTCGTTCTTTAATTCGCCATCGTTCGCCTTTTCCAGGCAAGCTGGATGGGGGCGGACTCGATTTGAAATTTGAGATCCTTCCCCGATCACAAGTGACCCGTTGCCATGAAAGTCGTCCGACTCGCTCTGGTGGATCCCAAGGATTCCAGCCGCGCGTCATTGAAGAATTTGCTGCTGGGCATTGATGCCGTCTGGCTAGAGGCGGAATGCTCCAGCTACGACTACTTCTTTGATGTCGTCACGCAGACTCAGCCGGACATCGCGCTGATCGCGATCGATTCCGATCCGACCAAAGGCTTGGACCTGATCTCGCAAATCTCCGCCAACCTGCCGGGCTGTGCCGCGCTGGTCATCAGCGGGTCGCAGGAAGGGAGCCTGATCCTGCGCGCCATGCGGAACGGCGCGCGAGAATACCTCAGCCTGCCGCTGCGTCTGGAAGATTTTCTGTCCGCGTTGGACCGCATCCAGCAAACGACGCACAGTCGTACCGACGAAGGCCGGGTGAAATCCGCGCAAGTAGTGACGCTCGCCGGCGTGTGCGGCGGAGTCGGTTGTACGGCGATCGCCGTCAACCTGGCCTGCATGTTGGCTCAGAACCAGCGCAACAACGTCGCGATCATCGACCTCAACCTGTCGCTCGGTGATGCTGACGTCTGGCTGGACGTCATTCCCGACTACACGATTCAAGATGTCGCCGACAACATCAGCCGCCTGGATTACGCCCTGTTGAAACGCTCGCTGACGAAGCATTCCAGCGGCGCGTACCTGCTGCCTCGGCCCGTCCAGATGGACGAACGCCCGGCGATTTCTCCGGACGAATTGCGGCGTGTCATTTCATTGCTCAAGGCGACATTCACGCACTTGATTCTGGATACCAGCAAGAGTTTCAGTCCCTTGGACATTGCCGCCATGGAGTGCTCGGACAACGTGCTGCTGATCACGCAGCTCGATCTGCCTTGTCTGCGGAACGTTGTCCGCTTGATGCAATTCTTCGACCAGCGGCCCGGTTTGCCGGAGAAGGTCAAGATCGTCGTCAACCGCATGGGCTTGCAAGATGCGAACATCAGCCTCAACAAAGCGCTGGAAACGATTGGCCGGGAAATCTATTTCCAACTGCCGAACGATTACGTTTCGATGGTCGAATCGCGCAACAACGGCGTCCCGTTGTTGACGCACGCTCCTAAATCGCGAATCACGAAAGCGATCGAAAACCTCGCCCAGCTACTCGACCCGCCGGTCGATGATGACGAGAAGAAGTCGTCCGAACCCGCCAAGGCCAAGAAGGGGCTGTTCAGCTTCTTGTCGAGCGCGTCTCGCTGATGACGCCGTGCGTACTACGAGTTCGCAGATTCTTTTCGGCGTGCGCGCGTTTTGATCCCATTTCCAATCTCAAATTTCCAATCCTCAATTTTCAATGAGTTGCACGCTTGAAACGCGACTCTGTCCAGGAAATTGGAAATTGAGGATTGGAAAACTTGAGATTGGAAATGGAATGCTGGCTTGCGGCTTTGCCGCGCGGGTTGACCGCACCCCGCTGGCAGGTGCGTTTCCGAGCAAGCGTGCCTGCGGCGTGACCGCTTGGTCTGTGAAAACAAAAAGGGCCGCCGCGAACTCCCGCCATCCGCGACGGCCCGACCCTGAGTGGCATTGAGACAGTTGGCCTCAGGGTTGTTTCAAATTGTCGAACTGATTGGTTCTAGTCCTCAATCATGCGATGTTCGTAAACCCCATCGAGCTTGTCTCGGTGGAGATCGAGCTTCTGCACGACGATTCGGTTTCAACGTCGCAAAGCCCGCGACCCACTGAGACAAGCTCAGTGCGGTCGCTTGTGTGAGGATTAGTTCGGGATGCCCAGCAGCGATTCCTCTTCTTCCAGGATGACGATGCGGGGAGTAACCATCAGCATCAAGCTTTGTGTTTCGCGACCGACGCCGGTGTTCTTGAACAGACGGCTGATGTAGGGAATCTTGTTGAGGATCGGCACGCCGGCCATGTTGCGGCTTTCGCTGAGCCGTTTCACACCACCCAGCAGGACGGTGCCGCCATCGGGGACCGCCACAGTTGTCAACACGGTCGTGCTGGCCACGATGGGTTGTTGCACGGTGACTTCGCCGGCACCCGCCGCCTGAAAGCCGCCGCCTTGTTGGCCGCCGCCTTGGCCACCACCACCACCGAAGCCACCGCCGCCTTGGCCGCCACCACCACCGAAGCCGCCGCCACCACCGATGCCACCGAAACCGGATTGAGCGGCGACCGCCAGATCCGCACGATCACCCATCGCCTGGCCGAACATTCCGTGGTTGTAAATTCCTTCGTATCCCGCACCCACGCCACCACCGATTCCGCCGAAGCCTTGCTGGCCACCACCTTGGCCACCACCTTGCTGGCCACCACCTTGCTGGCCTTGCTGGCCGCCTTGACCTTGCTGGCCACCTGCGGACACGAACGTGAAGGCTTGGACTTCGCGGATCACGGAGAAACTCGGCGTCACCGCCAAGCGCACGTAGCGGCGGTCGGCAGAGATCACCGCCTGCACGCTCATGCCGACCCCTTCAAAGACGGGCGTGATGACCGGCTGATAGCCGACCGCGAACGCGCCGACGACGGGAATCAACTGGGTCACGAACGGACGTTGAGCACCATCGAACACCGAGCCGGTCTGGCCGTTGAACAGCGTCACCTTGGGAGCGCTCATGATGTTGTTGCGGCGATCGCCCTGAGCGGCATTGATGAAGAAGAACGTTTCGATGTCGCTGAGGATCGCGAAGCCGATATTCACACCGGCGTTGGCGTCGAACCGGCCGAAGTCTGGCACACCGATGCCGAACGAGCCTTGCCGAAACGCGATGTCCAAGTCTTGGGTAAAGGCTTGCGAGCTCCCCAATCCGAGCACCGTCGGGCCTTTGCCGTAGTTGTCGCGATCCGTGAATTCGCGCTGTCCAGGTGCGGTGAAGAACGTTCCGCCCGCCGCCGCCTGGCCACCCTGCTGCTGACCCTGTTGCCCTTGTTGTCCCTGCTGACCTTGTTGACCCTGCTGCTGCGAGGGTAGCTGCGTGCCGAACGGCGGGAGCGGGATCAAACCACCACCTTGCTGACCGCCTTGACCACCACCCTGCCCTCCCTGTTGGCCCTGTTGACCGCCGCCACCGCTAAACAAATTCGGGCCGCCGATGCTGTCTTGCAGGTCGAAGTCGAAATCGACACCGATGCGTTCAAAGAAGTTGTCAGACACTGAGACGAACCGGACTTCGATCGTCACTTGCAGGTCTTGCAAGCGGCGAAGCTGCTCCAGCAGGTCGCGGATTTCGTCATGCACCTTTTGTGTTTGCCGGATGACCAAGCTCAACGTGGTCTCGTTCCCTTTGATGTGTCCGCCACCGCCGACTTCTTCCCACGAATTGGGTTCGCAAACGGAGACGATCAGGTCGATCAGGTTGCGGAAGTCATGCGACGATCCGCCGTTGACGTTCCAGTTATTCGAGTTGTTGACCCAGGGATTCGTGACGGGGGAAGCCATCGTGTTGCCTGGCTGACCCACTTGAAACTGACCACCCTGCGGACCGCCCGTCGAGGGAACGCTCAGTTGCCCCCCGACGCTGGCACCAATGCCCGCCACGTTGCCGAACACGTTCATGTTTGGCTGACCGGGTTGAATCGGCACGACCAGGTCGGCCACCGAATACGTCGCCAGCATGGCTTGGCCTTGCAGGCGTTGCTCGCTGGTGATGTTCAGCACCGAGTGATTGATCGTGTGACCGAGTTCCATCGGGTGCAGTACCAGATACAGAGCATCTTTCAACGGGATGCCGTCCACATTGATCGACACCGGCGAGCTCATGGTCAGGTTCACGTCTTCGAGTCCCGCCTTGTCGATCACGACGTTCACGTCCGCCCAATGGGCGATGTGGTCGATGACTTTGTTGAGCGGCACGTTCTCGAATTGCAACGTAATCGGCCGAGAGAGGCTGTTCTCGATACGTTGCTCTTCCGGCGAGCGGAGTCGCGTGTCTGTGTTGTATTTCCCTTTGCGACGAGCGGTGATGTCCTTCCAATCCTTACCGAAGCGGATCGGATCGCGGTCATCGAACGGCACGGCCGACCATTCCACGCTATCCAACTGCTGCAAGAAGCCATCTTCCTTTGCGTCCTTCAGATTCGCGATGTTGTCGACACGCTTAGCGAACTTCGCCTTCCAGACCATCGTTTCCGCAACCGGATTGTCTGGGTCGAGTTCCTTGGCCTGCTTGGCACAGACTTCCGCTTCGGCATAGCGCTTCTGATCCAGGCACTCGTTGTACGTTTTCACGAGCTTGGCGAATTCCTGTTCTCTTCTCACATTGGCCTTGCGATCTCGGGTGATGGAGGCTTTGACCTCGTCGTTGAGCTTCGCCTGAATCAGGTTCGGCTCCATTTGCTTCTGGAAGCCTTCGATCTCCGAGCGTGTCTTCCGCAGCGACGACGTGAGAGGGGCCGTCAGTTTCTTCTCCAGCGGCGACGTTTCGACGTTGGCCATCGCCTGGTCGAGCACCTCGATCGCCTTCGCGGGATCCTTCTCGCGCACTCGTTCGGCGCGGGACACGGCGTTGAGCACTTCGCTGCGCAGCCGGTCGAGTTGCACCTTCTGTCGCTCGGAAGCGATGTCGATGGGTCGTTGTGGGTCGAGCGTGCGCGGCTCAACGGAATCGTCGGCCGAGCCTTCCTCGGCACTCACCATTTGAATGGGCTTGCCGCGGCGCGGATTCAGTTCTCGCAGATAGTCCTGCAACTGCTGGCTGCGGCGAGCGTCCAACTTCTGGCCGGATTGATACGCTCGGACGAACGCTTGATGCGCTGCGGCCTTGTTGCCGCTTTGCAGATGATTCTGACCTTCGCGGAAGAGCTGTTCGGCGGACGGGCCTTCGGGATGAATCACGGCAACGTCGGTCGGCTCTGGTTCATCTTCAGTGAACGCGGTCTGAGTCGTCGCAGGCTGCGGCTTGGTCGGATTCTGTTTGGAGGAGTTCGGTTGCTCCGATTGCAGCGCGGGCTTCGTCGGCTCTTCCAGCTCATCGACGAGTGCTTTCGGCTTCGCCGCTGTATTGCGAGCTGTCTGCGGTGACTTCGCACGATCGATCAGCATCTGAACTTGTTCCGGACGATCATCGAAGACACCGAAGGCCACGTTCATCCCTGCGGCTTGCGTGACTTTGTCTTGTGCGTCGTCAACGTTGCCCGCCGCCATGTCAGCGCGAGCCTGCTTCAGCAGCGCGACGGCATGGGCCTTGGTGTCGTTGTTGGCCGCATTGTTCTTCGTCGGTGCGGGCTTCTTGGCCTCGGCCAGCCGGTCGATCTCTTCCAGCAGCGCTTCCGGACGATCGTCCCACAGTCCGAACGTCGTGTTGAGCTTCTGCGCCGCGAGCGCTTTCTCGCGAGCCGTTTCGATCCGCCCGGCCTGCATCTCTTTCCGAGCTTGTTGCAACACGATCACCGCCTGCTGACGGACTTTGGCCGTGGCTTCGTCATCGTCGGCATTCGCTTTGTTGGCGATGTTCGCCGCCGCTTTGTCAGCCGCCGCGATGCGAGACGCCGACTGTTGGGCTTGGGCCTCAATCTCTTCGGTCGCCGTCTTCGCCGCTTCGACTTCCGTGCGGACCGCCTTGTTGGTCCGTTCGGCGACGGCCGAGGCTTTCGCCTTGGCCGAATCGGCCAGCTTCGTGACTGGCAAGTCGTCTTCTTCAACGGGCATTTCCTTGCTGAACGTCGATTTCGTCGCGGGGACGGAGTTCAGCAGTTCTTTCGCGGCGGTCTTCGCCTTCGCAGCGTTCTTCGTGATCGTCAGGTTGTTCGTGGTGCGGTCGATTTGAGCCAGCACCTGCCGCGGTTGCAGATCGAACAGACCATACGTGACCTCTAACTCACTGGCTTCCAACGCGAGCGAGCGGGCCTGCTCGATGTCACCCTTGGCGATCGCCGCCTGAGCTTGCTTCAACAATTGTTGAGCGAGTTGCTTGTCGTTCGCGGAGGGGGCGATTTCCGCAGTCTCGACCGGCGGCTTCGTCATTTCCGGAGCTTCGTCGTCGAACGGAACTTCCTCGACCAAAGAAGCGGCAGGCTTCGTTGGGGCCGCTGTCAGCTTCTTGATCGGAAGTGGTTCGTCTTCATCCAACGGAGATTCCGTGAACTTCGACATCGGCTTCTGAGTCTGCGCGGTGTTCCGATTTTTCGGCGCAGCTTCACCACTGTTGCCAGCACGACTGCTCCCTTCGCGTCGGCCAATCTCAGACAGGAGTTGTTCCGGCCGCTCATCGAAGGGGCTGTAAGCGACGTCGATCTCCGCCGCTTGCTCGGCCTTCTCGCGAGCCGCCGCGACGTCTCCGTTGGCGAGGTCTCGGCGAGCTTGCTGCAGCAGGGACTTGGCGTTCGCCAACTTTTCCGCAGCCGAGGTTCCGGCCGTGCGCGGCTTCCGTGGTTCGTCTTCGTCGAACGTGGCTTCCGTGACGGGCGATTTCGCTTTCGACTTCTGCGCCGTGTTCCGAGTCCGCGGCGTCTCTTCACCGACGACGCTTTCGCGGCGGTCGATCTCGGCCAGGACTTGTTCCGGCCGCTCATCGAACGCGCCGTAAGCGACGTCGATCTCGGCGGCCTGCTCGGCCTTTTCGCGAGCCTCCGCGACGTCTCCGTTGAGGAGGTCTCGGCGAGCTTGCTGCAACAGAGATTTGGCAGTCGCCAACTTCTGAGCGGGCGAGACTCCGGCCATGCGTTGCTTCATCGAAGCACGCTCTTCGGCCGGCTGGTCGAGCCCTTGCTCGTTGTTGATTTGTTGAATCGAAGATCGTGCCGTCCCGTTGGCCTTGGGAGTCTTCGCGACGGGACTCTCGAGATCCGCGGCTCCGGTCGTCGCCGGTGAATTGCCGTTGGGCTTTGTACCAGCCCGTCCCGCAATCGACGTCTCAGGCGTGCGTGAGGTCGTGCTCGCGTCCAACTGCGCCATGAACTTTTCCGGAGTGCGCTCGTCCGGTCCCCAATCGACGGGGAACGACTGCGCCCGCTCCAGAAGTTTGCGAGCACCGATGACGTCGCCGCGTGCCGCTAGGGCTTGCGCGTCCTTCATCAGCTTCTCCGCCGACTCGCGGTACGAGCCGTCGTTGCTCTTGGGCTTGGACCGCGTGAACGGATTCAAACGGCCAATGGTGGTGCCACGATTGTTCGTCGCCGGTTGATCGGCCGACACGGGTCGTGTGGTGCCTCCGGGGAGAGCGGCCCACAGGCCGGCTGCGGCCAACGACGTCCAGGCGAGAAGTCCGAGTGCCTTACGCAAAGTAAGTTCCTCCTTGAAACCAACTGGCGGGAGACGCAGTGATTCGTGCATCGACGGTCAACGAAGACAGTCTCAGGGTGTGCGTGATGCCGGCGAATCGCCGCGGGGGGAGAGGTTCTGGGGGCAGGAAGGGAAGGAAATTCACAGCAGAGAATTGGCGGCGCGAGCGGGGTGCCCTCGCCGAAGAGATGTGCGGCGGGAACCTATGACATCCTCGCGAGTAGGGTCAACGGGTCTTATTCAGCTTTTCGACACGTTTTTATTGGATTCGCAAAAACGCAAGAAAGCACGGCAAATGTTGCCGAAGATAAAGTGGGGCACGTTTTCAACGTGCCCGTCACGAGCACGTTGGAAACGTGCTCCACGTCAGCTCAATCTCCAGCGGGCCTGTCGCAATTGAGCGTTCGGCGAATCGACCAGCACCTCATACCACACCGTCACCAACATGCCGTCCGCGCACTCGATGGTTGAGGGATATCCCATGTCACCGAACTTCGCGTCATCACTGATCGTCAGCGGTTCGCTCCATGTGCGGCCGTGATCGCTGCTGACTCGCGCGAGATTGCCGATGGGCTTGCGACGATGACCGTAGCTCATCAGCAATCGTCCGTCGCGCAGCCGCAACAAATGCGACGGCAAGCCCCACACGCCAATCGAATGCGGAACCGACCAAGTCCGACCGCCGTCCGTCGATTCCGATTGCAGCGTCTCACCCGCGTTCGGTTGATTGTGATTGCGAATGTGCGCGATCAACGTCCCGTCCGACGCCTCGACCGCATGCAACTCGTGATAGTTCTTCGGATCATCTCCCGGCCGCGCGGGGATGGTCGCTAACCATTCCCAAGTCACGCCGTCGTCTTTCGATTCACACACGCCGACGCGGTCATCTTTCCACAACGCTTTGCCCGCATAAATCAGCCGCCCATCGCGCAGCACCACCGGCCCATGCGGACTGTTGACCGGCACCGCATACCGCGCCGACCACGTCACGCCACCGTCGGTCGAACGAATCATCCACGTCCCGATTTCCTTCTGTCGTTGCTCTGCCGTGACGCGATTGTGAGCCGCCCGCCACTCGGCCAACAGCTTGTCATGTTCCTCTTTCACCTTGCCCGGTGCAGGCGTGGCCTTCTCCATCTTTTGCAGAGCAGCCTCATACGCCAGCGACGTAAACGTCGTCACCAAGATCGAACCATTCGCCGTCTCGACCACACCCGCATCGCGATCATCAATCGGCCCGTCGATCAACACCTGCGGCCACCCCCACGACTGGCCGTCATCATGCGACCGCATCAACTCGACGCGGCCAAACGGACACACATGCGTTTCGCGTCCGCCAGAAAAGACTAACAACAACTCGCCATTCTTCCGCCGAGCCAACGTCGGCCATCCGTGATACAGCGGCGGCTTCCAACTGATGATTCGTCGCTCCAACACCGCAATCGTCGGAGCGGCCGCAGGAGCCGTTCGCGATGCAGCCATCGTTGCTCCGAAAGCGGCAGTCGCACTGGCCGCCAAGAACTCGCGTCGTGTGCTTTGAGTTGGCATCGCAGATTCTCTCATGAATGAAACAGGCGAGCGGGGCGGCGTCAGCCCCCCGGTGGATTCGTCGCTGGACCGGGCGGCTGACGCCGCCCCGCTCGCCTAGGGGTCTCACGGCTGGCCGTGCGACGTACAAAACTCGAAGATTGAATCGAATGCCATCCTACCAATTGACCCTGAGAAACTCAGGCGACCAGAATCGCAGCCGTCAGCCAACCGCATTGTCAATTCACGCATCGAGTCATGGAGTTCAACGGTGCTTAAAACAATTCTCCTTGTGACGGCGCAGATCGTTTTTGTCACCGCACTCGTCACTGCCGAAGAACCGGCCGCAGCCAAGCCGGCAATCAATCTCGATGAGCGTCGCGCGTTTGGCTACCTCGAAGACATCTGCAAGCTGGGGCGTCGGCCCAGCGAGTCGAAGGGTATGACGGATCAACAAGACTTGCTCGTCGCGCATTTCAAAAAACTGGGCGCTGAATCCGGCTTTCAGGAGTTCGTCACGCCGCACCCGAAGACGGGGGTGCCGGTGCGGATGAAGAATCTGATCGTCTCGTGGCGCCCGCAAGCGAAAGAGCGTGTGCTGCTCTGTTGCCATTACGACACGCGGCCGTATCCCGACCGCGACGAATTCCGCCCGAAGGGGATCTTTCTCGGCGCGAACGATGGCGGCAGCGGCGTGGCGTTGTTCATGGAAATGGGGCACTCGCTGCCGGCGATCAAGCCGACGTTCGGCGTGGACATGGTCTTCTTCGACGGAGAAGAGTTCATCTTCCAGCGCGACGGCGGCAAATTCTTTTTGGGCAGCGAGCATTTCGCTCAGCAATACCGCGACCGGCCGCCGCCGTATCGCTACGTCTGCGGAGTGCTCGTCGACATGATCGGCGACAAGAATCTGAAGATCCCCATCGAACCCAACAGCCGGAAGTTCGCTCCGAAAGTGGTCCGCAGCGTGTGGGACACGGCGCGGACGTTGGGCATCAAGGAGTTCGTTTCGAAGTCGCATCCGCACGAGATCAACGACGACCATGTGCCGCTCAACGAGATTGCGAAGATTCCCACAGCCGACTTGATCGACTTCGAATATCCGCACTGGCACACGACGAAAGACACGCCGCAGCAGTGCAGCGGTGCGAGCCTCGTCAAAGTCGGCCGCGTGCTGCTGACGTGGTTGCAGCAAGTCCCAGAAGACATCGGCCGATGACGCGCTCGTAGTGACCCCATTTATGGGGTCGAACGCGCGACTCGACCCGATAAATCGGGTCACTACAAGCGAACGCGCGACTCGACCCGATAAATCGGGTCACTACAAGCCTACGCAAGCAATTCGCGCACGACTCGCCCATGCACGTCGGTCAGACGGTAGTCGCGGCCCTGGAAGCGAAACGTCAGACGCTCATGATCGAAGCCGAGGCAGTTCAAGATCGTCGCATTCAGATCGTGAACATGAACCGGATCGCGCACGATGTTGTAGCCATAGTCATCCGTCTCGCCGTACACGACGCCCGGCTTAATCCCTCCGCCGGCCAGCCACATCGAGAAGCAGCGGCCGTGATGATCGCGTCCGTAATCGGCTTGCAGGCCCCCCTGGCCATAGACCGTGCGACCGAACTCGCCCCCCCAGACGATCAGCGTATCTTCGAGCAACCCGCGCTGTTTCAGATCGCGAATCAACGCGGCTTGCGGTTGATCGACGTCGTGGCATTGCTTCGGGATGTTCGTCGGCAGCGAACCGTGGTGATCCCAGCCTCGATGATAAAGCTGCACGAACCGCACGCCCCGCTCCAGCAATCGCCGCGCGAGCAAACAGTTCGCGGCGAACGTGCCCGGCTTGCGCGAATCGTCGCCATACATCTCGAACGTCGCAGCGGTCTCGGTCGAGAAGTCGATCAGTTCCGGCACCGACGTTTGCATCCGAAACGCCAGTTCGTATTGCGCGATGCGAGTCGTGATCTCCGGATCGCCCGCCTTGGCGTGTTCGATCTCGTTGAGCTTGGCGAGACCATCGAGCATCTTGCGGCGCAGTTCGCGGTCGATGCCCGGTGGATCAGAGAGATACAGCACCGGATCGCCGCTGCTGCGGAGCTTCACTCCTTGATGGCTGGAGGGCAGGAAGCCGCTCCCCCACAACCGGTCGAGCAGTCCTTGATTCGCATCGCGCCCGCTGCCGTGCGAGATCAACACGAGAAACGCCGGCAAGTCGTCCGCTTCACTGCCGAGTCCATAGCTCGCCCACGCGCCCAGCGACGGCCGCCCCGGTTGCTGCGAGCCGGTTTGAATGTAGGTGATCGCCGGGTCGTGATTGATCGCCTCGGTGTGCATGGAACGGATCAAACACAACTCGTCGACGACCTGTCCCGTGTACGGCAGCAGTTCGCTGAGCCATGTTCCGTTCTGCCCGTACTGCCGGAACGCAAACTTCGGTGCGACGACCAGAAAGTTCTTCTGGCCCGAAGTCATCCCGGTCAACCGCTGTCCCTGGCGGATCGAATCCGGCAGTTCCGATCCGTGCAGCCGCTTCAACTCTGGCTTGTCATCCAGCAGGTCGAGCTGACTAGGACCACCAGATTGCGAGAGGTAAATGACGCGCTTGGCCGTCGGCAAGAAATGCGTGCGGCCCGATTGCGGAGCGGACGACGCCAGCCCCTCCTTCGACAGTAGAGAAGCGATCGCAGCCGCCCCGATCGCGGTTCCAGTACGCCCGCAAAAGTGGCGGCGAGTCACGTCGTCGAAATGTTCTTTGATCGGATGCATCACAAGAAACCTCACTGATGAGTCAGGGGTCGGGTATTCGGTTTTTCGGAATTGGCGGAAAGAAAGCGTGATTCGCGAACCAGACTTGATACCCGCCAATTCCGAAAAACCGAACACCCGACCCCGGTCTGTCCGCCCGCCGCGCACAGTCTAAAAGCGCGGAGTGACGGCGGATGAGTTTATACCTCTCGCAGCCATGAATGAGACAGGCAAGCGAGATACACTCTCCGTCCGATACGTTTCCTTCCAGAGAGACCTCATGCCCAGTTCTTATGACGCGTTGTTGATCGTCGGCTTCGGCGGACCAGAGGGTCCGAACGAAGTGATGCCATTTTTGGAAAACGTTACACGCGGCAAGCCGGTCCCGCGCGAACGGCTGCTGGAAGTTGCCGAGCATTACCATCAATTCGGCGGCATCAGTCCGATCAACCAGCAGGTGCGTGACTTGATCCAGGTCTTGCGGCCAGAACTGATTCGACGCGGGATCGACCTGCCGATCTTCTGGGGGAATCGCAACTGGTATCCGCTGCTGACCGAGACGGTCGAGGCGATGGTCGATATCAGAATTCAGCGAGTCCTCGCGTTCGTGCTGGCGGGCTACAGTTCGTATTCGAGTTGCCGACAGTATCGAGAGAACATTGAGGCAGCTCGACAAGGCGTGGGATCGTCGGCTCCGGTGATCGACAAGGTCCGAGTCTTCTTCAATCACCCCGACTTTATCGAGGCGACCGCCGACCGGACGGCCAACGCCCTCGCTCGGCTGCCGACCGAGGATCGGGAATTGGCACACATCGCCTTCACCGCTCACAGCATCCCGATGCTGATGGCCGACAACTGCCAGTACGCCGCGCAACTCAATGAGACGGCCCGGCTCGTCGCCGAGCGAGTGGGTGTCCCGCCCGATCACTGGCGAGTGGTCTATCAAAGCCGCAGTGGCCGGCCGACCGATCCCTGGCTCGAACCCGACATCCTCGATCATCTGCGAGCCTTGAAGGAGCAGTCGGTCTCGCAAGTCGTCGTCGCACCGATCGGCTTTCTGTCCGATCACATCGAAGTGCTGTACGACCTCGACGACGAAGCGTTTACGTTGTCGAAGGAACTCGGCCTGACGATGGTCCGAGCCGGGACGGTCGGCACGCATCCGAAATTCGTGGCGATGATCGTCGACCTGATCGCCGAGCGACTCGCGAACGAATCGGCCGCAACTTGCGAACGCCGTGCGATCGGTACGTTCGGCCCCAATCACGATCTCTGTCCGGCGGATTGCTGCCCCTATCCGTTCACACGTCCTGTTGGCTCATAACCCGCGAGGAGTTCCTCTGGCCATGGGAAAGATGACGGCGGCTTCTGGGTTGGAATTGCGGTTCGGAAAGTATTGCGCTGGGACTACGCACACTTATGCGAGAGGCGCACACGGATGGGAGAGGGGCGTGCGGATCACAAAATCGTTCGCTCTGCCCCCATCCGTGTGCGCCCCTCGCATCCGTGTGCGAAGCGCATCGAGTTCGACTCTGCCAACTTTTGACACGACATCGACAACTCGCCAGCCCCAAGGAAAGTAGAGCCCCTCATGCGAATCGCCATCGGCCAGATGTGGCAGGAGTCGAACACGTTCAATCGCAATCTGACGCAGTGGTCGGACTTCGAGAACTGGGGAATCGCCGTCGGCCCGCAGATCTTTGAGAAGTACGGACAAACGGGGGAGATCGGCGGCCTCTTGTCGGCATTGCGTCAATGGCCGCAGCCACCGAGCGAGTTGATCGGTCTCTCGCGGTTCGTCTGCTGGCCGTGGGGAGCCGTCGAGGCCGCGACCTCGAAACGGATCTTCGAGTCTTTCGACGAACAGTTGCGCATCGCCGGACCGCTGGATGCCGTGTGCCTGGTGCTGCACGGCGCGATGGCGGCGGAAGATGAACCGGATCTCAGCGGCGCGTTGCTCGAACGAGTTCGAGCGGCCGTCGGCCCCGAAGTACCGATCGTCGGCACGTTCGATCTGCACGCGAACCTCACTCGTCGGATGCTGGCGAATGCCGACTTGCTCTGCGGCTATCACACCTGCCCGCATCTGGACTCGTGGCAGCGCGGCGAACGGGCAGCCAGTCAGTTGTGGAAGATTCTGAAACAGGGAGTCCGCACTCACACCGTGTGGCGCAAGCTGCCGATGTTCACCGCCGCCGAATACCACAACACCTTCACCGGCCCGCCCGCTCCGATTTACGAACGCCTCAAGCAGCTTGAAGCCGAGGAGGGCGTGTTGGCCGCGAACGTAGCGATGGCCATGCCGTGGTTTGATGCTCCGCAGTTGGGCTGGTCGGTCATGCTGACGACCGCTCGCAAGGAATCACGCTGGGAAGAGACCGTCGATCAGCTTTGCGAGAAGTGTTGGAGCATCCGCCACGAACTCGAAGCGGTCGAACGCTTCCCACCGACCGAGGTCGTGAAGCGAGCACTCGCCCTCGGAAAACATCCCATCGTGATCGGCGACGGAGCCGACGCGACGAACAGCGGCAGCCCAGGCGACTCGACCTGCCTGCTGCGCGAGTTGCTCGCCGCACCGCAGATCCCGCACGGAGCAATCACGTTCATGGTCGATCCGATCGCCGTCGCCGAGGCGTCCCGCCTCGGAATCGGCAGCCCATTCGATTTCGAAATCGGCGGCCGCCTCGCCCCCGAATACTCCTCGCCGGTCCGCGTGCGCGGCGTCGTCGAGAAGCTGCAAAACGTCGAATGGATCCTGAGCGGTCACATCAGCAAGAACCTGCCGGTCAACATGGGCCGCGGCGCGATCGTCCGCTCCGGCGACGTGCAAATCCTGTTGGTCGAACGAGGCGGACCCGGCAGTTCGCCGCGGCTGTACGAGTCAGTCGGGCTCGATCCGCGGACCTGTGGAATCGTGGTGGCGAAGTCGCCCTCCGGGTTCCGAGCCGACTATGATCCGTTCGTCGCCGGGACGTTCCTCGCCGACTGTCCCGGCTGCGCGTCGCCGCACTGGGACGAGATGAACTTCGACAAGATCACTCGACCGTTGTGGCCGAAAAACTCGCTCGCCTCACCAAATGACGCGAACTGGTGCGACGGCGGCTGGGTGAACTGACCGGCCGATGGCTGTGGGCCGAAAGCCGATGGCCGTTATCCCAAACCTTATGTCTCAGAGACTTGCCATGCTCAAACGATCTTCACGCTCGTCCGCCTTGCTGACCTCAACGCTCATTGCCGCCTGGATCGCCGGTTGCGGTGGGACAGCCGAACCGGAAACGAACAAGACCGCCAGCAGCGGCTCAAAGAAGCCGGCTCCAACTGCGAGCAAAGCTGAAGAGCCGGCCGACGATTCGGCCTCAACTGCGTCGAACGACGACACGTCCTCAAAACCGTTCGCACCGGTGAAGCTCGGCGGAGGTGGCGGTTCCGCGACGGCAACGAACTCTGCCGCAAAGCCAAAGCTCCCGCCGGAGAAGCAAATCGACGAGGTCAAGAAAGCTCTCAAGCCGATTCAGGTCGTGCTGGGGCAGTGGCACGGGATCATCGACAAGTCCAAAGAATACGAAGACCTGAATTGGGTCTGGGATTGGAAGACCGATCGGGCTCAACCCGCACTGGCGATGAAGACGGTTGGCGACGGCGTGCTTTTCAAATCGGTGCGGCTGACGTATCTGACCGACGCGGAGCAATTTCAAATGACCATCGAAGAAAAAGATGGCCAGAAGCGCGTCCTGCAAGGGGTCTTCACCGAAGAGCCTTCCGAAAAGCCGGGTGAAGACAAGAAGCAAACACCGCAACGGACCTACAAGTTGAAGCTCACGGAGAACGGCGACGCGAAGGACCGCTGGCAGGTCGTGATGAACCAGCAGGAAAACAACCGCTACTTGCTGGAGTTGTCGAAAGCTCGCGGCAAGAACTTCGTTCGCTTCGACACGATTGCAACGCAGCGTGAGGGGACGTCGTTCGCTCTCAATGACAGCGACTTCAAGGAGAAGACCTGCGTCATCTCGCAGGGCTTGGGAACGATTCAAGTCAGCCACAAAGGAAAGTCGTACTGGGTCTGCTGCTCCGGCTGCAAAGCGGCGTTCGAGGAAGACCCCGAAAAATGGATCGCCAAGTTCGAGGCGATGCAGGAAACGAAGTAATCGTGGGGCACGTTTTCAACGTGCCCGTGACGAGCACGTTGAAAACGTGCTCCACGTCCGAGCAGAGAGTTGGATCATCGTGGCCTCATTGATCACGCCCGGCTGGATCAAAGTCTGTGGCATTCGTGACGCCGACTCGGCTGTGGCTGTCGCGTCGGCCGGTGCATCCGCCATTGGATTGAACTTTTTCGCGAAATCGCCCCGCTCGATCGCGCCGGATCAAGCGGCGGTCATCGTCGCAAAGCAATTGATTCAGGCGATTGGCCTCTTCGTCAATCACTCAGCGGTTGAGATGGATGCGATTGCGAGACAAGTCGGTCTCACTGCCCTTCAACTCCATGGCGACGAAACGCCACAAGACCTCCACGCGATTCACGAGCGACATCCCGATTGGCACATCCTCAAAGCGTTTCGTGTCGCTGACAGCTTGCGCCCAATCGGAGAGTTCGTCGCCGAATGCCGACGACTGGGCGTGCCGCTCGCGGGCTGCTTGTTGGACGCTCGCGTGGAGGGTGAGTTCGGCGGGACGGGCAAGGTGGCTCCGTGGGAATTGATCGCGAATCAGTACGACCGCGCGAACTGGCCGCCGTTGATCCTGGCCGGAGGATTGACCTGCGAGAACGTGACGAATGCGATCCGCGCAGTTAGGCCGGACGGCGTCGATACCGCCAGCGGCGTGGAGTCGTCTCCCGGAGTGAAGGACACTAAACTCATCGCACGTTTCGTGGCTGACGCCAAACAGGCTTTCGCCGAACTCATTCGCGAATAAGACAGGCGAGCGGGGCGGCGTCAGCCCCCCGGTTCTGCGACAAACCCACCGGGGGGCTG
>CAMDPX010000064.1 GCA_945905295.1 Planctomyces sp. SH-PL62 | reverse complement strand
CCAACTCACCCTCAACATCGCCCAACAAAAAAAACTCCCGATCCGTCCTCACCGCAGCTATCCCAGACAAGCTCTCCCAAAACGTTCAAAATCCACCAGTGGAACTCGAAAGACCAAACCCAATGCGACAAAGTAAGTGCCATTGGGCGAGACGCCTCCGCTACGAAATCACACGTCGCACAGCTTGACGGCTTCGGTCAGACCGACCAGCGGATCTCGCGTCGGGATGAATTCCTGGCCGACGTAGCCTTGGTAGCCGATTTCGAGCAGCTTGCGCATGATCGGCGGGTAGTTGATCTCCTGCTTGTCGTCGAGTTCCGCTCGGCCGGGATTGCCGGCCGTGTGGATGTGGCCGATGACGTCTTTGCATTGCTCGATGCGGCGGATCACGTCGCCGTTCATGATCTGGACGTGATAGATGTCGAACAGAATCTTCGCTCGCGGCGAGCCGACTTTGCGGACGATGTTGGCGACGTAGTCGATGTCGTCTCCCTGATAGCCCGGATGCCCCTTCATGTCGTGCGTGTTGTCGCGCGTGTTGAGATGTTCGACGCAGATGTTGACGTTCTTCTTGTCGGCGTAGGCACACAGCACTTTCAACGCCTTGACGCAATTGGCGGCTCCCTCTTCGAGCGAGATCTCGCCGCTCTTCGGGTCTTCGGCCTTCTTCCACTTGTAGCCGGTGAAGGCGATGACGCTGCGGTAACCGTACTCGGCGCAGCCGTCGATGGCTTCTTTCGTCCGAGCGATGACCTCGTCGTGATAGTCCGGATTGTTCAAGCCACGCATGAATGGTGCGCCTGGCATTCGGTTGCCGGCGATCGCGCAGGTCAAACCATGTTTCTTGATGACTGGGAAATCCTTGTAGTCGCCCAATTCAATCGACACGCAGCCGAGTTGCTTGGCGACCTGACATTGCTTTTCGATGTCCCACTTATCGCCAGCGATGTTGAAGCACCAGAAGACGATCGACTGTTTGATATTCCCTTTGGTCACGACTGTTTTCTCCGCGGCGGTCGCTGGGTGAGTGAGGGGATGCAAGGCGGAGGCGGCTCCGGCGACAAGGGCGGTGTGCAAAACATTGCGGCGGCTGTAATGGGCACCGAACGTGGGATGGCTGGACATGGCGATGACTCCTGCGCGAGTGTTGTCCGGCGGCCAATCCCGGCTGCGATCGAGGCCGCCTGAATCGCATCGCAACCGGCGGCAGCATGACTTCGCAAGACGACCTCATCAAGACGTGAGGCAGGTTTTCAACCTGCCCGGCCAGAAGTCGCGGGCTGGTTGATCATCTGCCCCACGATTGCCGGCTGCCTGTGATCTGGTCAGCGGCGTTGAAGGGACTGGCATAATTGAGGCCGACCGAGACAAGTCCTGGCGCTTGTCCAAGATTTCTTGGACGTGAGAAATTGAACAATTCTCGGAAAAAACTCCGGTGTCTTGGTCAAGACGCTCTTTGTCAACGAGTCCCATCGGACTTTTCGGCACAGTGCTTGCCAACGTGGGCGTTCGGCTGCTGCGCCTCTGCGCGGTTGCTGTTGGCTGTGCCTGTTGCGAGCCGGGAAGGCTGGCGATGGCGCGGGACAAGAGGTTCGACGAGACCAGCCCGGCTCAACGGTTTGACGGCGGTTGGTAAAGACTTCGGAGATTGCCCGTTCTGAAGTGACGTCGCGCTGCTTGTGTCGTGAACGGCTGGCGTTGAGTCCCGTGTGGCCTTGGTGGTTCGCGCGGTGGGTTCGATGACAACTGGCTCGGCCTTGTCGCCGTCTGATGCGGCCAAGGTTTCGGACAGCATCTTGCTGGTTCGCGAGCTTCCGTGATGCCTCGTTTACGTAAGGAGCGGACAAAATGATGCGAAGGTTTTTGCCGTTGATGGCTCTAGGACTACTGCTGTCCTTCGGGGCCGCGCGTGGGTTCGGCCAGGAAGAGAAGGTTGCTGGAGAGAAAGCTGCACCGACCGAGTCTGCGGCACCCGTTGCTGCGCCGGTTGCCGCTCCTGCGGTCGAAGTGCCTCCCTATTTCACGGGGACCAATCCGCCGGCTCCCGCGCCTGCGCTTTGGCCGGATGCCGGTGGCGGTGCTGCGGGCTATTGGACGACACCGTCGGCTGGCCCAGTCGGTGATGGCGATCCCAAAGCGATGACGCCAGACAAACTTTATGACCGGATCGCTCACAACACGTTTTCGATCAACATGGTCTGGGTCATGATTTGCGGCTTCCTGGTCATGTTCATGCAAGCGGGCTTCGCGATGGTCGAGGCTGGCCTGGGGCGAGCCAAGAATGCGGCCCACACCATCACGATGAATATGATGATCTACCCGCTGGGCTGTATCGCCTTCTGGGCGTATGGCTTCGCGATCGGCTGGGGCAACTGGTTCAACGGACCGGTGGCTCCGGGTTGGTATTCGTCGCTGGGGCCGGGAACGTCGATCCTCAACAGTGGAATCGGCCTGGGTGCGGCGCTTGACGCGGCGGGGGCTCCGACCGGGGCGTTCGCGTACGGCTTGATGGGCACCAAAGGATTCTTCTTGAACGGTATGGATGACGTCAGCGTCATGGCCTTGTTCTTCTTCATGATGGTGTTCATGGATACGACCGCCACGATCCCGACCGGTTCGATGTGCGAACGTTGGGCTTGGAAAAACTTCTGCCTCTACGGCCTGTGGGTCGCGCTGCCTTATTGCTTGTATGCCAACTGGGTTTGGGGTGGTGGTTGGTTGGCCAACCTGGGCACGACGATGGGATTTGGCCACGGCGTCGTGGACTTTGCCGGGTCAGCGGTCGTGCATTCGATGGGAGGTGCCATCGCGCTGGCTGGTGCGATTGTGATTGGTCCGCGGATTGGAAAGTTCGTGGACGGCAAACCTCAAGCGATGCCCGGACATCACATCCCGATGGTCGTGATCGGCACATTCATCCTGGCATTCGGCTGGTTCGGGTTTAATCCGGGCTCGACGCTGTCTGGCACTGACCTGCGCATCAGCGTGGTCGTGGTGAACACGATGCTGGCCGGCGTTGCTGGAGCTATCGCAACGATGTGTTACATGATGGCCAAGGGAATGAAGCCCGATCCTTCGATGATTTGCAACGGCATGTTGGCCGGCTTGGTGGCGATCACCTGTCCGTGCGCGTTTGTGGATTCCTGGGCCGCAGTGGTCATCGGAGGAATCGCTGGCGTCTTGGTGGTCGAGAGCGTTTTCTTCTGGGAACGCCGAGGCATCGACGATCCCGTCGGCGCGATCTCAGTGCATGGAGTGAACGGTTCGTGGGGCGTCATCTCGCTGGGGATCTTCGCCAACGGTAAGTACGGTTTGGGTTGGAACGGTGTTGTTCGTGCCAAGTACGACGCGACTGGTGCCACAGACGGCGTGCTGACGGACGGCGTGAGCGGCCTCATCAACGGCGATGTATCGCAATTGTGGGCACAGTTGATTGGTGTCGCCGTGGTGTGGGTCTTCGGGTTCACGATGGCGTACGTCTGGTTCAAGCTCAGCGACAAGATCACGCCGCTGCGTGTCAGCCGTGAGACGGAAATTGAGGGCCTCGACATTCCGGAAATGGGAGCTCACGCTTACCCGGACTTCGTCGCCAACCGTTAATTCTTTCGGTCAGAAGTTTGAAACGACGCCCATGGCCGATCGGGCTGTGGGCGTCGTTCTTCCTAATCACGCACATTTTCAGGAATCAAACCATGAAAAAAATCGAAGCCATCATCCGGCATTTCAAATTAGAAGATGTCAAAGAAGCACTGACCAAGATCAACGTGCTCGGCATGACTGTGACCGAGTGCAAAGGTTTCGGTCGCCAAAAAGGCCACAAGGAGCAGTATCGCGGTGCGGAATACACCGTGGATTTTCTTCCCAAAACGAAGCTGGAAGTCGTCGTCTCCGATGATCAAGCTCAGGCCGCGATTGACGCAATCGTGGCAGGAGCACGCACGGGCAAGATCGGTGACGGAAAAATCTTTGTGTCCAGCCTGGAGAACGTTGTCCGCATCCGTACCGGCGAGTCCGGTGACGGAGCTGTTTGAGAATCTGCTCGGCGGATGTCATCCTGCCGAGCGGAACCCCATTCGTGGAAGCTGCATGTCGCAGGTTCGCGAACTTCCGTTAAGCCTCGTTAGCGAAAGGAGCAAACCCAGATGACGAAGAGATTGTTGACTTTTTTATTGTTAGGACTGGTACTGACTGTCGGAGTTGTGAAGAGCTTCGCTCAAGAAGAAGCCAAGGACGCCAAACCTGCGGATGCGGTTGTCGCTGAACCAACGCTGGCCGCTGCGACTCCGGCAGCAGCGCCCACGCCGGCTCATCTCGCTGGCGGGTACGACACCGGGTCGACTTCCTGGTTGATGATCAGTGCGGCGCTCGTCTTCTTCATGATGCCGGGACTCGCGCTGTTTTACGGCGGCATGTGCCGCGCCAAGAACGTGCTCAACATGTTCATGTGCGTGATGGTCTGCGTGCCGATCGTGTGCGTGGAGTGGATCGCCTACGGGTACAGCATGGCGTTCGCGGTTCCCTCGGCGATTACCGTGGATGCGGGCAAGGATGACAAAGGGGTCGAGAAGCCCAAGCTCAGCTATCTCGGCTGGGATTCGGGGTTGGTGTTCTTCAAGTCGTTCGGCGAAGTGACGCCAGTCGATGGTCCGAACAGCTTTGGTAAGACTGTCACCAGCGGTGATACGACGGCGGCGGTTTCGACCGGGGTGCCGGAGCTCTTGTTCGCGATGTTTCAGATGATGTTCGCGATCATCACACCGGCGCTGATTGTGGGTGCGATTGCCGAACGTGTGAAATTTAGCGCTTGGTGTTTGTTCGTCGCGCTGTGGGCCACGATCGTTTACAACCCGGTGTGTCACTGGGTCTGGAACGTCAACGGTTGGTTGTTTCAGAAGGGGGTTCTGGATTTCGCCGGCGGCACGGTCGTGCATGTGCTGGCGGGAGTCTCGGCCTTGGCGTTGATTCTGATCCTGCCCAAGCGGCGTGGTTATCCCGGCTCGCATTTCGCTCCGCATAGCATCGGGTGGACGCTGCTGGGAGCTGGCATGTTGATGGTCGGCTGGTTCGGCTTTAACGCGGGTTCGGCTGTCGCGATTGGAAAAGACTTCCTGCCCGTGGCCGGAGCGACTGCGGTGATGGCTTTCGCGGCGACCGCCATTGCCGGCAGCGCGGCGTCGGGATCGTGGATGATCGCGGAATGGATGACGCTTGGAAAACCAACGGCTCTGGGTGTTGGCTCCGGCATGGTCGCGGGACTCGTGGTGATCACTCCGTGTGCGGGACACGTCAGTCCGGGATCGGCGCTGCTGATCGGCATCATTGGCGGAGTGGTTTGCTTCTTCGCGGTGCTCGCAAAGCAGAAGATCAAGTACGACGATTCGCTCGATGTGGTGGGCGTTCACGGAGTCGGCGGGGCGCTGGGAGCTTTGCTCGTCGGTCTCTTCGCCGTGCGTCCGGTGATCGGCGGCATGGACCAATTCTCGCTGCAAGTGCAGGGTCTGCTGGCGACCGGAATCTACGCCTTTGTTTGCACGCTCATCATCGGCACGGTGATTCACAAGACGATTGGCTTTACCGTGGATGCGCAAACCGAAGACGAGGGGCTCGACTTGGCGGAGCATGGTGAGTCAGCCTACCGACTGAATTAGTCGACTTGCCTTAGTGCAACTTGGACTGGACGGCAGCCGTCTCTGGCTGCCGTCCAGGTCAGGACGAATCCCCATCGAGTTCACACACCGAACCTCACATTCACAGGAATCATCTCATGAAAAAAATTGAAGCCATCATTCGGCATTTCAAATTGGAAGAAGTGAAAGAAGCACTGACCAAGATCAACGTGGTCGGCATGACCGTGACCGAGTGCAAAGGTTTCGGCCGCCAGAAAGGTCACAAGGAACAGTACCGCGGAGCCGAGTACACCGTGGACTTCCTGCCGAAGACCAAGCTCGAAGTGATTGTCAGCGACGGGCAGGCTCAAGCAGCCATCGACGCGATCGTGGCGGGAGCTCGCACGGGCAAGATCGGCGACGGCAAGATCTTCGTCTCGAACCTGGAGAACGTCATCCGCATCCGTACCGGTGAGTCCGGCGACGGTGCTGTCTAACGGCAGGTTCTGCGTCAAATTGAAAAACAGCTCGGTTGCTCATCAGCGATCGGGCTGTTTTCGATTGGTGGCAATGACAAATGAGAAATGAAAAATGGAGAATGCAAAATGGGTGCGGGAATGTCACAACCACATTTTCCATTTCTCAGTTTTCATTTTCCATTTCTGACTTTCGAGCAACGATCGTCAACCGGCCTGACTGCCGCACGATCGCGAGCAATCGCGCCAGCGGAGCCAGCAGGCACAATCCAATTGCCGACGGATTGTCGGTCCAGCGAATCAGCCGATTGCCCAGGGACCAGCGCGGAAACTTGGTCCGCAGCCACAGCCCCACCGAGCCGACCAAGTTGTTGACATTGCGTTGGTGAATCAGTTCGACCAATTCAAATCCGTTGGCCGCCAGCAATCGTCCCAGGGACGCGGTTGTGAAGTGCTGCAAGTGCGTCGGCAATTGCAGCGCGTACCAATAGTGGCCGAAGAGTCGCCGCTCCCAACAGCCGAAGTTCGGCACGCTGATCGACAACGTGCCGCCCGGTTTGAGCAACTCCCGCGCGAGCCGCAGCGTCGCCACCGGATCGTGCAGGTGCTCGATCACCATCCAGGCGAAGACCGCGTCGAAACTGCTTGGAGCAAACGTCTGCGGATCGGTCGCGACCACCGACTCCAGCGAACCGACTCGCACGTCAAACCCGCGCTCAACCGCGCGGCTGGCGACTTCTGCCGCAGGTTCGATGCCGACGCATTCCCCACCACGATCTCGAAGCTGTTGCAGAAACGCGCCGTGCGAGCAGCCGAGTTCCAACGCTCGCTGCGGAGTTTGAGATTTGAGATTTGAGATTTGAGATTTCGGAATCGGTGCCGCTCGTGACTCGATCCACCAGAGGACCAACCGTCGCAGCCACGGCCACGAACGAGGAACAGTACCGCGACCGTTAGGGAGCGGCCCGCTTTGGCCGCTCCCTAACGGTCGCGGTACGGATAACGCCCTTCGGAACGGCCCATAGTCGGCAGGATAGAACTGCCCGATGCACTCGCGAGTCGGACGCGGATTCAAGAAGACGTGACGACACGCCTCGCAGCGTGCGAGCGTGAACTCGCCCGGACAACCGTAAAGCCGATCACTCGCGACGAAGACCGCGCTGGATCGCGCGTCACCACAGAGCGGGCAAGCCGTTGTCTCCCACGAAACCGCGTTTGACGAGGCCGGCTCGCTCACGATCGCGGCTCCTGCGTTCGAGCGGGAATCACCATCCGCACGGCTCGCCAAGCCACGTCCTCACGCAGCAGCACAAGCGTCACCAGCAACGCGATCGCGCCGCCGGTTGCTCCCCACAGCGATGGCCACGGCAGCGACGTTCGTAGCAGCAGCAAACCGACTCCCGCCGCCGCCGCCGAGCCAATTGCCACTCGAACCAGCGTGCCCAGCACTCCGCGAAAGATGCCTAAGCCCAACTGCATCGCGATCAATCCCAGCAGCACGGCCGCGTTGAGCAGATAAAACACCGACGTCGCCGCCGCCAAGCCGAGGACACCGTGCGGCCCAACCCATTGAAACTTCAACGCGGCACCGATGCCGAAGCCGATCAGCCCGACAATCACCGGCGTGCGTGTCTTCTGTCGCGAGTAAAACACTTTCGCGGCGATCTCTCCCAAGCTGCCACCGACGATCATGCCGCACAACATCGCCAACGTGGACGACACGACGCGCGTGTCGTCCGCCGAGAACCGGCCGCGCTGCAACAAGTCACGGATCAACGGGCCACCGAACCCGATCAACGCGACGAGAATCGGCACCAGCAACAGCGTCAGGAATCGCAATGCGGCGGCGATCTCGGTTCGCAGTTTGTCGTCGTCGCGTTCCGCCGCGTGTCTCGCGAGAGCCGGAAACGCGACGACTGCCAATCCGCTCGCGCTGAGCGTCAGCACCGCCGCCGCCAAACGCGAGGCGTAACCGAGTTGCGAGACGCTTCCCGGCGACGGAGACGTGAGATACCGATCCAGCAGCGGATCGAGTTGATTGCACGCCAGACCGATGGCCAGCGGCAACATCAACACGAAGCAGCGTCTCACTCCGGCCTGCGATTCTTTCGTCACCGGCCAGCCGCGCGAGAAGATACCGACCCACGGCATCTGCAACGCCAACGTGATGACCGCTCCGATGCTGACCGCTTGCGCGATCCTGTCCATACCGCCGCTCGGTCCGCCGCGCCAGGCCAGCGCGACCGTGACCGCGTTCCCCAGCAGCGCTGCGAATCCGGTCACGGCGAATCGTCCGTGGCAATGATTCCACGCGCGAGCCAACCCGCTCAGACTGTTCCAGACCATCAGGCTCGACAACGTTTGGAAAAGTTCGATCGTGCGCCAGATTTTGTCATCGTCATAGCCGGGATACAGAGTTCGCATCCACGGCTCGGCGAAGAACTTCGAGAGCTGCCAGAGCAACAGCGTCGCCAGAGACAACCAACACACAAGCTGCACTGCCATCGACCACGCGGCGGAATCGCCGGATCGTTCGCGAGTCTGCATATACACCGGCACGAACGCCGAGGCCAATGCTCCCGCCAGCAAACCGCTGACCACCAGCGGCAAGGTTGAGGCCGCGACGAAGGCATCCATGTCCGACGCGGTGCCGAACCGCTTCGCCAGCAGGAGCTGTAAGGCGAATTGCAATCCCATCTGCCCCAGCGTGAGCATCGTCAGGACGGCGACCGATCGCAGCGAAGTGGCGGCTTGAGGCATGAACTCTCGTAGCACAGGCGGCTCGCCTGTGCTTCGGCGGGATTGTGACAATGAATATAGGCAGGCGAGCCGCCTACCCTACGATGGGCAGCCGAGTTTAATGGTTGTCCGCTGAGGCCGTCAGGCCGAGTCTCGACTTGTCCACAAGCTGCTGTTCCGGCCAGAAATCACTGGGTAAGCTGCTTTCGTCCTCCCGCCCCACCTCCCGTCCGTGTGTGAACCTGATGTCCGCCAAGCCCGCCAAACAATTGATTTCGATCACATGTGCCGCATGCGGTGCGAAGTTCAAAGTCGATGCGCGGTACACTGGCAAGCAGGGACGTTGCCCCGTCGAAGGCTGCCAAGCTGCCTTTAAGGTGCCGGCCGCGTCCGCATTTGAGCGTGCGATCGCACGCAACTACGCCGCCGTGATGAAACGGCCAGCCGTGGGGCACGTTTCCAACGTGCCCGAAGAACGGCACGTTGGAAACGTGCCCCACAAAGTCCGTGCCAAGAAGTCCAAACGCTCGTCGCGGTCGATCGCTCAGCGGTTGTGGCCGTTGTGGAGTGCGTGCGGTGTCGGTGTGGTCCTGCTCGTCGGTGTGGTCCTGCTCGTCGGCGTCGTGATGTGGGGCACGGGAGCCGTCGAACCGCAGCGAGTTGAAGCCGCGAAGCCGGACACGTTTCAAACACAGGTTGCCCCGTTCCTCAAGAAGCATTGCGTGGAATGCCACGGAGAGAAAGATCCCGAAGGGGGCATCGCGCTGCACAACTTCGACAGCGAGAAGTCGGTGACGAAGGCACGCAAGGTTTGGGAGAAGGTGCTCCCAATGTTGCAGATCGAAGCGATGCCTCCCGTCGAAGAGGGTCGCGAGCGACCGACGCACGACGATTACCTCGCGGTCGCGTCGTGGCTGGAGGACAAACTCTTCAACATCGACTGCAAGCTCGAACGCGATCCTGGCCGAGTCACCGTGCGACGATTGAATCGCACCGAGTACAACAACACGGTGCGCGATCTGCTCGGCGTGGACTTCGAGCCGGCGAAGGATTTTCCGTCGGACGATGTCGGCTACGGCTTCGACAACATCGGCGACGTGCTGTCGGTCTCGCCGCTGCTGATGGAGAAGTATCTCGATGCGGCTGAGAAGATCAGCGAGAAGGTCATCAGCACCGCCGACCCCGCCAAGTCCCGCAAGGTCCGCTTTGCCGGCAAACAACTGAAGCCGGGCGGCGCGGCGGAGGATCAAGGTGAGTTCTTCGGAATCAATTCGACCGGGCAAGTCACCGCCGAGCACAAGTTCCCGCGCGACGGCGAGTACCTCTTGCGAGGCAAAGCCGCAGCCGATCAGGCGGGGGACGAACTGGCGAAGATGGCCTTCTTGATCGACGACAAGCCGGTCCACACCTTCGAGGTGAAAGGCCGCCGTGAACCGGACGAGTACGAATTCAAACTGCGAATGACCTCCGGCAACCACAAATTCACCGCCGCGTTTCCCAACGACTTCTACGACCCGAAAGCCACGAAAGGGGGCAAGGACCGCAACCTCTACATCGGCTGGCTGGAAGTCGCCGGACCGCTCGACGTGCGCGAGGACGATCTGCCGGAGTCGCATCGCAAGCTACTCGTCGCGACGCCGACCGCAACTCGCCCGTTGCCTGATGCCGTTCGCGAGAACTTGCGGCCGCTGATGCGACGAGCGTTTCGCCGGCCCGTCACGGACGAAGAAATCAATCGCTTCGTGCCGCTCGTTGAGTCGGCAGTCTCGCAAGGGGAGACCTTTGAACGTGGGATGCAGTTCGCACTGCAAGGGGTGCTCTGTTCTCCAAACTTCCTGTTCCGTGTCGAAGCGGATGCGAACCCGAACGATCCCAAGGCTCGGCACGAAATCAGCCCGTTCGAACTGGCGACGCGGCTGTCGTATTTCCTGTGGAGTTCAATGCCCGACGAAGACCTGCTTGTGCTCGCAGAGAAGAACGAACTCCGCAATCCAGACGTGATTCAGCAGCAAGTCAAACGGATGCTGAAAGACAAACGCTCGGAAGCGCTGGTCGAGAACTTCGCGTTGCAGTGGTTGAATCTTCGGAGCCTCGATGAACTCACGCCTGATGCCACGAAGTTCCCGGATTACTCGCCGCAACTTCGCGATGACATGCTCAGCGAGACGATGAAGTTCTTCGAGTACGTCCTGCGTGAAGACCTCAGCACGCTGGAATTGCTCGACGGCAAATTCACGTTCGTGAATGCGCGACTCGCCAAGCATTACGGCCTTGCGGGCGTGGATGGCGACGAGTTCCGCAAAGTGACACTCGACGTCGCAAGCGGCCGAGCCGGCTTGCTGACGCAAGCCAGCATCCTCACCGTGACCTCGAATCCCGGCCGCACCTCGCCCGTGAAGCGCGGCAAGTGGATCATGGAAAACATCCTCGGCACCGCTCCGCCCCCTCCACCGCCGAATGTTCCGAGCCTCGAAGAAACTCAAAAGGCCAAACCCGAAGCGTCACTGCGAGACCAATTGAAACTGCACCGCGAAAACGCGATCTGCAACTCGTGCCACCGCCAGATGGACGAATTGGGCTTCGGCTTCGAACACTTTGATGCGATCGGCCACTGGCGTGAGAAAGATGGTCAGCACGACGTTGATGCTTCGGGCGTGCTTCCCAGCGGCGAGAAGTTCAACGGCTCGGCCGAACTGATCGCGATCCTGAAGGGCCGTGGCAAACAATTCAGCCGCTGCATGGCTGAAAAGCTGATGACGTATGCCATCGGCCGTGGACTCGAATACTACGATCGCTGCGCCCTCGACAAAGTTTTGGATTCACATGCCGCCGACGGTTATCGGTTCTCGACGCTCATCTCGCAGATCGTGCTCAGCGAACCGTTCCAGATGCGACGCGGTGACGGCAAGATCGAATGATTGTGGTTAGCGCCGTGAGGATTTACTACCGCCGAACAGACATCCCAAAAGGAATCCGCACGCCCCCAAGCCAAGTGCTCCCAGGATGGCATCTCCGAACGTCGCGTTTGGTTTTCCATCCGCTTCGTAGACTTTGACTCGTCGGCCATTTTCATCGCGATAGGACCGAACGTACTTAGGTGACGAGGATAAATGAGTTCGCGTTTTTGCACCGACAACCTCTGCGCTCTTCGCTCCTCTGCGGTGCAATATCGCAGTCATTGCACCGCAGAGGAGCGAAGAGCGCAGAGAAATACAAAACACGAAGTTGTTTCTCCTCGTCCCCTTATCGTCTTGGAGAAGGGCGAAGCTGGATCCGATGCTGAAGAAGAGCGCGACCGATGCGCCCGTGGCGATGTGGCGTGTGATGTTCTCGGCGAGTGCGTAATTCGGCAGTTTTTTCCTGCGTTCTGGGGTGTATTGTCCGGGACGGTGAGTGATCCGTAAGTCGGGAACGCTGGCGGCCGTGGTTTGTTGTGGAGCAGTTCCGTCGTTTGCTGGTGTCGGAAGTGGCTTTGGTTGCGGGACGATGGGCGAGTCTTTGAACTTTTTCAATTCCGGTGGTGGTGGATCAACGATGAAAACGTGTCCGCACGAGCGGCACTTGATCCGTTTTCCAATCAAGGCCGCGGCAACCTTCGTGTGGGTGAAACACTGATCGCATTGAGTTCGATGTGAGTTGGCGTCATGGGACATGAGAGACCTCCGACACTGTTTGACACAGCCACAGTCGTACGCATTCCGCTCATTCGCACTTCCGTTATTAAGTCACGACTTCTGCCAGCCAGAAATGGCCTTACGAGCCATCGTTGAACTCGGCAAGATTCCAAATGCGGACCGCCCCATCCTCGTGGCCCGACGCGATTCGCTCGCCATTGCTGATAAACTCCAAGCGACGAATCGGCCGAACATCGAGCATCACCGACTTCAGCAGCTTGCCTTCGACCAAGTTCCACAGATTCAACTGACCGCTTTCCTCGCCCGTCGCGAAAATTGTTCCGCCCGGCGAAACCGCTAATGCCGTGACCGAGGTTGTTTGTTGAAAAGTCCACAAAGGCGCGGGCTGGGGAGTCGATGTCGGCGCAGGCTTGGTGGCTTTCTTAGCTGGCATCGGCGGGCGGGGTATCGCTCTGCGTGCGTCGCGACCAGTGGGTTGTGGGCTGGGTGAATCCGAAGACGCCGGAATTGGGTCTGCAAAAATCGGTACTCGAAGTTCACGAACCTCACGTCCTTGTGCGACGAACAGCCGTCTCTGTTCCGGCACGCTCGCCACGACCCAGGACAAGTCTGCATCTCGCGAGGATTCTGAGTTTAAGCCCGAGATATTCCTGTCGAACTCGTACTCGCGCCGTGTTGTATTGATTACGAATCCACCGGCGAGAAATTCCTCGTCGGAGAGGAAGACCGGTTGATGGCTGAGAGGATTCCAGACTTTCTCTCTGAGTGGATCCCTACGATCAACAGCCACGAAGAACTGTCTCACGAGTTTTGCGGATTGAAGGTCGTAGAAGCAGATCGTGTGCTCTTTGGTACCGATCGCGGCCCATCGTCCAGAGGGCGAGACTACGATGGAACGGATAGGAAAGAATCTCTGAACCCGGCCATCCAGGCGACTCAATTCCGATGGACTCAATTGCTCTTTTTCCATCGGTGTTAGCCGGACATCGTGAATCGGAAACTCCAGCGGCCGCACATTCGACAATTGGCCGCTGGCGTCTTGCTCCCACAAACGTACTTGAACAGCATTTTGTCCCAATCGAGTCATTTCAGCGGTTACCAACTGACGACCGTTGGTCGAGGCCGAATAGAGAAAGTTGTGTGGTAGCTCCAGGCCGCTGCCGAGCGTTGTGAGTTGACCGGATTCCGCACGCCAGCCTCGCAATACTGAAGCTTCATTGATCTTCAAGTCGGATTCTTGACGCTGAGAGTCGTATTCCAGATTGGTTTGCCGCGCGACTGCTAGGAACTGGTTCGACTGCGGATCGACCCACCATGAGGAATTGGCGACATTGGTCGTCCACTCACGCCACAGTCCGCGCGGCGCGACTTTTTCCGCGACAGGCAGCGAGTCCGCGTTCGGAGCGGGCAGCGTGTCCAGCTTTGCCAAGAAAATTCTGTGATCAAACCCGCCGCTGACGACTTGCGGCGGGTCGTCGCGAGTGAATGCCGCGTCGGACAACAGATGATCGTGCAGAGCCACTCGGCGCAGGATGGTCTTTCTTTCACGCCAATCGAAGACACCGATCGCTTTGGTTCCCGTCACGATGATGACTCGGTTGGGGGCCGGCAGGAATCGCGCCGCGCGGGCGACTCGATATTCGGTGGGCGAACGATCGAGCGTTCGACCCGTTTCAACGTCCCACCGCCTTAATTCGCCATCCAGTTGCAGCGAGACCACGCGCTGTCCGTCCGGAGAAACATCGTGAGCGGCAATTGCGTCCGAATGTCCGATCAATCGTTGTCGTGGCTCACCAGCGGCGATGTCCCAGCACAACAGCGTCCCATCCAAACTGGACGAGACCAACAGGCTGCCATCCGCGCTCACAACGAGTTGCTGAACTTTCAATGCGTGGGCATTCCATTCGTGAGTGACCTCACCGGTTTCGATCCGGATCTGGCGAATCACTCCTTCGATTCCGGCACAGAACAGCTCTTTCCCATTCGGGTGAAACGCGATGGCCGTCGCTTGCTGAAGCCCTGTCACGGAGAGCGGTTGGGTTTCACCTCCTGGCACGGAAACCAAAGCGAGATGGCCGTTTCCCAAACCACACGCGATCTGTTGACCATCCGGCGACCAGACGAGATCCAGTACCTTGTCCTCGACCGGCCCGAAGTCGTGCTTGCGGATTCGGTTTGCCACCTCCCACACCATCACTCGTCGATCCGCGCCGGCCGACGCGCACAGTTGACCGTTCGGAGAGATGGCGACTGCCATGACGACGTCCGCGTGTTCGCCGAAGGGTTGGTGGTTGGCGTCTGGATTCGGCTCGGCAGGCGCGATCACCGCTGGATCGCCAACGGGAGCCTGCGCATTCTGCGGTCGCGCGTCAGCAACCGGCGCGGCTGGCGGTAATGCTTGTTGAAGTGCGGCCGCGCGATCACCAGCTTTTTTCACTCCAATCAGCAACGCGACCACGAGCCCCCAAAGTGCCGCATTAGCGACGACTCCGGCCACGACCCCTTGCGAAGCTTCGGCTCTCGCGGCCGCCTTTTGTGATTCCGCTGACGGCTGGAGCTTGTCGACTTTGAAGGCCGTCTCGCAGTGCGGGCAATCTTGATAGAAGCCAACGCGAGACTTGTCGGAGGGGACTTCGTTCCGGCAGCTTGTGCAGACTGCAACCTTCTGTGTCTTTCGCTTTCTGCCGACCGTGAGTTTGAAGCCGAAGCGGTTGTAAATGTCCCCAACCACTTCGATCCCAAAGAGCCTGAGCAGGGGGCGGTAGGCCCAGATGTAGATCTGCGGAATGAAGAGGAGAAACATCGCGAACGGAGTGATGGCGAGGTGAATCCCTACGCCAGCAACTACGCCACCCAATCCGTCGCCATACGACGACGCTGTGAGCACGGTGCGTTCGAGTGCCTGTGGATCTTCGGAGTGGCCGCCGGCCATGAACCCCAAGACAATTCCAAATGCAGGAAGCACCAGCAGAGGCATAATCGTCATCCCGATGGCATTGCCCACTGAGTTTGGAGACGCCAACGCGAGCGCACACGGTACGCTGATGATGGTGGTCACCAGCGTGCCGATAACGTAGCACGCAATCGGACCGATCTGAGTCCTCGTTTCCTCTTCCTTCTTTTTGGACCGTGCCGCCGGTGAGGTTCGATTCGGTTGACCACGAGCTTTTTTAGGCGTGGCATCTGACCGGCGCGGACGTGGCGCATTGGACTCCGGTGACATCAGAGGTTCTCCCTGTGGGGGCGAAAGACGAGTTCTTCTTATTCAATGCATTGAGCACCAAATGGGACGACCATGTCTCAAGCGAAGTTGGTTCGCATTTCAATTGCTCATTGTGTCGATCATGTGCGAGTCGCATGACTCAACTCTCAATGCAGTCCGCCGTCGAACGGGTGAGGTACATGAACCAGCCGACGGTGATGACGGACTGAATCAGGTGAAACCCGAAGACCGTGAGGATCAGCCAGGGATCGGGCTTTTTCTCGAAGACGATGCTGGCTCCCAGCATCGAACTGATGGTGAACGTGGCGACTTGAAAGACGATGTATTTTATGGCGATCTCCGGGAGATACCGGTCCTTGAAGAACGCTCCGATGTCACGCAGGAAGAACGCGAACGACAAGTGACCTACGAAACCGGACAACTCCGCACCTTTGGTCAGATACAGAAACAAAGGCAACGCCAAGGCTTCCTGCAGTTTGCCTCCCGAGAGCGGCTTGGCGGCCATCGCCTGAGCCGTGATGAACAGGCTGACCGCCGCGAGCAGGCATCCGGTCGAACTGGCGATCCAGATGCGGCTGGAGGATTCGCTTGGAGCCGCGCAACACATGCCAAAGCCAGTCAACAGCGCCAGACTGATCAACGGAACCAGCACCAGCAACAAAACCAGAGTCGGTCCGGCGATCCACGGATAGAACATCAGGCACATGACGAAGAAGACATTCGCGCCGATGAACCCCACTGCGTCCCAGAAGTACTCCTCGGCGACCAGCCGAGCACCGGCCAGCAGGAGCAAGAGAACCAGGCAGGCGAGCATCAGAGTCGGAATGGCAGCCAACAGCGGCCCAACGTGCCGCGCGAAATACGCATAGACCACAAACCCAAGCACCGCTGACGACAGAGCCAGCGCGACCAAGAGCACGAAGAAGAGCGCCATGGAGCTGAAGTACATGACATTCAACCCGCGCCGCACCGTCTCCCATCCCGCGCGAGTCCGCTGGCGCTCCCGCCGCGCTTGCCGCTTGGTCCGCGCGACTTCGTGAGCCGGGGCTCCCTTCTGAAGCGGCTTGAGAACTCCCTGGCAGTCGTCGCACGATTCGGGTGAAGGTTCGTCATCGCTTACCACCACGACCTTACCGCATTTCACACACTTCCACTTCTGGACCGCGACGATTTGGCCGCGACCTTCCGCCTCGGACAACCCGTCCAACCAATCGTCGTCGCCGTCTTCCGTGGAATGCTCCGCTTTTGTTGTCTTGCGAAGTACGCGAATCACTCGCCCGCATTCCGAGCACGTCAGACGTTGGTTCTCACCAAGCGTCTTGGGAATGTGCAGTTCATGGCCGCAACGACAGACAGGTTTTGTGGGCACAACACACCTCACAGGGCTACCTGGTTACGGCCACAGCCGCCAGGATCAAAAACAACAACAGGCCCATCGCGCCGAGAATCAGAAGAACCACCTTGGCCGTCTTCTGCGTGTCGTCGGAATCCTTCCATCCGAGTCGTCCGTCCTTGCGGGCCTGTTTCTCATTCGCGAGACGTTTTGCGAGCGACATGGCGGAGCTGGAGTCGGACTGAGCCTCATACAGTCCCGTCTCAGCGGCGTGGGCGGCTTGGCTTTGATTGTGTGAGTAACTTCCAATCGCGACCCCCAAGTCACCCAACAGGACTCCACCGACGACGGCCTTCAACAGCAGTCCGCCGCCGCCCGGCGCGGACTTCTTCGCGCTGGCCACCTGCCGGTCGAGCGATTTTTCAATGAGTCCCAGTTCGGCGATCCGCTGCGAGTCGTTTTTAGGGGGCGTCGAGCCGGGACGACTTCGCCGTCGAAGCAACGCCGCAGTGGCGCACCAAGGGCACGAGGTCTCACCGAGTTGTCGCGTGCGAATTTCCCGGCCGCAGTGAGTGCAGAGCGCTGCAAACTCACCGTCGCCCCAGATCACAGGACGAGCCTCGCAGTCGCAGTGCTGCCACGAACTTTTCGTCACGCCGCATTGAGCACAGGGGCCTTTTCGGAACGATGTCTTGCAATGCGAGCAACGGGGCGCGGCTCGCGCGACACGCTCACCACACCACGGACACTGCGCGGGTTTATCCGCCAACTCGCCGATCTCCTCGCGCTGAGCCTGTTCGATGTCTTCATCCACGAACTCGCACTCACGAGCCATCGCGGCGGCGGCAGCGAAGTCCGGTTCGGAATCGTCGCTTTTCGCGAGGGTGGCCTTCTTCGACGGCGGCACGTCCACCGGCAGGAAGCATTCGGGACACTCGACACTCTTCCCCGCTGCCGAATCTCTGACTCGCAACAAATATCCGCAGGAGCAACGAATCTGAATGGCCATGTTGTCCCTTGTCGATTCGCACAAGCCCAACGGCCCGCCGAATCGGTCGGGGCATCGTTCGCGTTGAAGTCCGTCCGAGAACAAGAACGAAAGCGTTGGACATCGCGTGCAAGCAGCGTTGCCAATTAGCGTGCAACAGCGGCCCAATCGCGATGTTGCGGCAGAAATGCAGGGGCGGTCAGCGTCAAAGTGGCCCGGTCACTCCGAGGCTGTGAACTTTTTGGTAGCTGAAGTCGCCAGACTTCAGAATTCGCCGAGAAAACTGAACTCTGGCGAGTTCAGCTACCAATTCTTTCACAGCCTCTCCGTGACCGGACAGTTTGAGTCACGGAGTGACTCGGCTACTTTCGCTCCGAACCAAGCTCGACAGACTCTTTCGGCTTGGCTCGCAGAGCTTGCCGAACTGCGTCGATGGGAAGTGCGACGCGGAAGCCCGTGTTATCGACGTTCATCGTGAAGTCGAATCCGACTCGTAGCGACGAGCGGCAGAAGGGCCTTGATGTTCGCCAACTTCCGCCTCGCGTTCCGTAGAGCCGATTGTCGGACCCGTTGAATACCGGATTGATCGTGCTCACCTTGAGGAAACGACTGAAGTCTTCCGCACTCCATTGATCGTGGATCCATTCAAAGACATTTCCGTGCATATCATGGAGACCGAACGGGTTCGACGATAATTCACCGACCGCATGTGTGCGGCCGTCGGAGTTGGCATCGACCCAACCCACTCGCTGAGCGTCGGCCTCATGCGAACCGCTCCAGTAGGGTGTCACAGTGCCGGCGCGGCAGGCGAACTCCCATTCCGCCTCGGTCGGCAGGCGATACCCCGTTCCTTTCAATTGGGTAATCTCATCACCCGCGCGGAAATAGTTCGGCTGGAGTTTTTCCTTCTCGCTGAGCTTGGTACAGAACTCGGCGGCGTCGCTGCGGCTGACGCTTTCAACCGGATGCTGCGACGTGTCCAAGCCTGCGGCCTTGGCGGCGAGTTCGGGCTCCGTTCCCGATTTGGCGAACAGCGCAGGGTTTCGCTTCATGACCGATTCAAACTGTGACTGAGTGACCTCGAAGCGGCCCAGGTAGAACGGCTGAGTCAGCACGACTCGATGTTGTGGAAGCTCGCTTTTCAGGCATTCGTCGGAGCGGCCGGCGGCGGCCTCCTTGTACTGGCGCATGAGTTCAACATCTTCTGCCGTAGCACCCATTTCAAACTCACCTGGGGGGATGAATTGGAGCGTTAAACCGATCGAATTCGTGAACTCGACCGGAACGCTCAGGTTGTTCGCCCAATCGGCCTGATGCTGCGCGGCCTGGTCGGCGGAAAACGGAGCGATCGCCGGTGGTGGCGCGTTGACTGACCAACCCTGCCAGCCGCGCTTAGTTGGCGGCATCGACTTTTGAGTTGCGGTTTGGGTCGTCGTCGAGCTTGTGGCCGACGGGTTTCGCTTCGGTGCGAGGTGAGACGCATCCACCACATCACCGCGCCGAAAAGCCGCAAAGGATAAGAACGCTGCGACCAGGAGGAATCCAATCACTGCCGCGGCTCGCACGACCGTATTCATGCCGCGCGGTTCGTTCTCCAACACGGTCATCACGACCGAGATCGGCCGCGCGGTGGTTTCGTCACGCACTGGAGTGCGAGTTGAAATCGCCGCTCGAGCCAACTCGCCGACCTGATGGCCCGCCGAGAAGCGTTCCAGTTCATGCAGCACAGCATCTACGGAATTCGGACGGTCTTCCGGCGATCGAGCCAGCAGCCGGCGCAACAGCGCTAACACGTCGGAGTCGACTCGCATGACAAGTTGATCGAGCGACGGATCACTGGCGATCGGTTCGCTGAGTTTGCGCTGCCAGACCTCACGCGGGTCGGCATCTGCGAATGGTGGTCTGCCAGTGAGCAGCCACAGCAGCGTTGCTCCCAGGCCATAGAGGTCGGCTCGTGAATCGACCGCGTGAGCGCGGCTCAATTGTTCGGGTGCCGCGTATCGCAGTGTTCCCAACGCCTCGCCAGTCATTGTCGGCCCGGTCAGATCCCAATCGGTTTCTGCCACGCGAGCCAATCCCAAATCGAGTAAGCAGACTCGATCCGCCGTCAACATGACGTTCGACGGCTTGACGTCACGATGCACGAGCTTCAATTCGTGGACGTATCGCAGCCCCAACGCAATCTGCCGAGTCAGTTCCGCCGCGTCGGGCACAGCCAGCGGACCACGTTGGCGGATCAACTCATCCAAGTCGATGCCGTCGAGAAACTCCATGACGACAAATGGCACGCCACGCCACAATCCAGAGTCGATCGCTCGCACCACTTGTTGATGCCGCAGTTCGCGCAGCAAGCGAATCTCACGCTGGAATCGCTCGACAGATTCTGTCCGTGGCAGCCGTTCTGGAGTCAGGATCTTCAACGCGAAAACTTCAGACGTGGATCGGCTCCGCACCCGAAAGACTCGCCCCATGCCACCGCGACGAAGCTCACTGAGCAAGTCGTAATCGGCAATCCGGTTCGTTTCGATGATCCGTTGAGTCACCGGTGAGGTCGCGTCCCTCCGAGCCTCTCTGGAGAGTTCGCCGATTCGATCCAACGCTTTTTGGAAGTTGATTGGTGTTTCGCTGGCGGTACTGGCGAATCGACGGAAGTCGTCGATCCACGGTTGCGCGGGAGTCGTGATCCGTTCCAGTTCGGCCAGACAGCGGGGGCAGGACTCGACGTGCCGTTCAATCTCCGCCGTTTGCCCGACGGTCAATTGACCTCGCAGCAACTCGTCGAATCCTCGTTCGTCGGGACACGGCTGCTCCGACATGCACGCTCTCACAATCACGAGCAGGAGAAAACCGGTGTCGCCAGCGGACACCGCCAGTTATCAAGAACGAAAGTCTTGGACATTCACGAGCGGCTCAATCGGGCAACTCGCCGATTTCCAAATTGATTTGCTCGATCACCCGTTTCTTCGCCTTGTACACAGCCCATTTGGAAACGCCGTGCTCGCGAGCGACTTCCTCGGCCGAGCGATTCTCCACGACGGTTTCCCAAAAGTACTGCCAGGTGACTCGGTCGAATTTCGATTCAATGACTTGCCGGACCCGTTGATAGACCTCGCTCCAGGGGAACTCGTCTTCATCGAGGCTTTCGTCCGCCTGAACTTGATCGAGCCACTGCCGATGGTCGCTGCCGCCGGTGACGTTGGGCTGATCACTCACTTTGCGGCAATGGTCGATGACCACCGAACGAGCGATCGTCGTCAGCCATCCTCGAAACGAATCTTTGCGAAACGTTCCGATGCCGCGATGCACACGCTGGAAAACTTCCTGAACCAAGTCCTCAATGTCACGCACCGGAATTCCCCGGCGGCGAATGTTCTTCGCGACCAGCGGCCCGTAAATCAGCACCAGCCGACGCCACGCCCCGTCGTCGAGCGCTTTCAAACCATTCAGCAGACTGGATGACGTGGAATCCAAAGTGCCCGGCACGAGTCCTCCTTTGCGAACCGCTCTGCAACAACGATCGGCAGTTCATTCGTTGCTGGCAGAATAATCAGAGCGAGCGGGACTTTCGATTGGCCAGGAGGTGGCTGGAGAGAGCATGTTTTGGAATACTCTGAGTGCCGCGCCGTCGATAGCATTTTCAGCCGGTTTCGAGCACTGATCACGGAGTTCGCCATGACGCAAACCTTTCACTCGATCACCTCGGCTCAGCGAGCCACCCAACGAGTTTTCGCCGGTTCGGGATTGTTGTCTCGCCGGATGCTTCTCCGCGGCTTGGGTGCTGCTGTCGCGTTGCCGGTACTCGACTCGATGCTGGCGACTCATGTTTTAGGGGTTGCGGCGGAGAAAGCGGCAGCGGCCGGGAAGGGCATTCCGACGCGCATGGCGTTTGTGTCTCAGCCGAATGGTGTGATTCAGTCGGCGTGGTTTCCGAAGACGCCGGGTGAAGGCTTTGAGTTGGTCGAGTCGCTCGAAGCACTGGCTCCACTGAAGAGCGACCTGCTGGTCATCAGCGGATTGGCTCAGGACAACGGCCGGGCCAAAGGGGACGGGCCGGGAGATCATGCTCGGTCGGCGGCCAGCTTGCTGACGGGGGCACATCCGGTGAAGACGGCAGGGGCGAACATCAAGGTCGGCATGTCCGCGGATCAATGGATCGCGTCGAAGATCGGACATCTCACGCGGATGCCGTCGCTGGAAGTCGGCATCGAACCGGGACGCTCATCGGGCAATTGCGATTCGGGGTATAGCTGCGCGTACTCGAACACGATCTCGTGGAAGTCCGAATCGACGCCGATGGCCAAAGAGATCAACCCGCGTCTGGTCTTCGAGCGACTGTTCGGTGGCGAAGAGAACGATCCGCAAGTTCGCGCGAAGCGAGCGGCGTATCGCAAGAGCGTGCTCGATGTCGTCGCTGGCGACGCAGCCAAGCTCAAAGAGAAGCTTGGTCAGACCGACCGGCAGAAGATCGACGAATACTTCACCAGCGTGCGCGAGATCGAAACGCGCATCGAGCAAGCCGAAGTTCAAGCGAAGAACTCGCGACCGGATTACGAGATTCCCAAGGGGATCCCCAAGGACGGCCGCGAGCATCTGCGGTTGATGTACGACCTGATGATGCTCGCGTTCCGCACCGATACCACGCGCGTCATCACCTGCATGGTCGCGAATGAGGGAAGCAACAAGACCTACCCGTCGGTCGGCGTCAACGAAGGGCATC
Organism: Planctomyces sp. SH-PL62; assembly: GCA_945905295.1. GTDB lineage: Bacteria > Planctomycetota > Planctomycetia > Planctomycetales > Planctomycetaceae > SXKJ01. The sequence goes on along the minus strand of CAMDPX010000064.1, from coordinate 9,895 downwards.
ACGAGTTGTCGCATCACCGCAACGAGGCGGACAAAGTCGAGAAGCTCAAGAAGATCGACAAGTTTCAGATGGAGCAGTTCGCGTACTTCCTGCAACAACTCAAGTCGGTCAAAGAAGGGGAAGGGACACTGCTCGATCACAGCCTTGTCTTCTTCGGCAGCGGACTGGGCGACGGCAACGCGCACTCACATCACAACTTGCCGATCATCCTGGCCGGGCGGGGCGGCGGTTCGGTGAAGCCGGGGCGGTTCATCCAGATCGAGAAGGAAACGCCGCTCAACAATTTGTTCTTGTCTTGCTTCGATCGCATGGACGCGAAAACCGAATCGTTCGGCGACAGCAACGGCCGCATGAATGGCCTCGAAGGCTGAGCAATTTGCTCGTCGTGACTCGATTCATCGAGTTCGTTTACTCGATAAATGGGACGACGATAACTTCGCGGTGGCGGTCGATCTTTCCGCGATCCTCGAAGAGCAACGTGTCGAGCAACTTCGACAAGATCACGAATGAGTCGACAAGTGGAGTGTCGGCCCTGTCTTTCAAGTCCAGGTTTTTGAGTTCCTCCGCGAGTTGCTCCAAGCGTTTGACGTCAGGTTCATAACCCTTGATCAGGTCGATTTCCTTGGTCAACTTTTCGACGTGGGCTCGGACTGTTCCGCGGAGTTCCGTCCCTTTTACTTCGTCTCTCAGGGACACACCGCACCATTGATCCAGCATCGCGAGCGAAGTCGGCTTTCCCAGCGAAAGCACGCCGCTCTTTCCGGAGATTTGGTTGCGTAGCTCACGCTCACTGTTTGCGACGCAGTCCATTTGTGTCAGCAATCGCGGGATCTCGCCACAAAGTAAGATCATCCGGCGCTCCAACAGTTCGCCGTCCTTCCATGCCGCCCGGCTCTTGATGAATTTTTCAAAGGCCTTGTTGAGTTCTTCAATCGACGCGATGCCGTCGTGTTTGTCAAACGCGAGATGAAACTCCAGGAAGGTTTCGCTTGCGGCCGGTCCGGCACTTTCATTCCACGCCAGCATCGCCTGCTTCCTGTCGACTCGCAGAATCAGATAGTCGGAGGGGTCTGGCGCGTTGAAATCGGTCGACAGACACGGAGCCAGCAGGTTGCCGATCCTCTGCAAAATATGTTGCCTGTTGGGGGCCTGCGATTCAAAGGCATCCGCCGAGATCACTCCCGAAACATTGTTGGTTGTCTCCAGCCGCAGATCGTTTTTGAGTTGATCCTTGACCTTGCGCGCCGCCGACGTTGGTTGAGTATCAACGATTAACGATAAAAGATTTCGCAATTCATCGGACTCAGTTCCCAGCATGCCCGGATAACTCTTGGGGATCCGTGTTTTGGTCGCCGGGTCAAACCAGTGAGCGTGGTAAGTCCCCTTGCCCGAATAACTCACCATCGCGGCGGTGGGCGTTGGGACCGCGGGCGGTTTTGGGAAAAACCTGTCGATAATCTGTGGCAGGAGTGCCAAGAATACCCCCACAATGAGAACTGCCGCGATCGTTGCAATCGCAGTGAACTGCAACGTTGAGAGTCCGAGTTTTTGGCCGCGCCGCAACACGGACTTCAGTAATTTTCGGAACCAGGCGACCGACACTTTCTGATCGACAATGAACTCGACGAGTTTCTCAATGTTGTCTTGCCATTTTGGACCTTCGATCCACTGATGGTCTCGAAGTTCGAAGGCGAGTGTTGAGTCACGCTTTGCCGAATTGTCGTTATCAATTCGAAAGGGGATGACGGAGCGATCGGCCTCGTGTGCCAGCGCGACTTCGTCGTAAACCCAATACGGTTTCTTTTTCTCTAGTTTTTCATCAGACAGGGAAAACTTAGACGCGAGCAGCACTAGAGCGTGTGACTTCAAGATCGCGTTCTTGAGTACCGTTTTGAAGTTCGAAGTCTGACGCAATTCTTCCGTGCAGAGAAACACTTTGAGCTTGAGCTTGTCTTGAAGGATGTCGTGGATCTGTTTGGCGGTTTTGTAGTCACGACTGTCGCAACTCAAAAAAACGTCGAACTCCAGCTCTGGAGCCAATCGCGCCAGTTTGGATGCGCTGCTCCATGTCAGGCCATCGCTTGAGACCTCAAGAGAGTCGTCACCGCTCCGGCGGACTTCGCGAATCTCGTGCGCGGAGTACGATCGACGCTTGAGGGAGGTGGATGCACCAGCCTCCCCGTTGCCACGTCGGACGAAGAAGCATCCAAGTTTTGGGGGAGAGTCTGGCACGTTCAACCTTCTTGAGGCGGCATCCACTTGTCAGGTTGCGCGATCGCAGCGGCGTCGCACCGGAGGCACGGCTCTGCGGAAGTCCTACTTGGGCTCTGAAAAATGCTTGGTCATGGCGAGCCGGAGCATTTTTTCGGCCCGCTGTCTGGCGGAACCCTGTGCGTGTTCCAACGATCGGGACAGCGCGGTTTCATTCAATCGCGAAGCATTCAAGAGGCGCGCCGTTGTTCGAATCGAGTCTTCCGCTGCGACACAGTCATTCAACGTCAGTTCGACGATGGCCTTGTGATACCAGACAAGAGGGTCATTCGGCGTCTGTTCCACGGATAACTGAAAGAACGCTAAGGCCCCGGCCCATGCGCGGCGTTGATACGCCTGAACTCCGTCTTGATAAAGTGCGTCCCCCATCCGCATCAGTAACGGATTGCCTGGAGATGTCGGCATTGGTCCCGCTCCCGCCCCTGCGGTTGCCAGATTGATCCTGGCGAGCGCCGCCACAAGTGCCTTCTCTGTGTTTTGGAGATCCTCTTTTGTCAGGCTTGTGGAACTGCTTTTTTCCAATGATCCGGCGATTTTCGTCAACTGAAGCTCGGCAGAAGTCAGCTTCTCCAGAACGGTCAATTGGTCCTGAAGTTTCTGGAACCTGTCGGCGAGGTTCTTATCGAGAGTCGCGATGCCCTCTAAGCCGATTCGAATATCTTGTAACTTTGACTCCGTAGTCCTCCCGGAATTCTTGAGTTGATCAATGACATCCGACGTCGTAGGTCCATCAGCTTTCTTTTTGGCATTCTGAAGATACCCCTTCATCCAGGCGAACAGGCCGTTGCCGTCGTACACGACTTCTTTGACGTTGGGATATTTCAATTGAACGTATTCCAAGGTCGAACTCAGCATCCAGGCACCGGCTCGAAGTCGATCGAGATCGTAGATCCCTTTCGCGCGTATGTAATTTGCGACGACGGCATCGTCGGGAGCCCCTTTGGGAAGACGGGCATCGAACACGTCCGCGATCGAAGCGGCGTTCTGAAGCGATTCACTAAACGCTTTGATCTCTGCTATGGGAAGTGTGAGCTTGCCGGTTGGGTTTTGGCCCACTTGCTGAGCACGCAGAAAAGTCGCCGTGATGTAGGCTGTGCCACCGGTTAAGAACACCGTCTTGATCGCTTCCTCGTTGGGCTTGGTTTCTTCGCGTTTCTTGAAGATCGCTCCGAGCGTTTCCGCGGTGTTCTTTCGGGCTTGGTCATCGGCGCTTTGAACGCTGTCTTTTTTGCGAGCGTCTGCGAGCGTCCGTGCTCCAAAGGGGACGGTTCCCGGATCAGCCATTGCGGTGGCGAGCTTGGTATTGCCACCTCCGACGTCGACCAAGAGCGATCCGTCACGCTCCACCGGATCACTCGGAGCAACCCCTAAAAACGTAAATTGGGCTTCGTCCTTCCCTTGAATCACATCGACGTTGATCGCCGTCTTTTCGAGGATCTCCTGCTGCAAGCTTTTCAAGGCGTCGCCCGCGGCACCGGCCAGCCCGCTGCTAACGACAATTCGAATGTTTTCTGGCGGAACCTGTTGGTTTTTCAACTCATTGAGAAACTCCTTAACAATGCCTACGGCTTCCGCGATGGCACCTTCTTGAAAAGTTTTTTTATCGACGACCGCTCCGGATAGACCAATGTTTCGGGTGGCCGCTTTTTCGAGATTCTTCGCTCGAAATTCGCCCTTTTCGAAGTTGCCAATAACCAGCTTGATTCCTTCGCCCCCCAACTCAATTCCTCCCCAATTCTGTGCGGCAACGGGATTCACGCTTAACCAAAGAAGCAATGCGATTCCGCACAATCCACCGCGGATTGAATGCCAAACAGTTCGGACCGAATGTTGACGTAGTCGGGGCATGGAATGTCTCCTGACAAAAGAGAGGCGATGTTGATAATCAGATTGGGGAAGTCATCCTGAGGTCTGCGTGCCATTAAGTCATCCACGGATGAATGCACCGAAGCCACACCGCCGTGAATTCCCGAGCAAGAAATCGCCGAAGCCTCACCAGTATGAGCGACTTTCGGACGGTGGCAAATGAGCGGGTTGATTAAAACAGCGGTGTAGGTTGGCAACAAGTGTCTCGGACCACTTGTAAGTTTCAGGCCGGATTCAAGCGTGGAACAACCGGAATGTCCCGTCAACTTTTGCAACCTCTTCCCAGGTAATTCGCGGAGACTTTACGTTCTGGCGAAACGGGAATGCGTTAGCTGAGCCATCGAGCCGCGTCTTTGGCAAAGTACGTCAGAATCATGTCGGCACCCGCGCGCTTGATCGAAGTCAGGATTTCGAGTGCGATGCGTTGTTCGTCGATCCAGCCGTTCGCGGCGGCGGCTTTGACCATCGAGAATTCGCCGCTGACGTTGTATGCCGCCAGCGGAATCTCCGGGTGCGCCTGCTTCACTCGACGAATCACGTCGAGATAACTGAGCGCCGGCTTGACCATCAGAATGTCGGCTCCCTCGGCGACATCGAGCGCGACTTCGCGCAGAGCTTCGGCCGCGTTGGCCGGATCCATCTGATAGCTGCGGCGATCGCCAAACTGCGGAGCGCTTTCGGCCGCATCGCGGAACGGTCCGTAAAACGCCGAGGCATATTTCGCCGCGTAGCTCATGATCGGAATGTTCTCAAAGTTGGCGGCATCGAGTCCGGACCGCAGCGCGGCAATCATGCCGTCCATCATGCCGCTGGGGGCGATCAAGTCCGCTCCCGCCTGGCACTGTGCGACCGCTTCTTTAACAAGGATGCCGAGCGTCGCATCGTTATCGACGTCGGTGTGTCCGTGCTTCTCGTTGACGATGCCGCAGTGGCCGTGATCGGTGAACTCGCAGAAGCAGACATCCGTCATGACCAGCACGTCCGATCGAGTTGCCTTGATCGCTCGCACCGCTTGTTGAATGACGCCGTTGGGATCGTAGGCGTCGCTGCCGACCGCGTCTTTGTGTTCTGGGATGCCGAACAAGATCACCGCTGGAATGCCCAGCGACGCAATCTCGTTGATCTCACGCGGCAGATGATCGACCGTCATTTGATCGTGGCCGGGCATCGACTTGATCGGCACACGCTGGTTCTGTCCGTGCCGCACAAACAACGGCAGGATGAAGTCGCGCGGATTGAGTTCTGTTTCGCGGACGAGGTCTCGCAGTCGCGGATTTGATCGCAGGCGTCGCAGACGGACGGAGGGGAAGCCAGCGGTAGTGAGAGATGGCATCATGGCGGTTATCTCGGCGGGGTCGGCAAGGTCTCGAATGAAGATATCGCGACAGTTCGCCAGCGGACAGTTGTGAGAAATGAACCTGGAAGGGGTCGGGAGTCTTTTTCATGCCGCACGATGTCGGTGGCAACGTCGCAGATCGAGACCTCGCGGCATGAAAAAGACTCCCGACCCCGTCGCTACGATCAGGTCAGTGGAACTTTGAAGGCCGCTCCCGGCACTTCTTGGACGTATTGAGGAACGGCATAGCCGGGCAGTCGTTCGCGCAGTTCGACCATCAATTGGCGTCCGACGTCAGCAGAAACCTCGAAGTGAGCCGTGCCGGCGACGCGGTCGAGTTGATGCAAATAATACGGCCGAATGCCCAGTTCGATCAGCCGCTCGCTCAACTCCACGAGCACATCCGCCGTGTCGTTGATCCCGCGCAACAGCACCGCTTGATTGAGCGTCAGCACTCCCGCTTGTGTCAGTCGTTGCAACGCCGCTGCGCAGTCACCGATCAATTCGCGGGGATGATTCGCGTGGACGACAACGATCGGCGTCAGCCGCGACGAGGTCAGCAGGTCGAGCCATTCCCAGGTAATTCGATTCGGCAGCACGATCGGCAGTCGAGTATGCCATCTCAGCCGACGCAGATGTTTGATTTGTTCGAGTCGCCGCACGACGGCAACCAAGCGTTCGTCGGTCAGCATCAGCGGATCGCCGCCGCTGAGCAGCACCTCGTGGATCGACTCATCCTGTTCGAGTGCCGCAAACGCCGGCTCCCAATCGTCGAGCCGCTTCGGTTCCTGCGAGTACGGGTAATGCCGCCGAAAACAATAGCGGCAATGCACGGCACAAGCTCCGGTGAGCACCAGCAACGCTCGGCCGGCGTACTTGTGCAACAAGCCGGGGGCCTTACGGAACGTCGCTTCCTCCAGCGCATCGAGTGTGAAACCAGGAACGGCTTCGTCCTCATCGGCGAACGGCAATACTTGTCGCAAGAGTGGGTCGTGGATGTCTCCCGGTTGCATGCGATTGAAAAAGCTCTCTGGCACCAGCATCGGAAATTTCCGGCCGACCGCCGAGAGCCGACAGCCGGTCGCCGTTAATCCCAACCTCGCAAGCAACTCGTCGGGGTCGCGAATCGCGTCGGCCAGCGAGCGTCGCCAATCATCTCGCACAGGTGGCGAGGCAACGTCTGAAGGCTCGATCAAGAGCCGTTCCGCGAGGCTGACATTTCCCGAAACCATGCTCGACACCAACCTCGCGACCCCGCTATAAACCCGCCCCTTTGCGGGGCTTCGTAGCTCGGCTCTCTGAGCCGAGATTCCCGAAAAAACGCTCGACTCAGAGAGTCGAGCTACGACACGCACACTATCCGCTTCTCCGAGAAAGACCAATGGCCAACATCAGCACCAGTGACTTCAAGAAGGGAATCAAAGTCATCGTCGATGGCGAGCCCTGCGACATGGTCGGCCTCGAATTCGTCAAGCCGGGCAAAGGCCAAGCCCTCTACCGCACGCGGCTCAGGAACTTGCTCAAGGGGACGTACCTCGACAAGACCTACAAGAGTGGCGACGGTCTCGAAGGTGCCGACGTGCGCAAGTGCGACGGCGTCTATTCGTATCGCGACGCCAACGGCTACGTCTTCATGGACAACGAAACCTTTGAGCAACACTCGCTGCCGCTAGAGACCTGTGCCGAGTCTCTGCGATTCATCAAGGAAGGCAGCCTCTGCCAACTGATGTATTGGAACGACCGCCTGATCTCGTTCACGCCGCCGCAGCATGTCACGCTCGAAATCACCTACACCGAGCCAGCCGTCCGCGGTAACACCTCCTCCAACGTGACCAAGGCCGCGACCGTCGAAACCGGAGCCGAAATCCAAGTCCCCGCCTTCGTCGCCGCCGGCGAGAAAGTCCGGATCGACGCCGTCACCGGCGAGTACATCGAACGCGTCCGTGACTAGTAGAAAGACTTGCCCCGCCCAATTGGCGATCTTAGGGTGCTTTCACGACGCAGGCGGTTGAAACGTCGAATGAAATGAGAGGCCCATCATGCAAGTTCCCGTCGTGATCGAGCGACTTCCCGGCAACCGGTTTCGCGCGAAAAGTGCGTCGATCCAGTCGTTTGCCGTTGAGGGAGCTTCGGCGGAAGAATCATTGCTATTGTGGCGTGAACGATTCTCGTCGGTCCTGCCCGCCGATGCGGTGATCGTGCGAGTGGAATCGCCTCCAGCAGCCGAGCATCCGCTGGCTCGATTCGCGGGCAGCCTCAAGGACGATCCGTTGTTCGATGAGTGGCAAGAGGCCATCGAGGAATACCGTCGGAAATGTGACGTGGAAGCCGGATTGCCATGAGCCTGTATGTTCTGGATACGGACTCCTTGTCGCTCTATCAGCACGGACATCCGGTGGTCGTCCAGCGGATGTTGCAACAGTCGCTCAACACCTTGGCGACCACGGCGATTACGGTCGATGAGCAATTGACCGGCTGGTATACATTGCTCCGCAGGCAACGGAACCGCGAACAATTGGCCCGTGCCTACGACAATTTGATTGAGACTGTCGTGGAGTTGAATCAGTTTCGGTTGCTGTCCTTTTTCGAGTCGGCGATTGACCGCTTTGAAATCCTTCGGGTTCTGAAGTTGGGAGTCCGAGCCAACGATCTGCGGATCGCGGCGATTGCGTTGATGCACGATGCGACCGTCGTGACTCGCAACTTGGCGGACTTCAGCCGCGTTCCCGAACTCAAGGTTGAGAATTGGGCGGATTGAGAGACTTCCGAGTTCAGTCGCTGATCCACTTCAATTCTGATATCACTCCCCCATGACTGCTCCCGAACAAATCCATAACGGCAAGCTCTATATCGAGACTGTCGGCTGCCAGATGAATATGCTCGACAGCGAGTTGGTCGTTGCCGCGCTGCGCCAGCAAGGCTACTCACTGACCAGCGATGTCAAAGAAGCAGACACGATCCTGTTCAACACGTGCAGCGTGCGCGACCACGCCGAGCACAAAATCTACAGCCAGCTTGGCCGGCTGAAATTCAGCAAGCGAGCACGTCCCAACCAGGTCATCGGCGTCATGGGCTGCATGGCCCAGAAGGATCAAGAGCTGATCTTCAATCGCGCCCCGCACGTCGATCTGGTTGTCGGCACCGGTCAACTCCGAGAGATTCCGCGGCTCGTTGACGAAGCACGTTCCGACCGAGGCCGTCGGATCGCCGTCAGTCTCGATCGCAAAGAAGGTTCGCGCGATGAAGTGGCGAGCAGCTTTGAAAGCTACGACCCCGCTCGCGATCCCGAAATGCGGCCGACGCCGTTTCAGGCATTCGTCCGAATCATGATCGGCTGCGACAAGTTCTGTACCTACTGCGTCGTGCCGATGACTCGCGGGCCGGAGCAAAGCCGCCCGCCTCGTGAGATTGCTCACGAAGTGAAGCTGCTCGCTCAGCAGGGGGTCAAAGAGGTCACGCTGCTGGGGCAAACGGTCAACAGTTACAAGCACACGCAAGACGGCAAACTCTTCCGACTTTCGGATTTGCTCGAACTGATCCACGACACCGCAGGCATCCTGCGGATCAAGTTCGTCACCAACTACCCGCGCGACATGACCGACGACCTGCTGCAAGCGGTGCGCGATCTGCCGAAGGTCGCGCAATACTTGCATGTGCCGGCCCAGTCGGGCTGTGACGAGATGCTCAAACGGATGAAGCGCGGCTACACCGTCGATCAATACCGCGAGATGTTCTCACGCATTCGACAGACATTGCCGACTTGCGCTGTGTCGAGCGACTTCATCGTGGGCATGTGCGGTGAATCGGAAGCGTCGTATCAGTTGAGTCTCGATTTGATCCGCGAGTGCCGCTTCAAGAATTCATTCATCTTCAAATACAGCCCGCGTCCCGGCACGAAGGCTCACGATTTGTGGGAAGACGATGTCCCGGAAGATGTGAAGCGTCATCGCAACAACGAAATGCTCGACCTGCAAAACCAGATCAGTGAAGAGGACAACGCGGACCTGATTGGATCGACGTTCGAGGTGCTTGTCGAGGGGATCAGCAAATCGGCCAAGAAGGCTCAGGCGGCGGACGATTCGTTCGTGCCGCAACATTCTCCTGAGGATGCTGTAAGCGGGCCGACGCAATTGGTGGGACGCACGCGCTGCGACCGGATCGTGGTCTTTGACGGCAATCCGCGGCTGGCTGGCAGTCTCGTGGAAGTGGCGGTCCAGGGTTGCACCGCCACGACGTTGCTCGGCGAGATTGTCACGCACGAGCGACAATCGGTCGGCATGTCCCTGCCGATCATGTCGTAGCCGCGGAAACGTTTTGGCGAGCGGGGCGGCGTCAGCCCAATGGCACTTACTTTGTCGCATTGGGTTTGGTCTTTCGAGTTCCACTGGTGGATTTTGAACGTTTTGGGAGAGCTTGTCTGGG
>CAMDPX010000063.1 GCA_945905295.1 Planctomyces sp. SH-PL62 | reverse complement strand
GCTAGCCCCGGTTACACCGCATGAACCGGGGCTAGCGCCGCGCGGCTAATTCCTGCGATCCGTATTAGTCCGACTGCGCACCTTTGCTCGTAGTGCCCCCATTTATGGGGTCGAGACCGACCCGATAAATCGGGTCACTACGAGCGATCGTGCGCAGTAGTATTAGAAGGCAGCGAAACCAGCCCTCCGCAGATCGGCACAATGTTGAGGTGCTGCAACGGCCCGGCCGACCGCGGGCGCCGCCGCGCCCGTTTATGGACTGGGTCGCAGATTGCTCCCCCTTCGCCGGTTGTTCGGCCGCCGGTCCGCGAAAAAGGATTCGTCGGCGGGTGGCAAATCGCGGCGGCTTGGCTTCGCCAAGCGGTGATGCGGTTTGTATTCTCCGACCTGACCATTCGCCGTTCTCGCGCCGCCATGTGAGCGATGCCCCATGCAGAGTGTCCTCGGAGTGTCACAATGAAGTTTCGGTTTCCCATCGTCATCATCGACGAGGATTTTCGGACAGAGAACACATCGGGGTCGGGCATTCGAGCTTTGGCGGAAGCGATCGAACGCGAGGGAATTGAAGTGCTGGGGGTCACCAGCTACGGAGATCTGTCGCAGTTCGCTCAGCAGCAGAGCCGGGCCTCGGCCTTCATCCTGTCGATCGACGATGAGGAATTCACGCCGGGGCCGGAGCTCGATCCGGCCATGCTGAATCTGCGAGCCTTCATCGAAGAGATCCGCCGGAAGAACGCGGAGATCCCGATCTATCTTTATGGCGAGACCCGCACCTCGCGGCACATCCCCAACGACATCCTGCGCGAATTGCACGGCTTCATTCACATGTTCGAGGATACGCCGGAGTTCGTCGCTCGGCACATCATCCGCGAAGCCAAAGCCTACACCGACAGTCTGCCGCCACCGTTCTTTCGGGCGCTGGTCCATTACGCTCAGGATGGATCGTACTCGTGGCATTGCCCCGGACATTCGGGGGGCGTCGCGTTTCTGAAGAGTCCCGTCGGCCAGATGTTTCACCAGTTCTTCGGCGAGAACATGCTGCGTGCCGACGTCTGCAATGCGGTCGAGGAACTCGGACAGTTGCTGGATCACACCGGCCCGGTCGCGGCCTCGGAGCTGAATGCAGCACGGATCTTCAACGCGGATCATTGCTTCTTTGTGACCAACGGCACGTCGACGTCCAACAAGATGGTGTGGCACTCGACAGTCGCGTCGGGCGACATCGTGGTCGTCGACCGCAACTGCCATAAGTCGATTTTGCACTCGATCATCATGACCGGAGCCGTGCCGGTGTTTCTGACGCCGACGCGCAATCATCTGGGCATCATCGGCCCGATTCCGCTGGAGGAATTCACTCCGGAAAACATTCAGAAGAAAATCCAAGCGAACCCGTTTGCTCGCGCGGCGCAAGCCAAACATCCCGATCGGATCCCCCGCATCCTGACGATCACGCAGAGCACCTACGACGGCATTATCTACAACGTGGAGACGTTGAAAGAGATCCTGGACGGCAAGATCGGCACGCTGCATTTCGACGAAGCGTGGTTGCCACACGCCACGTTCCACGACTTCTACAAGAACATGCACGCGATCGGCAAAGACCGTCCGCGTTCCAAAGAGACGATGATCTTCGCGACGCACTCGACGCATAAGTTGCTGGCGGGGATCTCGCAGGCGTCGCAGATTCTGGTGCGCGAGTCCGAGACGCAAAAACTCGACCGGCATATCTTCAACGAGGCGTATTTAATGCACACCTCGACGTCGCCGCAGTACGCGATCATCGCGTCGTGCGACGTCGCGGCCGCGATGATGGAACCTCCCGGCGGCACCGCGCTCGTCGAAGAGTCGATCGCCGAGGCGTTGAACTTCCGACGCGCCATGCGCAAGGTCGAAGAAGAATGGGGCACCGGCTGGTGGTTCAAAGTTTGGGGGCCGGAATACCTGGCCGAAGATGGCATCGGTCAGCAAGACGACTGGATCTTGAAGGCCGACGAGGAATGGCACGGCTTTGGCCACTTGGCACCCGGCTTCAACATGCTCGACCCGATCAAGGCCACGTTGATCACACCGGGCCTGCACGTCTCCGGGAAGTTCGCCGAGTCCGGAATCCCCGCGTCGATCGTGACCCGTTACCTCGTTGAGCACGGCGTCATCGTCGAAAAGACCGGCCTGTATTCGTTCTTCATCATGTTCACGATCGGCATCACCAAAGGCCGCTGGAACACTCTGCTGAGCGCGTTGCAGCAGTTCAAGGACGACTATGACAAGAACCAACCGATGTGGCGCATCCTGCCGGAGTTCTGCCAGCAGTTCCCACACTACGAGAAGATCGGCCTGAAGGATCTCAGCCAGCAGATCCACGACACCTACAAGTTGAGCGATGTCGCGCGCTTGACCACCGAGATGTACCTTTCGGTGATGCAACCCGCGATGAAACCGTCCGACGCATTCGCCAAGATGGCTCACCGGGAAATCGACCGAGTGGAGATCGACCAACTCGAAGGCCGAGCCACCGCTGTGCTGCTGACGCCGTATCCACCGGGCATCCCGCTGCTGATTCCCGGCGAACAGTTCAACAAGACGATCGTCGAATACCTCAAATTCGCCCGCATGTTCAACGAACGTTTCCCCGGCTTCGACACCGACATCCACGGTCTTGTCGAAGAGACCGTCGACGGCACGCGGCGCTACTACGTCGACTGTGTGCAATCGACCGACACGAATGGGGATCAATAACGTGGGGCACGTTTTCAACGTGCCCGTGCCGAGCACGTTGAAAACGTGCTCCACGTCGCAGCCCGTTGCGACCAAGACTTTTTTGGAAAAACGACGCGACCCTGCGAGGGCCGGTCGATATATTGGCCCGGCTTTCTTCCTCCCGCTTGACCGCCTGCCATGCTTCGATCCTGCGTGCTTTCGCTGTCGTTGATCGCGTGCGTCTCGGCGACGCTCGCCGACGAGCGTCCGTCGGTCGTCAGTGCCAAGAACACGCCGCTGTTCGAGACGCAGGTGCGGCCGATTCTCAAAACGCATTGCTTCCCGTGTCACGGCGAAGAAGAGAAGCACGAAGCGAAGCTCGATTTGCGATTGGCACGCCTCATCGCGAAAGGTGGCGAGTCAGGTCCGGCGCTCGTGGCCGGCAAGCACGCGGACAGTTTGCTGTGGAAGCGGATCACGGCCGGCGAGATGCCGCCCGGTGAAAAGAAGCTGAGCGAGAAGGATCGCCGAACGATCGCCGCCTGGATCGACGCCGGTGCGAAGACAGCTCGGCCGGAACCGGAAGCCATCTCGGACGACGACGTCACCGAAGACGAACGCGCATTCTGGTCGTTTCAACCCATCCGTCGCTCAGCGATCCCGCCGGTGCGTCAACGCGATCGAGTGCGAACTCCGGTCGATGCGTTTCTGCTCGCGCGGTTGGAGCACGATCGACTTTCATTCTCCGACGATGTGGATGCCGTGACGCTGCTGCGGCGAGCGTACTTCGATTTGCTCGGCTTGCCGCCGACCCCGGAAGAGGTCGATGCCTTTCTGGCCGACCGCGATCCCGATGCGTTCGAGCGACTGATTGATCGGCTGCTCGAATCACCGCATTACGGCGAGCGTTGGGCACGGCACTGGCTCGATGTCGCGGGCTACGCCGATAGCGACGGATTCGGCGAGAAAGACCTCGAACGCAAGTGGGCTTTCAAGTATCGCGACTGGCTGGTCCGTGCGATCAACGCCGATCGACCGTGGGATGAATTGATTCGCGAACAACTGGCCGGCGACGAACTGCTCCTCTCGCTCACCAGCGCATCCGGAGAAAAGCGTGCGTTGAAGGGAAAGGCCCCGATTGAGTATCGCGGGCTCACTCCTCAACAAGCCGACATGCTCATCGCGACCGGCTTCCTGCGCATGGGACCGGACGGCACAGGTGATGCCGCGGTTAATCAAGACATCGCCCGCAATGAGTGCATGGCCGAGACGATCAAGATCGTCAGCACGTCGCTGTTGGGGCTGACGGTCGGGTGTGCTCAATGTCATTCGCACCGCTACGACCCAATCTCGCACGTCGATTACCACCGGATGCGAGCGATCTTCGAACCGGCTCTCGACTGGAAGGAGTGGCGAAATCCCAACGCACGCCTGGTCTCGCTGTGGACCGCCGAGCAAAACCAACTGGTGACCAAGTGCGATCTCGAAATCAAACGGCTCGAAAAGGAACGAGCCGACAAGATCGAAGAGCTGGCCGCCAACTTCCGCGAAAAGAACATGGAAGGGTTGCCCGACGAACTCAAAGAGAAAATCCGCGAGGCATACAAGACGCCGATCGCCAAACGGACCAACGAACAAAAGCAGTTGCTGGCCGATCATCCGAAGGCGGCCGTCGGCGTGAATTTGATCGATCGCAATCTCAAGGACGAGCACAAAGCGATCATGGATCAGTTCGGCAAACTGATCGCCGAGCAGCGAGCGATTCGGCCGGTCGACGACTTCGCACACTGTCTGACCGAAGTGCCCGGAAAAATCCCGCCGACGTTTCTGTTCTTTCGAGGTGAGATCACTCAGCCCAAACAAGAAGTCTCGCCAGGCGAACTGGCTGTGCTGACAACGCCCTCCTGTGTCCCGATTCCACGTGATGATCAGAGCCTGCCGACCTCCGGACGCCGCTTGGCTTATGCTCGGCATCTGACGAACGGCCAACATCCACTGGTCGCGCGAGTCTTTGTGAACCGCGTTTGGATGCACCATTTTGGCCGCGGCCTGGTCGCGACTCCCGGCGACTTCGGACGGCTCGGCGAACAACCGTCGCATCCGGAATTGCTCGATTGGCTCGCGAGCGAATTCGTAGGTCAGGCTTTCCAGCCTGACACGTCGCGCACATCGGCCTCGAATTCACAGCCGACGACAAACGCCAATTCGGTCAGCCAGGAAAGACTGACCTACGGCTGGTCGCTCAAGAAGCTGCATCGTTTGTTGATGACTTCCACGGCCTATCGGCAATCGTCGCGGCGACGTGCCGAACAGGATGCCGTCGATCCCGATAACCGCTTGCTCGGCCGCATGTCGATCCGGCGTCTCGAGGCCGAGACCGTGCGTGATGCGATGTTGGCCGTGAGCGGGGATCTCACGACAAAACTCTTCGGTGCGCCAATTCCCGTCACGCCCGATGAAACCGGTCAGATCATCGTCGGCGTGGACACACGCGACGGGGCCGGGCGACCGACGGGGAAGAAGGTGCCGCTCAATGGCGAGGAATATCGTCGTAGCGTTTACATCACCGTCCGCCGCACGATGCCGCTGGCGATGCTCGAAACCTTCGACGCGGCAACGCTCGCTCCGAACTGTGCGATTCGAACGCCGTCCACCGTCGCGCCGCAATCGCTGATGCTGATGAACAACGAATTCGCCTCGGAACAATCCGAAGCACTCGCCGACCGAGTCGCTCGCGAAGCCGGCAGCGTCCCGGCCGCACAAGCTCGATTCGCCTGGCGATTGACGCTCGCCCGTGAACCCAGCGACGCTCAAGTGCAAACCGCCGTCGCGTTCCTGACCGAACACGCGGAGCAATTCGCCGGACAACCGGCTGACAAAAAGAATGCCGTGACTCCGGCTCAGCGGGCATTGAGCAGTTACTGCCAAGCCTTGCTGATTTCGAACGGTTTTTTGTACGTCGATTGAACGAACGTAGGTTGGGACTCCGTCCCGACCCGCCTGGTCGGGACGGAGTCCCAACCTACGTCACATGGAACATCCTCATGCTCAACCGCCGCCACTTCCTCGCCACTCAAAGTTTCTCGCTCGGCTCGTTGGCCCTGGCCTGGCTGATGGAGCGTGATGGCGTCGCGGCCGTTCCGTCGAAGCCGACGCTTGAACGGCCGACATACGATCTCAAGCCGAAACAGCCGCACGCCGAACCGCGTGCTCGCGCCATGATTTCGATGTTCATGCAAGGTGGTCCTAGTCACGTGGACCTCTTTGATCCAAAAACCGAGTTGTCCAAGTATCACATGCAGGATTACTCCGGTGGCGACTTCAAATTCGACAGTGTCGATCAAGCGAGCCGCAAACTGTTCGCCGGGCCGTGGAAGTTTCGGCCGCGCGGCGACTGCGGTATGGAGCTGAGCGATCTAATCCCGCATCTGGGTACTGTCGCCGATGACATCTGCTTGATCCGCTCGATGCGCACCGGCGTGAACAATCACGGCCAGTCGATCCTCGCGTTGCAGTCGGGAGTCGTTCTGCCCGGTCGCCCGTCGCTCGGTTCTTGGATGACCTACGCGCTGGGCAGCGAGAACGACAACTTGCCGGCGTTCATGGTGCTACGAGATCCCGCGTCACTGCCGGTCGAGGGGGTCTACAACTGGTCGAACGGTTTTCTGCCGTCGCTGTTTCAAGGGACGGTCGCTCGGCCCACCGAGCCACGGATCGCGAATCTCGATCCGCCGCTGCACATGCAGGGGAGGCCGCAGGAACGCTTCCTCGCGTACCTCGAACAGATCAACCGCGAGCATCTCGCTGATCGCCCCGGAGAGAATGATCTCGCGGCGCGCATCACCAGCTATGAACTCGCGGCGAAGATGCAGTCCGCCGCGAAAGAAGCGTTCGACATCTCACACGAGACGCAAGCGACTCACGAGATGTACGGCCTCAACCGCGCGGAGACGAAAGAATTCGGTTCCCGCTGCTTGATCGCTCGGCGACTGATTGAACGGGGCGTGCGCTTCGTGCAACTCTTCACGGCCAACCAAGAGTGGGACCATCACAGCAACATCCTCACGAGTCTGCCGCGCGTCTGCCTGAAGATCGACCAACCCGCCGCAGCGCTGGTTCGAGATCTCAAAGAGCGCGGGTTGCTCGACACGACGCTGGTCCACTGGGGCGGCGAGATGGGCCGCCTGCCGGTCGTCCAAAACGCGGCCAAAGGGTCCATCGGCCGAGACCACAACACCTACGGCTTCAGCCACTGGCTCTCCGGCGGCGGTGTGAAGGGGGGCCTCACTTACGGAGCCACCGACGAGATCGGCCACAAGGCGGTCGAGAACGTCGTCATGCACCACGACTATCACGCCACGCTGTTCCACCTCTTCGGCCTCGATCCGCATCAAGTCACCTTCCCGCGAGCTACCGGAATCGGCCAACTCATTGAGGCGACTGAAGCCCGCATCGTTCGAGAAATCTTGGCTTGATGCGGCATCGCCGCATTCCGACTCCCTCTCTCCCGCTGCCATTGGTATCTACACAACTCGATGATCGAGGCTCTGGCCAATGTTTTTCGGGTGGAGCGAATTTCTCATTCCTCCATTCGCTGGCACCCTAAATTCGCTGTCGAATCTTCGTCGGGAGTGAGAAATCGACAGCGAATTTAAGGAGGCAGCGAATGGAACGCCTGCGGCTTAAAGTTGTGTAGATGCCAATGCCCCGAGCGGGGGAAGAGGGAACACCTCGCCGCTCGGAGGATTCCTGAATCATGGTCACGAACATCGCCGAACTTTGTGAGTCGCAGCAAGTCACGCTCGCCAAGTTGGCCGAACGGACCGGCCTCGATGAATCGCGAGTGACGACGATAGCCACCGGCAGGGGTCAGGCGCCGCCGTGATTCGGAGGTGGGCGAATTGCTCTTGCGGCTTTTCGGCAGAGCGGTCTATGGTCCCGTCCCCTTCCGGCGAACTCCGGCCGTTCGGCCTCCTCCCGCTTCGCCTGAAATCCCACCTGACTGACTGCTCCCCTCGGAGACTTTCCATGCGCCAATTTCGTTGGCTGTCCGCCGCGCGGGCGTTGTGTTTCATTGGGCTCGCCGTTTTGAGCACCGGCTGCAATCAAATGCACGGCTGGACCACAAACCGCATGGGCATGAGGGCCTACCAGGACGGCAACTACGCCTCCGCTAAGGAGTCCTTCCAAAAATCGCTGTACGACGAGCCAACCAACGCGGACTACGCGCACAACTTGGGAGCCTCGTTGAAGAAAACCGGAGACGTGGCCGGAGCCGAACAGGCTTATCGCCACGCCTTGATGCTCGACCCATCACATCAACCCGCACATCACAGCCTCGCGATGTTGCTGGCCGAGCAAGGCCGCACTCAAGATGCGAAAGATGTCGCTCAAATGTGGGCGGACACCGAGCCGTACCTTCCCGAATCACACATCGAACTGGCATGGCTGCAACGCGAGTCAGGCGACACCGCCGGTGCCGAACAAAGCCTGAAGAACGCGCTGCGGATCGCACCCAATCACGACATCGCGACCGCGCAGCTCGGCGACTTGTATCGCTCGTCCGGGCAATCCGACCGAGCGGTCGCCATGTATCAACGCTCGCTGCACACCAACTGGTTCCAGCCGCAGGTGCAATCGCGACTGGCGACGCTGAATGCGTCACCGACACAGACCGCTCGCCTTCAGCAACGTCCACAGCAAATGGTCTACGGCCAGCAGATGCCGATGTACGCCGGCGCGAACCCAACGGCTTCGATCGTCGCCGGACAACCGGGACCATTCGTGACCTCGTCGCCAACGTTCGCATCCTCCGGCTGGGTTCCCGCAGGAACGATCGCATCGAACCCGGTCCTGCTGGGCGCTCCCGATTCGCAGCCGACCCTCGCGGCCCCGTTGCTCAACACCGATCCCGCCCACACCGACACGGCCACGAACGAAGGCCCGGAAGTCTCAGCGAATTGAGCTCGCCTGAACGTAGCCGCGTTCGCCAGAACGCGGGCAGCCTTCACTCTAAGTAGAACCGCACAAGAAAATGGGTGGCACGCCCTGAGGCTTTGCGAAGGGCGTGCGAACCGTCCACGCCCTTCGATGACTCAGGGCGTGCCATCCACCGCGTTCGCCAGAACGCGGGTCGCCCGCACTCTGGCGAGTGCGGCTACGGAGAAGTTTCCTGTTCCGATTTACCCTCCGGAACTGAGGTGTCGCCGCACATGAAAGGTCGGCTCGACGCCGTAGTCTTTGTGCCAGACCGTGAGTCCCACATAGACACAGTCGAAGTCCGGAGTTTTCTTCGGGACGGCTTGTTGTTCGATACTGGCCATCGCCGCGAACTCCCGGCTCGCCCAGACGTGCCCCGGAGGAGCCACCGGCTCGATGCGCGCCGCCCGTGAGACGTGCGTCCCTGTATAAGCCAACTTTCCGGTGATGGGATGTAGAAACTCATGAACCGGCCCGGCGTGCAAACCAATGCGGACCTTGAGTTCCTGTTTCAGTTTCAATTCTTTCTGAGAATTCACCGCTTCCAAGCACTCGTTCAAATCCAAAGCGAACCGGGCCGCTTGGCGTGACGTGTTGAAGACACAAAACACACCATCGCCACGATCCTCGGTCGTCACCGGGCCATTGTCCGAACGCCGAATCAACCGCGCCACCAGCCCGAAGAAGGTTTCGATGAACGCGGGCATTTGCTCTTCGGTCAATTCACTGAAGCCCTTCATGTCGGCGAACAGCAACGCCTTGACCACCATCTGGTCGAGAAACTTCGATTTCTGCGGCACTCGTTGCACCGGCTGAATGGGAGTCATCGAGGATCGCGCGGCGGCGGTACTCCGGCCGGATGCCGATCCTTTCTTCGTCGCGGGACCAAACCGGCACGGGTTGAGGATATCGACCGCATCGGCACCCAATCGTTGTTGCCAACGTTGAACGATGAAGGCCGTCCCCCCTTCGCCGTCGCCGGGTAATTCGTTCCAGATACACAGCGGTTGCAGGTCACACTCCAGATGCTGGGCATACACCGTCGCCAAGCCGGTCAGCACGAGGTTGGCGTAGTCATAGGTCACGCTGCCCCAACTCAGTTTCTGATAGGGCGAGGCGGTAATCACCTCGTCGGCGTCCTCAAGCACCTTGTGGAATCGCTCCAGCCACTGCTCGCCCGCGAAGGCGACGCTGTCATCGGCAAATGCGTTTCGCTCGTAGGGCAACACAACCTTGGTCGTCCCTCCCAGTTCCTTCACGGTCTCCAGAAACAAAATGTCCGAGCCACACGCGGCCGAGCTATAAGCGACCACACCCCCGTACTCCTTGAGCTTTCGCTTCAAAGCCTCGCGAACCTTGTCTTCGAGTTCCGCCGGAAACCGCGGCACTTGCCGGTCGTGATCGATCATGTGTCCGGCAAAGATGACGACCCGTGGCCGGCGAAAGTTGGACTGGATGCGCTGACGGTCCTTCTCGCTGAGCTTCAGCAGATCGAGCAAGATCCGCACATTGCGATAGGTGGAGCACAAGTCGCCAAAGCTGCGAGCCTTGTAAGCCAACTCCGCGGCTTGCCCATACTTTTCGCCCGCTTCCTCGAGATCACCCAGGATCAGGTTGGCCTCACCGATCGTCGCCAGGATCCAGTAGTCGTTCTCGTCTTTGGAATCGGGCTTCGCGAGAGCTTCGCACTGTTCGAGAACACTCGCGGCCAGCGTGGTCGCCCTGTCGAGATCGCCACGAGCCAACGCTAATGTCGCCGCATTGATCCCGGGCCAATAACTCGAATCTTTCGTGTCGCTCTCCTGCGACTCGTTGGCGCGGACATAGGCGTCCTCATATTGCTTCGCCGCTTCGGCCAACCAGTGAGTCTTGTGTTCCTGATGATTGCTCTGCTGCCACAGGTCTTTGAGCGTTCGCGCCAGCAGCCCAATGGTCTCGATGTCCCGCTGCCCCTCCTCATAAAGTGTCCGAGCCAGTTGATACGCCTCAATCGTGGCTCCGCTGCGAGCCAAGGCTAAGCCCATTTTTCGGCGCAGCTTGACGTCGCCCGGATACTGGATCAGCCCGACTCTGGCCACATCATAGGCCAGCAGTGGAGCCCCCTCTTTCAACAACTTCCGAGCGTTCGATTCAAAGTCTTCCGGCGGGCGAGAGATTCCACACAGTTCCACTTGCTTCCAAAAACTATCGTCCGGGTTTGGCTTGGATTCGAGGTTCTCGCTCATGAAACTCTCCGAGGAAATTCTTTTAGAGGTGTCCGCAGCACGGGAACTCCGTCGCACGCCAGCAACACCATACCGTCATCGGTGTAGGTAGCAAACGAGCAACTGCCCGACTGGCAATCGGGCGCACGACGCAGTTTGCGAATTGTCCCGCCCCCATCCAGCTTGCCTGGATGGAGCAACCGATGGTGCGCTAGCGACGTCGTCTGCCAGGTCGTTTTTGAGACCCCATCCGCCTCGTGCGGATGGTGAAAGAGATCATTGGGAGAGGAATGCCGAAGAATCTGATTCACCATCCGCACGAGGCGGATGGGGTCTGACAACAAATCGAGGTGCGGCTGACTTAGCTCGCCATCTTTCGCTCCATCGACACGAGGTCGATGGGGGCGTCGTGTGAAACCGTCGCCCGCACAAAGCGCGTCGTACTCCCCTGCCGATTCCAATCGGTCTGGCGGACTTGATCGAATCCTCCGATCGCGTTGTGATGCGAAAGCATTGAACCCAACCATGCCGCGCCACTCCCATCGGTGGTCCGTCGCCATACGCCAGTTCTGAGTTGTCTCGGCACTGGAAACGCCGGCATCGGCTGTGCTCTGCAACATTCAGCCAGCGGAGACCCCATGAGCAAGCCGGACCACACGCAGGATCGCACGATTCGAGTCTTCGTCTCGTCCACGTTCCGCGACATGCAGGCCGAGCGGGATGAGTTGGTGCTGCGGATCTTTCCACAGCTTCGCCGGCTCTGCGAAGAGCGCTGCGTGACTTGGGGCGAGATTGATCTGCGCTGGGGCATCACCGAAGAGCAGTCGCAACGCGGCGAGGTTCTGCCGATCTGCCTGGAAGAGATCCGGCGCTGCCGGCCTTATTTCATCGGACTGCTGGGCGAGCGTTACGGCTGGATTCCCGATGCGATCCCTGCGGAAGTCCTCAAAGATGAGCCGTGGATTCGGCAGCACGCCGACGGCGCGGACAAGAAATCCGTCACTGAACTGGAGATCCTGCACGGTGTGCTCAACAACCCGGAGATGGCCGACCACGCCTTCTTCTACTTCCGCGATCCGGACTACTTCGCAACCGTGCCACAGGAATCGCGAAAAGACTTCACCTCAGAAGACACTGCGAGCACCGAGAAGCTGAATCGACTGAAGGACGACATCCGCCGACGATCTCAAGACGGCGAATTGCTCTACGAGCCGCGCGAAAACTACGGGGATGCGAAGGCGCTGGGCGAACTCGTGCTGTCGGATTTCACGGCGTTGATCGACACGCTGTATCCGCAGGGTGAACAACCCACGCCGCTCGAACGCGAGCGGATGGATCACGAAGCCTTCGCCCGCAGTCGAGCCAGCGTCTACATCGGCCGGCAGGAATACTTCGACCAGTTGGATGCACATGTCGCCGGTGTGGGATCGCCGTTGATCGGAGGCGGAAAGGAGACGCAGCTCTTTTCGAAGAAACGATGTCGGCCAAAGCGTCCAGCCATTGTTATCACACGCGGACAACTTTGACCGTCTCGGCGACGAAGTCGATGGTCAAACGATGCCGCCGCAGCAAGTGTGTTCCGATGAGAATCTCGCGGCTGTCAACGAACGTCGCATCCGCTCGCAGGGTGCGACCGTCGAATGGAAAATCGACCTGATCGGTGTCTTCGTCGATCGTCTGGCCGCCAGCCGACGCCGACGTGACTCGGCCCACATACCTCTCGTTCAGCAAATGGCGGAGACTCTGCGGCAGTTCGAGGTCGCCGTTGCGCGACCACATTTCATCTCCATTGGCGAGCGGGGCGGCGTCATCCCCACGGTGAGTTCGCCGCAGGACTGCGGGGCTGACGCCGCCCCGCTCGCCTGTTTCATTTGTGGCCGCGCGAGGGGTCGCGCGGCGCTTGATCGACTGCCGGCTTTGGCTCTCTTTTCATTCGCTGAAGACGAATGATTCCGACCGGACGTTGGCGCGTTCGAAGGCGTCAGAATTCCGGAACGGACGACGGCAAGCCGACGCGCATGAAGGATCGAGCGAATGCTTGCGAGAAGTGCTCCAGGAACGGAGAACGTAAACGCCAACGATCACCGAGTTCACCGGCGTGACGGGTCAGATAGCCGAATGGCAGGCTGTAAATGGCGCGGAAGTCCACGAGAAACGCGGCACGGGCTTCGTTCGGCGTTATCGGAGAGGCCAACAGGTGCAGCGTCGGTGAACGCCCTTTGCGAACATTGTTCCAATAATCTCGCCAAGCCTTGGCCGATTTGCCCTGGATCGCTTGGGCTTCCTCAAATGCAGAAATCGACCAGACAGGACAGAGCGCAACCAGCGAGACGTTTCCCAGCTCAAGGTCGCAGCTTTGCGTCATGACGATCAGGTCGGCTTGGTCGGCCTGAACGATGCGTGGATCAGACGTTGGGACTGCGAAATCGGATGGAAATTCTGGAATCCAACAGCCGGGCAGAAGGTCGCCTTGCCGCAATGACTCGTCGCTGATCGAAGTCCAGAACGGTTCCATGCTCGGCTACTCTTCGTCCAAGTGATGAACCATCGGTTTGAGTTGGCCACGCTGTTCGACTCGGATCGCTACCTGTCCGGCGTGTTTGAGCGGCACCGGTTTGTAATCCAAGTCTTCCCAGTGCAGGTCATCGGTGTTGGCAAGTGGAGAAACCATTCGCGGCGGCTCAGAACATGGCGAGTCACCGCAAGCACCGTCTGGCCGACGCGATTCTCGTGGGCTCTGACTGGGGCTGGCGAGCTTGATGAACCACTTGCCGTTCTCTTCGTCCAAGGCCAGTTCGTCACCTGGCTTCACGCCAAGTTTCACTTGCACAAAGTCGGGGACCTCGATTCGTCCGGCACCGTCGAGCGATGTTTTCATGGCGGGGGTTCCTGAATCGAATCACTGCACCGCAGGGCAATCATTTCACGCAGTGCCAGTGTAGACGTCAAAGGGTGCGACCGTCGAACGGAAAAACGATCGGAATCCAGTCCTGCCCAGCAACCGGCAGTTAAATCGTCGGCACTTGACGCACGCTTGAGTGACTGCCAGCTTTCGCCCACTTTTCATTCGCTGACGGCGGATGATCTGACCGGACGTGGGCGTCCGGTCTACGGTTTCTGATTGCTACCGAGGAGTTTTTGATGTTTCGCGTGTTGATTACGGACAATCTCGCTCCCGCCGGATTGAAGATCCTGCAAGAGACCCCAGGCATTGAGGTCGATAATCGCTCGAAGCTGACGCCCGCTGAAGTGCGTGAGGCGTTGAAGTCTGCCGACGGCATCATCATCCGCAGTGGGACGGAGCTGACGCCGGAACTGCTCGAAGGGCAGCACCGGTTGAAGGTCATCGTGCGAGCGGGCGTCGGTGTGGACAACATCAACCTGCCGATGGCGACGCGCGAAGGGATCGTCGTGATGAACACGCCGACCGGAAACACGACCAGCACGGCCGAGCATACCGTCACGATGATGATGGCTCTGTCCCGCAACGTCGCCGCCGCTGATGCCAGCATGAAGGCGGGGAAGTGGGATCGCAATAAGTTCAAAGGGACGCAGCTTGCCGGCAAGACGCTGGCAGTGGTCGGACTGGGCCGCATCGGACTGGCGGTTGCCAAGCGGGCGATCGGGCTGGAGATGAATATCGTCGGCTACGACCCATTCATGTCGGCCGAACGGGCTGCCGAGCATGGGATCGAACTCATTCGCGATGTGGACGAGATTGTGACTCGCTGCGATTACATCACGGTTCACACGCCGCTCGACGACGGCACGCGCGGACTGATCAACGCGGAGCGCATCGCCAAGATGCGGAAGGGAGTGCGGATCATCAATTGTGCTCGCGGTGGCATCGTCGATGAGACCGCGCTGGCCGATGCGCTCAAGTCCGGACACGTTGCTGGAGCGGCGTTGGATGTCTTTGTCGAAGAACCGCCGCCGGCCGATCATCCGCTGTTGAAGGCTCCGAATCTCGTGCTCACGCCGCATCTCGGTGCGTCCACCGAAGAGGCTCAAGAGGCGGTCAGCGTTGAAGCGGCGGAGATCATTGTTGGCTTCTTGATCCGCAGCGAAGTTCGGCATGCGGTCAATCTGATCCCGATCAGCGGGGCCGAGATGGCGGACATGAAGCCGTATCTCGACATTGGCTATCGGCTCGGCTTGTTGCTCAGCCAATTGAAGAAGTCCGCTCGCGTCAAATCCGCGCGGCTGCTGTATCGTGGCGACGCGGCGACGAAGAAGACGAAACTCATCACTGCGGCGTTCACCTCCGGCTTGATGGCCTCGGCCGACGACAGCGGTGTGAACATCGTCAACGCCGACATGCTGGCTCGCGAGCGAGGGATTGAGATCACCGAATCGTCCTCCTCCGAACGAGGCGATTTTTCCACGCTCGTCAGCGCAACGGTCGTGACCGACGCAGGTGAGTTCTCCGCCGCCAGCACGATCTTCGGCAATCAGTTCCTGCGACTGGTGAAGCTCGGCGACTTCCACTTGGATGCGTATCTCGACGGGCACTTGCTGATGTATCACCACATCGACGCCCCCGGCTTGATTGGCTTCATGGGGACCGTGTTCGGTAAGCACAACGTCAACATCGCGCACTTGGCACTCGGACGAAAGGTCGCGGGGGGCCAAGCGGTCGCGGTGCTGAACCTTGATGGAGCACCGACTCCCGAATCGCTGGCCGAAGTTTCTACGCATGACAAAGTGACTGCCGTCGAAACCGTCCAATTGCCGCCGGCTGGTGCTCCGTTGCCTTGGTTGATCAGTGGGTAAACAAAGGGAAGGAGCCCGACGAATCGAAGGAGACGACGAATGCAGACAAAACAATCGTCGTCTCCTTTCATTCGTCGGGCACCTTTTCTCCGATTGAGCGACAGTCATAAGCTTCCACCATTCGCACTCGGCCTTGCCAGTCGGCGTTGTGCGAGTTCAACTGCTTCACCGATCAGTCAATGCCGATACAAGTAGGTCAGGCTTTCCAGCCTGACTGCATTGTCTCTGACCGTTTTGGAGTGAATGACGATCCAAGAACCCTTGGGTCAGCCTGGAAAGGCTGACCTACGAGCGGAGATCGAAAATGTTTGGCGTGAGCAGTTTCTCTCGGCAATGTGACGGCATTTCGCGGCGGCAAATCCTGCAAGCGGGTGGCTTGGGATTGTTCGGCTTGAACCTGCCGAGCCTGTTGCGAGCGGAAGCCGCCTCCAAATCAGACGCCAAGCCGATGAACTGCATCCTGCTGTTCACGGCCGGTGGAATGAGCAATATCGACACGTTTGATTTGAAGCCGGACGCTCCGGTTGAGTACCGGGGTGAGTTCACTCCGATCTCCAGCAACGTGCCGGGCACGCAGGTCTGCGAGTACTTGCCGAGGATGGCTCAAGCGATGGACAAGGTCTGCATGATCAAGTCGATCGTGCATGGCGAGAGCGGCGATCACACGGCGGCGATGCACTACATGCTCACAGGCTATCCGCAGCGGCCTGACCCGACGGGGCAGCCGGTTGGCTCGACGATTTATCCTGCGTTCGGATCAGTGATCGCCAAGGAACTCGGCTGGCGAAACAACCTACCGCCGAATGTGCTTATCGGAAACAAAATGAGTTACGTGGGGGCCGGATATCTCAGTTCCAAATACGATCCGTTGCCGGTCAAAGCGGACCCGAACGCCAAAGAGTTCAGCGTCGAAGATGTCAGCATCCCGAACGAAATCGGTTTCGATCGGACAATGCGCCGCCGCCGAATGCTCGATCGCTTGGATGGCTGGCAGCGGCAAGTCGAGTCAGCGATGAAGTCGCCGAATGCCAACCCTGCGGCAGGTGGCGCGGTACTCGACCGCAGCGAGTTCTATCGGCAGGCATTCGATCTCATCACGTCTCCCGCCGCCAAGAAGGCATTCGACCTGCAATCCGAACCCGACGCGTTGCGCGATCGCTACGGCCGCACGCGCGAGGGACAAGCGACGTTGTTGGCTCGGCGATTGGTCGAGTCAGGTGTGCGATTCGTGACCGTCGGATTTCTCGGTTGGGACACGCACGTCAAGAACTTCATCAGTTTGAAACAACCGCTGCTGCCGACACTCGATCAGGCGTACTCCGCGTTGCTGGAAGACTTGTCACAGCGCGGCATGCTCGATTCGACGCTCGTGATCTGCGCCGGCGAGTTCGGTCGCACGCCGGGCGTTAACGGCGGAGCGGGCCGAGACCACTACGCTCCCTGCAACGCGGTCGGCTTCAGCGGAGCGGGGACTGCGATGGGGCACACCGTCGGCAAAACGGACAGCAAGTGCGCGTCGGTCGTGGGCCAGAGCAACAGTACGCTCGACTATGCGGCAACGATTTATCGGCTGCTGGGCATCGACGACTCGCAAGAGTATCACACCGAAGACGGCCGCCCCGTGCTTATCAACGCCGGCGGCAAACCGATCGAAGGCGTCATCGCGTAGAACCGGGGTCAGGTCTTCAAATTTCATTTTTGGCCCACGAATGATGGGCGATGTGGATTGAAATGGCGGCGTGAGAAATGAGTCGGGAGTGGATCGCTAGGCCAAAAATGAAATTTGAAGACCTGACCCCTGCCCGTCTCGCAATTTGCAATTTGCAATTGCGGTTCAGCATCGCCTCGCTCGCTTGTCTCCTGCTCTTCTCTTCCAGTACGGTGTTCGCACAACTGCCGCAGGCTCCGCAGTACGCGGACTGCCGACTCGACTCGGTCTTTCCGAACGGCGGACAACAAGGGACGACGGTCTCGGTCACGTTTCGGGGCCAAGCTTACGCGCTGAATCCGCCACGCGGCGTGATCATCGACGGACCTCCCGGCATCACCGTAAAGGAGGTCAAAGAGGGGGAGAAGGGAACCGTTGTCGGCACGCTGGAGATTGCCGCCGACGCTCCGCCGGGCCGGCGCTGGTTGCGAGTGCTCAACGAGCGCAGCGGGCTGACCAACTTCGCGCAGTTCGTCGTCGGTCGGTTGCCGGAGTCTTTGGAAGTCGAACCGAACCAGGAACTCGCGAAGGCTCAGACCGTCACGACTCCGACGGTCATCAACGGCCGCACCGATCCGAAGGCGGACATCGACTGCTTTCGCTTCGCGGGCAAGACGGGACAGAAACTGGTCGCGGCGATCGCGGCGTTTTCGCTCGACATTCACGGGCAATCCAAGGATTACGGCATCGCCGATTTCAGCCTCGAATTGCTCGATGCTGACGGACGCACGCTGGCGGCGGCGGAAGACACGCTTGGGTTCGATCCGCTGATCGAGCACACGTTGCCGCGCGACGGTGACTACTTCGTGCGGGTCACGATGCTGAACTTCGGGGGATTCCCGGATGCGGTGTATCGGCTGACGCTCGGCGAGGTTCCGTATCTCATCGGCACGTTTCCTTCGGGACTGCGACGCGACACCGAGGCTGAAGTCGAGCTGTTCGGCCCCAACATCCCTCCCGGAACGAAGCGCCGAGTGAAAGCCGATGCCGATCTGACGATCCCGCTGCAATACGTCGCGCTCAATGACCTGCCGAATTCCGGTTTGGATATGCCGCTCGCGGTTGGAGATTTCCCAGAGCAGATGGAACTCGAACCCAACAACGACCGCGAACACGCGCTGCCGCTGAGTTGGCCGGCAACCGTCAACGCTCGCTTCGCCGAACCGAACGATGCCGACTGGTATCGCGTGACACTGACGGCCGGACAGAAAGTCTGGTTCGACGTGATTGCACAGCGTTTCACGCACTCGCCGGCCGACACGTTGCTGCAAGTCTTCGATGCGAACGGGCAGATGCTCGCCGAAAACGACGACGATCCGCACGATCCCGAATACGAATCGTTTCACAACTTCCGCACGACCGACAGCAAGTTGCTGTTCACGGCCCCGGCGGCGGGGGAGTTCTTCGTGAAGCTGACCGAGCAGAGCGGCCTGAGCGGCCCGCGCGCCGTTTATCGGTTGTCGGTCAGTGAAGCCAAGCCGGACTTTCATGTGCGGCACTTCCCAGACGCGGTGCCGATCTGGGGACCGGGTTCAACGGCCGCGGTGCTCGTCAAAGTGGATCATCTCGCCGACTTCAATGATGACGTCGAATGCTCGATCGAAGGTCTGCCCGACGGCTGGAAAAGCTCGTCGGCCGTCTCGCTCGGTCGCAAGCCGGAGCGGTACTACAACAACTATCAACGCAAAGTGTTTCTGACGATCACCGCTCCGGCCGATGCGGCGCTGGGCACATTCGTGCCGTTTCGAATCATCGGTCGCGCGAAACGTGGCGAAGAAAAAATCGAGCATCGTTCGTGGCCGCTGACGTTGTTCTACTCCAGCGACATCGGCTTCTTCCGAGCCAGTCAGCAGACGCGAGCCGCCATCGCGAAACCCCAAGGGCCGTGGTTGGAACTCTCAGGCGTCACCGAACTCAAACTGAAGCCCGGAGGGACCGGGACGTTTCCGGTCAAAGTCTTGGGAGCGGCTGCCGATTTGAAGGCGATGCCGCTGGTGATCAACCTTGCGACGAACGGTGTGGCCTGCGGATTGGTGACTCCCCAAAACGTCCCGATCAAAGACGGCATCGCCGAAGTCACGGTGAAGATTCCGGCGGAGATGCCGATCGGCACATTCAGCATCGTGGCCGCTCAAACCTGGGGCAGCGACATCCGCGTTGGGATGCCGGCCCCATGTACTCCGCCCATCAAACTGGTGGTTGAACCTGCGAAATAGTGACCGGCAACAGATCACTTCTCTGTCGCCGCACATGCCAAAGCGCGGGCCACTCGCGTTCTGGCGAACGCGGCTACGATTTCTCGCTGCGTGGCTCGCTTGCATCGGGGAGGTCCGTAACTACAATCCCGCGTTCCCAAAATGGTCGAAAAGCGAGTTCATTCGCTGAGCACAAAACGCGAGAGCAATTTAAGTTGAGGAGAGGTCGATGGGGCGGTACACAGGTCCGAAGGCGCGCATCAATCGCCGTTTGAAGCAACAAGTCTACGAGACATCCGGCGCGATCCGTGCTTCCGAGAAGCGGCAGCAACCTCCCGGACAGCATTTGCGAGAGAAGAAACTCTCCAACTTCGGCCTGGCGCTCCGCGAGAAGCAGAAGATCAAGCACTATTACGGGCTGCGTGAGAAGCAACTCCGCCGTTATTTCGACGAAGCTCGCCGTCTGCCGGGCAACACCGGCGAACGCCTGATGGTCATGTGCGAATGCCGTTTAGACAACGTCATCCGCCGATCGGGTTTGACCCTGACCCGTTTGCAAGCTCGACAGGGAGTCGTTCACTCGCACTTCCAGCTCAACGGCCGGACGGTCAGCATCCCTTCAATTCTGCTCAAGCCAGGTGATGTCGTGCGAGTTCGCGACCGTCACAACTTGCAGAAGGTTTACGCCGAAGTCGCCGCCTCGAACAGTTCCGAGAGATGCGATTGGCTGTCGACCGACGACAAGGGACTTGAGGTTCGAGTGACCGGAATGCCGGGAGCTAGCGACGTCAGCCTGCCAGTCGATGTCGGTCAAGTGGTTGTGTTCCTGTCGCGATAGTTGATCCGTATGGCATCGGCAAATCGTTGCCGATGATCGGGATCGTCGAGACTTGAAAACATCGCCTCGTTGCATCCATCGAGACGGGGATTGCGGTCTGACGATTGGATTCTGCGACATCGGATCGTGGTCCGTGTCATCGCGCGGTTGTGCGGCGGTCATTGGCAGTGACGAGATGATTCCGGATGATGCCAAGCGTTTGCTCTTCGCGGGATTCGCGAATCTTGAGCATCCGCATCACGGAATCGCCGCATGGTCATCATCCCCATCAACACCGACGCGCCGATTTATCACTGGCCGTGGATGACGCTGGTGCTGGTCGCCGTGAACTGCATCACCTTCTTTCTGACCGGGCAGGGTGAGCACCAAACCGGCTGGCTGTTGCAGTTCGGTCACGGCCTGCATCCGTTGGAATGGGTTGCGTTCAACTTTCTGCACTTCGGCTGGCTGCACCTGATCGGGAACATGATTTTCCTGTGGGGCTTCGGCATCGTGGTCGAAGGCAAGCTCGGCTGGTGGCGTTTTCTGTTGGTGTTCTTGTCGATCGGCGTTCTGGGCGGGCTGTTCATTCAGGCGGTCATGCTGGGGAGCGAACTTCCGCCGAGTTCGGGAGGTGCCGGCGCATCGTTGATCGTTTATGGCCTGTTGGCGATCTGCGTGGTGTGGGCACCGAAGAACGAAATGGACGTGCTGGTCTTCATCGGATACCGGCTCCTCTCGGTGGAGGTCACGATTCTGACCTTTGGTATTTGGTACGTCGCGTTGCAGGTGCTGTCGGCGTGGTGGAATGCCTTTTCGATGGGGAGCGCGATGGGGCATTTGGTCGGTGCGTTCTGGGGATTTGGAATCGGCCTCGCACTGCTGAGGTTGCACTGGGTGGACTGCGAGAATTGGGATCTGATCGCGCTCTGGAAGGGAACCTACGGCCGACCCACGGACCTGAAACACTGGAACGAAAACATTCTGGTCACCCATTCGCCCGATCTGCGCGGCGCGGAGACGTCGTCCGCTCCAGCGAAGCCCAAGAAAAAGAAAGCGGCCTTCCGGCCGTCGATTTATCTCTCCGCCCAGACGAAACGCCGCCCGCCGAAAACGAAGACTCCGCCGCTCGCTGCCGATGAACAACCAACGGCAGCCTCGCCGAGAACGATGTCCGAATCGGCAATGTCTCCCGCGACGCTGACTGTCTTGGACCGGATGCGTGAGTTGCTGCGCACCGGAAAGCCACAGGCCGCACTCGTCGAGTACCGCAAGCGGCTGCGCATCGTCGATCACTGGCCGTTGGAGGCGGACGACTTGCAGGCGCTCGCGGATGGCCTGTTCAAGCTCAAGGTTTGGAACGAGGCAGTCCCGCTGCTGGAAGAATTCGTGAAACGATTCCCCGCGCGAGCCAATGCCGCGCGCATCAAATTGGCGACTCTGTGGTGCGACGTGCAGACGCGGCCCCGCGCAGCGCTCAAGCTCTTGGACCAAGTCGACCTGGAGGATCTGCCGGATTCCCTCCGCAACCAGGTCGTACAGATTCGGCAAAAGGCCGAGGGGATGATTGACGACGACACGTTTGAGTTGGACGGCAAGAGTTGGTGACGATCCGGGGCGTTGTTCGGATGCGGATGATATGGTATTCGCCCGCCGGACCACGGGAGCGTCTGGCCCCGATCCGATGAAAGCCATCATGTCGAAATCTGCCGCCCAGCGTCCGACGACTCCGCATGTTTTCATTTCTTCCACGATCGAGGATCTGGAACCGTATCGGTCGGCCGCTCGCGAGGCGGTGATTGCCGCCGGAATGTTTCCGGTGTTGTGCGACAACTTTCCCGCCAATGGTGCTGACCCGCCGCTCAAGGTTTGTCTCGACCGCGTGTCGCGGACCGATGTGCTGATCGTGCTGGTCGCGCATCGTTACGGCTGGAGACCCAAGGATCAGTCAAAGAAGAACAAGCCTCGCAAGAGCATTACATGGCTGGAGTGCCAGCAAGCGGCGGACGACGAACGCGAAGTCTTGGGGTTCCTCATCGGCCAGAAAGGCGAATGGCCCGCCGAGCAGAAAGAGGAGTATCGCTTTACCAAGGCGGGTGTCGAACGCCAGCTCACTCCGGAACTTTCGGCCGACATCACGGAAGCTCTCGACGGACTCGATGCTTTCAAGTCGTGGCTGGGCGGACGTGGCATTCGCAAGACGGTGGAGACCGCCAAGGATTTGCAGGTCGAGATCGGTCTGGCTTTGAATGACTGGCGTCTCCGGCATCCGGAAATTGGAGCACCCGCCGTGGCTCCCGGCGAAGTCGTCACGCCCGACAAGTATCTGCGCGAACTGCTGGAGACGACTTCGTTCATCAATATCCGGGGGTTGGCGGTGCGGACCGGCAACGCGCATCGGTTTCCGATCGAGGACTTGTATATCGCGCTCAAGAGCCGCATGGGGGTGCGTGATCCGGAGGAAGCGTCGAAAGGAAAACCGCGTGGCAAGAAATCGGGCCAGGCGGACGAGAAGTCCGCAATGCACCTCGAAGGGATGATGCGGGAGTCGGGCGAGGTGCCGTTGCAGGCGGCGCTGTCCGAGCGGCGGTTGGTCGTGATTGGTGATCCGGGCGCGGGGAAGACGACGTTTCTGCGGCGCGTCGCCGCCGCGCTGTGTGTCACTGAGTTGGGAACCGTGCCGCAGGCGGCGCAGGCGCGGTTGGGGATCAGCGACAAGACGTTTCCGATCTTCTTGCGCTGCGCGACGCTGGCCAATCACATCGCCGCTCATCGTGGCAAGCCGGATGCGCCGGCCGAGGCGGCATCGCCGGCTTGGTTGGCTCATTGTCTGGCGGCCACGAGTCGCGAAAACGGAACCGGATTGGACCAAGCCTTTTTTCAGCGGCAGTTGGAAGCGGGACGCTGCACGGTGTTGCTCGATGGCTTGGACGAAGCGGCGGATCGCGTGCAGCGGGATGCCTTATCGCTGTTGGCCGAGAACATTTCGCGAGTGTTCGACGGTTGCCGATTCGTGGTGACGAGCCGGCCGCCGGCATACACGGGGAACACGGTGCTGCCGCAGTTCGTCCACGTCGAGATCGCGCCGCTGTCCGATGACGCGGTCGATACGTTCCTGAGTCACTGGTGCCGGAAGTTGTACGACGGCGACACGCCTCAAGCGCGCGAGCATTGCCGCGAGTTGCTCGAATCGTTGCATGCGCGACCGGAGATTCGTCGCGTGGCCCGCAATCCGGTGATGCTCACCGCGCTGGCGGTGGTTCATTGGAACGAGCGACGGATGCCCGAACAGCGGGCCGAGTTGTATGACTCGGTCATCACCTGGCTGTCCCGTTCGCGCGAGGATCGTCCCGGCCGCGAGAAGCCGGAGCGGACCGTGATGTTGTTGCAAGAACTGGCGCTGGCGATGCAAAACCATCCGGACGGCCGCCAGGCGCAGGTATCAAATCGGTGGGCCGCAGAGCAATTGGCTCCGCATTTCGGGGCAGGGCTGCCGATGAGCGAAAGCGTCGCGACGGCCGAAGAGTTTTTATCCGCAGAGGAACTCGACAGTGGCATTGTCGTGGCGGTCCGCAAAAACATCGAATTCTCGCATGTGCTATTTCAAGAGTTCCTGGCGTCGCGAGCGATTGCCAATCGTCCCGAATCGGAACAGTGGGCGATCCTAAGCGGGTCGGTTCAGAATTTGTACTTAGCCGAGTGGCGTGAGGTAATCCTGCTGCTGGCCGTGGGATTGCACAAGCAAGGTGAGGCTAAGGTCGACGGCTTCGTGTCGCGGGTGCTGGACACCGTCACCGCGTCGTCCGATCTGGCCGCAGAAGCAAACTGCGCGGGACTATTGGCGGCTGTCTTCCACGACTTGAAGTCTGTCGGCTATCAGCCGCACGAGCCACGTTATGACGCGCTGTTGGGTAAGCTCAGCAAAGAAGCCGACTTCGTCCAGCCGGTGTTGGACGAACTGCGTGATGCCCGCGAATTATTGGCGAAGGGTGACATTGAGACGGCACGACAGCGATTCAGGAAAATCATCTCCGCACTTCCGGAAGATTCTGAATTATTGAATTCTGAGGTCGGATTCGTGTTTGACTTTAATCTCGACGACGTGCCGCAAAAGGCACAATGGAAAGCCCACAGTGCGCAAATTGAATGGAGACGCAGGATTTGGACAGTGTTAGGACACCACGACATTGAGTTGCCGAAACCTGCTGCCAATACTCACATCCATTGGGAAAACGCGGAGGTTTCAGATAGCCATTCAATCCCTGACGCTGCGGCACAGGTAAGAGCACAAGTCACTGAAATGACGTCTGAAGCAAAGGGCGAGGCGCTTGAGCAAGCCACGCTTCAATTGCTGAAAATGCTCTTTGAAATCGACGATGCGAATCAGGAAAGGATCCTAGAGGAGTTGTCTCAGCAGTTACGCGGTTCACAACTCGGATTCGACGTCAAGCTCACCTATTATGACCGTCGTGCTGGCCGGGATATCCGTTCCTTCGTCGAATGCAAGAGCCAAGAATCGGCCATCACCGTAGACATTGTCGCGGGAAAGATCGCTGAACTTGATGCAATGCAGTCCAAGCCAGATCACTGGATCCTCATTGCCCCGCGCGCTGAATCAGCAAATACGCTCAAGACGGTGTTGGACGACTGGCGAGACCGGGAAAGATACTCGTTCGAAATTCACATCTGGACTCGCGGAACCGGAGTGGATCAGCTCTTCGGCCTCGTTCCGGTCCTCTTCGACTTGT
This sequence comes from Planctomyces sp. SH-PL62, assembly GCA_945905295.1. Classification (GTDB taxonomy): domain Bacteria; phylum Planctomycetota; class Planctomycetia; order Planctomycetales; family Planctomycetaceae; genus SXKJ01. The sequence goes on along the minus strand of CAMDPX010000063.1, from coordinate 7,516 downwards.
GGTTTGAGGGCAGACACATTGACGGTGACCACCCCTCGAAGTGGTCGAACGACACACAGATAGGCATTATCAATCATTGGCGACGAAAGCTTGAACCGCCACTTCGGTTGCCGCCCGGCTGGAAGGATTATGTTCGACTTCCTCGCCACTGGAAAACTTTCAGCGACGAATCTGAGGATATCCTCGCAAAGTTACGCGAGAATCACGTCGAGCCGCGCGCTATTGATGAAACGGGGGCTCCCATACCCGGAACGCTCGGCGAGACCGTCGCCACATGGCTTGAGTCACAGAAACGAACGATGGTTCTGCTGGGTGACTTTGGCGACGGCAAGACCGTCGCCACGTACCTTCTGACGTCTCACCTTCTTCAGCGGTTTCGCCTCAATCCCAAAGCATGCTGGCTGCCCCTACGGTGCTCATTGCGTGATTTCTCGCGGCCTAATATCGCGGGCGGTCGGGAATTCCTCCGGCGCCGCATCGAGGAATTTGGCGCGGATATCGGCGGCTGGCTTCACCTCATTGAAGAACACTCAGTATTTGTCATTCTCGATGGGCTCGACGAAATGACAACCTCGCTTGATCCCAAGAGTGTGAAGAACGCGATCGATCGTTTACGAGACTGTTGCACGCATGAGTTTCAAAACAACAAGATTCTTCTCACCTGTCGGACGCCGTTTTTCCATATGCTTCCCGAGAGGGAACACTTGCTTAGTTTACTCGGTGACCCTCAGGTGTTGACGCTTTGCAATTTGGATCGAGCGACTGTGACCGAACGATTGGCCTTGGAGGCAACGACGCCCGAACGCCGAGTGCGGCTTGAGTCGCTCCGAATGATGCACGATCCGATTGGCCTAGCGACTAAACCATTGTTCCTTCAAATGGTTTCCGAAACGCTTTGGGATCCGGAGGCAGACTGCACGAGCGCGATCGCCTTGTACGAGAGCTACATCAAGAAATCACTGAAGCGCAAAAGCGAACTGCTTGACCCCGTCATCGCTCGTGTTGGACGCGAAGAACAGGTCAATCGACTAATGACGATTCTGGAAGAGGTGGCGATGGCTATTCATCGCAGCCAACGGGAATTTACCTGTCTGAAACGAATCGCAGATAAGGCAACTAACGCCAAATATGCGCAAATGCTCTGGGATCGCGCGAATTCGGACGAGTCCTTAGAAGATGACGCGACAGCGCGTGTTGGGGTACGTTCATTGCTGCGACGTATTCACAGCGGGGAAGAAACACACTCGGATGATGACTGGCCAGTTGATTTCTGCCACCGGTCCCTTCGGGAATATTTTGTCGCCCGATATATCGTCTCTGTGATTAGGGAGAATGCATCCAAAGCGATGAAGATCCTTGCCAGCACTGATTTGAACAATGAGATTTGTCAATTCGTGGCGTTGCTTATTCGACGTGACAACAACTCGTCAGCGTATCATCCGGCCCTGCGGTCGATGGCGGAACACAGTCGTTTGTCGACTCGCGCCACAAGTTTGACGGACAACGATCGAACTCGACTCGGTAGGAACGCGGTCAACGTTCTTTTCAAGTCGGAGGGAGAACTTCGAGAGCACGACTGGGACGCCATGACGCTCGACGGCGTAAATCTCGCCGGTGCTGACCTATCTCGAAAGAGTTTTTGCGGAACGTCGCTGAAAAACGCAATCCTCGACAATGCGAACTTCAGTGATGCCAACTTCTCAAACGTTGATCTGACCGGCGTTCGTCTTGAGGAGACTTCGGAAGTCCGTTCGCTTTCAGTGCCCGGTGGTGCGGATCATTTCATCGCTTCATACAACGACGGTCGCGTCCGGAAATGGTCTCTCGCGATGAATCACGAGTCGAGTTCGCACGTCACTTACGCTATTGGTGACGGCGCAGCGGCACACTTTGAGATTTCTTCACATCCAGGTTTCGATCTTTGCCTGCATTACAACAATCGGTTGGTGTTTGCGGATTACATTGCTGGCAGTCACGAGCGGGTAGCGGAATTCAGAACACGGCCTGAGATCCAGCGAATAATAATCAAAAAAGATCTGGTGCTTGTCGTCGAGAGCGACAAGAGCGGGCAATACTGTGTGTCAATGTTCAAACTTGACTCCGAAGTCTTGACAAACTTGGTGTGTCATTCTCTTGGAGCGTCTTCGATCTGTGACTGCTATCGCGATAAAGTGATTGTCTCGGCCGATCCCAAAAGGGGAATCGTCTTGGATCGGGTCGGCAGCGACGTGGAAGCTACAATTTGTCCAAGCATGGTGCCCACTTCGCTTGCGGTTTGCGATCTTGGCGGTGATCAATTCTTGGTTGCCTGTGGCGACCACCAGGGGAACCTGAAAGTTCTGAAGTGCTGTCTGACCGCGAACGAAGTCACATGGGAGGAAATTACCGCCTTTCGAGCACACGAGGGGGCCGTCACCGCGATGGCATTTCTCGAAGACCAATCGCTTCTCTCAGGCGGCATCGATCGAAAGATTGTTCGATCTGATCTGCGTCCCGAAAAGGAAAACCGCGTAATGCAGGTGTATCAACTGCAGTTGAGATGCGAAGGGATGAACGTCAACGGGCTGAAAAGCGAACGGGAACGAAAGATTCTCACCGGTCTCGGCGCGCAGCCAAAATGAATCGACGTTTCGCACACGGTCGACCGCGAACGGCAGACGTGCCGGTTGCAGGACGAGTTGCTGGCCGGAACCTATGCGTCCGGAGCCTACCGCACGTTTGAAATTTTCGAGCCGAAGCGGCGGCTGATCAGCGCGGCTCCGATACGGGATCGTGTCGTGCATCACGCGCTGTGCGGTGTCCTGGAGCGGGTCTTCGAGCCGACGTTTGTGTTCGACAGTTATGCCTGCCGCCGTGGGAAGGGGACTCACGCGGCGCTCGACCGCTTTCGGGACTTTGCTCGTCGCCACCGGTACGTGTTGCAGTGCGATGTGCGGAAATTCTTCCCCTCGGTCGATCAGGAGATCCTCAAACAATTGATCGCCCGCACGCAGGACGGCAGCCGCTTCTTGGGATTCCGTCAGTTTCCGGATTACCGCCTGGTCGCGCGCGAAAACATTCAGCGCATGCGGCGGCGCTTGCGAAGGATGTGCGACGCCTTCCAGGCGGGCGAGCTGTCGGCCGCGCAGGTCCGCGAGCGGATCATCAGTTGGATCGGCCATGTGCGCCACGCCGACAGCTATCGGCTGCGCGAGCGGCTCTTCCATGAGTTCGCGTTTGTTCGCGAATCACCGCCGCCTCTTTCCGAGGTTGATACCGCACGCGGGTGACGTTGACACAAACCCCACCGAGCTTGCCTCGGTGGTTTTTGGGCCTTTGCACTACGCATGCTTCAAGGGAGTTCGGTCGTAGTGCAAAGGCCCTTTTCCACCGAGGCAAGCTCGGCGGGGTTCAACAAAACAAAAAGCCCTGCGAGGGCGTTCGGCTGGAGCCTACCAGTCCCCGCAGGGCGGCTTGAGAATTTGGCCAGCCGCCAAGTTGCTTGGTGATCGACACAGGACAGTGATCTGGACTCACGCTACGGCACGCTCGTCCGATCCATGAATCGTCCGATCCATGAATCGGACGATTCTGGCAATGGGACAGCGAACCGCCCCCGCAGAGTGCTGACGCAACACAACACCCGAAACCCGACATTGTTGTCACGGTTGTCGGGCGTGTTCCTGTTGCGGATGGCGGCGCGGACGTTCCTGGCATTGTTGTTCCAGGAGCCCCCACGCAGCACACGAACGACCACCACCCGGCGGCAGAGTACTGTGTGGATCAGGGAACGCTCAGGGGTCAGGCACCGCAAAATTCAAAATTGGCGGAGTGAAGTCCTGCAAGGACACGACGCGTCGTTCCGCCATTTTTGAATTTTGCGGTGCCTGACCCCGGTCGCAAAAAAAATCGCGCGCCGCTGCGCGGCGAGGGGTAAAGGGGATAAGGGGAAAAGCGGCAAGCGGTCAGGCCATCAAGCGACCAAGTTTTAAGTTCTCGCCGCACGAAAACCACAGACCCGGTAGCGAAAGTCGGGTTGGATGCCGTTGCGGAACGCGGACCGGCAACGGCGCGGGTTGAAGTTCCACGAGCCGCCACGCCAAACGCGGCCTGAATGCTTCTGCCGATCGTACCAATCATCGCACCATTCCCAGACGTTGCCCGCCATCTCCTCCGCGCCGCAGACGGCCGACGATCGCGGGAAGATCCCCACCGGCGTGGTCACCTCCAGGCCCGCTTCGGACGAGTTGCACAGCCCCTCGCGCCACTCATCGCCCCACGGATAATCCCACCCCTGCGGACCGCGCGCGGCGGCTTCCCACTCACGCTCGGTCGGCAGCCGGCACTTGGCCCAACGGCAAAAGGCGTCCGCCTCCCACCACGACACGCCAATCACCGGCTGCGTCAGACCGTTCCACTTTGGGTCGCGCCAATAGCCTGGCTCGACGATGTTGTTTTCCACACGCCACTTCCAGCCGTCTGCGTTCCACTGCGAGGGGTCGTCGTAGCCCCCCGCATCCACGAAGCGTTGGAATTGGCCGTTGGTCACCGGGTACTTCGACAAGGCGAATGACTGGTCGATGTCGAACGGCTGCTTGTCGTCACCGTAGAAGTACGGCCCCGCGTTCACCGTCACCCAGGCCGCTGGATTGCTCAAGTCGTCCACCACGCGCGGATCGCCGATGCGGCCCAGCATTCGCGCCAACTCAACGCGCGACTTCAGCTCGACCGACTGTGCGATGGCCGCCAGACAGACCTCGCGGAACCGAGCCAGCAGCGGCTCTTGCAGTTTCAAATCGCGGCTCAGCAAGATGTCGAACGCATCCACCGCTGACAGCGCCAGACCAAGCGATCCGGCGACGTTCTGCGTGTCGATCACCTCCAGCAGTTTTTCCAGGAGATCGACGCCGGCCCGCCAGCCGGGTTGAGCGACTCGGCTGCCAAACAGAAACGACAGCGTCGGCCGCCAGCCGGACAGCGCCGCGCGCTGGCGAAACACTTCCCGCAACTTGTCCTCGTTGGGATTCAACAGCACCAGCCGCTCCGCCGCGAGGAACTCTTGAAACGACAGGTGATAGAAGCTGGCTCGATCCGCTTCACGCTGCGACAGCAACCCGCTGTGCGATAACAAATCCTCCCGCGCATCGACCGGACGCCGAAAGCCCGATTCGGTCTCCGGCGTGGCTCCGATGTAGGCTCCCAGAATTTGATTGAGTTCCTCGTAGCTGACTTCCGCCACGGGGGACTGCCGCGCCGGCTTATGCGGCTCGCCGGTGTGCATCCCCAACGCGACTGCCGCCAGTCGCGCGCGCACCGGAGCGATCACGTTCGGCCCGCGGAGATACCGGCTGTGCAACGCCGTGTTGACGATGCGGTCATACAAGTTGTGCTTGTCCTGCGGCAGTTGCTTTCCCTCGCCGTAGATGATGCAGACCGCCGTCAACAACAACGGATTGCTGACCAGCAACTTCACATCACCCGCCAGCCGCCGCACTTGATCCAACATCCCGGCAGCGACTTCGCGGCCATCGACCGACGACTTCGGCAACGCGACAAACCATCGCGCAGCCAACAGGTCTTGCAGCGAATCAGACAGCGGGTCCAGTCGAGCTTCGGCCAAACCGACACGCTCCAGTTGCCGGACTTGGTCGGGCGTCAGTCCATACGGCCGACTGGTGATCAACACCCGATTGTTGTGCTTCAGCCAGGCCGTCGCGGCAGCGATCACGCCGGTCAGCAGCGACTCGCGCGGCGACCAGGCGGTCGTCCCCTCCCCTTCGGTCAGCGGCAACTCATCGACACCATCCAAAATCAGCAGCAGCGAGCCGCTCGTCAGATGCGGTGCGACATCGCTCCAACACAATCCTCCCGGCCGAGCCTGATCCAACCAGCGCTGCAACGCCGCTTGAAGCTGGTCGGCCGTCAGCAAACGGCGACCGGGCTGCGTCGGCAGGAACTCGCGAAATTCACGCAGCCGCACCAACACCGGCAACCGGCCACGCAGAGTATCGGGCAGTCGCTCTTGGTATTCGTCACCGGCCGTCACTTCAAACGCCGGGACTTCGCCCGTCGCCGCCAACCACGCCACCCAACGACAGAACGTACTCTTGCCCGTCCCTGGATCACCCGCCACATACAGCGACCGCTCACCCAACAGTTTCAACAGCAGTTGCGGCTTGGCCGACGTCTCCACGTCATCGTCTGCACCAGGGACCGGCTCCTTGGTCTGACCGCGTTTGCGTGTCTTGCCGCCGACGTTTCCCGCGATCGCTTCGGCCTGTTGTTCGTCGTCAAAGCGGCGGCTGGTCAGCGGCGGAACGTAAACCTGCTGCAAGCAAACCGACTTCCCCTGCGTCGGTGCCATGCCGAACGGCGTGATGTCGGCACATTGCTCGGTCAGCCACTCGATGTAGGCCGGCGGAATCACCGGCGGACCAGCGGCAAAGTTCTGCGAATCGGCCGGCGCGGCGTTCATTTGCCGAGCCATCTCTGCGACCAACGCGACCAGCGGTTCGCCGTGGTCCGAGTACTCGATGACGTAAATCTTGTGTTTGTCCCACAGCGTCCGCGCCCGCTCATCGCCGGTCTTGAGCAGCGCGTAGCTGGGACGCAGGTTGCCGCCGAAAATCTCCAGCACCGTGGCCAGCGCGTCCATCACGTACTCGTCCTGCAAGCCGAAGCCGACGAACAGCAGCGGATGGTTGCCGATCAGCGTCCGCAATTGCAGCCGCGCGGCGGCGAAGGGATGTTTGTCGTCACCCGCTTCGCGATACAGCCGATCGTATTGCCGCGGCGCGAGGATCAAGCTATCGGGATCGTCGATGCGTCCGTGCAAGTGCCAGATGAGCGGCTTGTCTGGTTCAGAACGGCCAAACAAATCGGCGAGGTTCGCCTGCTGAGTATTCGTCGCTGTGCGAGCCGCCGAGTTGGACCACTGGAGCACGCGGTCGTAGTTGGTGGTCACGACCAGCTTCGGCCGCAGCGACCACAACGCCGCCGGCAGCGCCAGATTGGCGTCGGCCGGTTGATCCACGGCAAACGTCTTTTGCATGGAGTCGCGAAAGAGAGCCAAGCCGAGTTCGTCGAACGCTTCGTCGGCCGCTTTGTTGAGCTGCCCTTTCTTGACGAACCGCCGCACGATCTCGGCAGCGTCCTCTTTCGTCTCGTGCTGGAGCCGGTCGGCCAGTGTCGCCAGCAACTTACCCCACGTGGGAAACAAGTCGCGCTTCACGGCTAAGCTGACTCCGGAACCAACGAACGGGACGATGCGCCGCGAGACGAGTTGTTGAATCAATGATGCGGGAATCGAATTCGTTGAGTTCGTCATGGCCCGGCCGACCTTGCGAGTGTCGTGGTGAATCAGGGAGCAAGTGCGCTCAACCTATCGGGCCAATGCGGGCGATGCCAGTTGCCGGTGGAACAGCGCGGCTGAGCCGCAACCCAATGTAGGGTGGGACAAGCTCGCTTCGAGCGCCGGCCCACCGCAGGCTCGTGTGCCGGTTTCTGGTGGGCCGGCGCTCGAAGCGAGCTTGTCCCA
>CAMDPX010000062.1 GCA_945905295.1 Planctomyces sp. SH-PL62 | reverse complement strand
CCCCGGTCGTGTGGCGAATTCACCGGGGGGCTGACGCCAACCCGCTCGCCATGACGTTTCAAAGAAATGCAAACCCGATGAAGTGGCGAATCGGAATCGTGTTGTTGCTGCTGACCGTCGTTGCCGTGTTGGCCGCGAATTCGGGACTTGATGTCCCCGCGCAGACCAAGCGATTCGTTGAAGCGTTGCAGGCTCAGGGCGACGCCGGACTGGTGTGGCTGGCGTTGTCGTACATTCCGGCGAGCTTGTTCTTCTTTCCGGCGTCGCTGCTGACATTGGCGGGCGGCTTCGCATTCGGCGTGGTGAAGACTCTGGTCGCCGTGTCGATTGGCAGCACAGTCGGGGCGACGTCGGCGTTCCTCGCCGGGCGGACGTTTTTGCGACAGTTCATCGAACACAAGATCGCGGGGGACGCGCGGTTTCGAGCACTCGATGCGGCCGTCGCCGAGCAAGGTTTCAAAATCGTGTTCCTGACGCGGCTCTCGCCGGTGCTGCCGTTCAATCTGCTGAATTACGCTTTTGGACTGACGAAGGTGCGGCTGCGCGACTTCGTGTTGGCCTCGTGGATCGGCATGTTTCCGGGGACGCTGTTGTATGTCTCGATCGGTTCCGCGGCGAAGAGTTTGAGCGATATCGTGTCGGGACGATCCGAAGGCGGCGTCGCTCAGAAAGTTCTGTTGGGTGTCGGGCTGCTCGCGACGCTGGCGGTCACGGTTGTGATGGCACGCATTGCCAGGAAAGCATTGGCGGACGCGACCGCTGTTGTCGAAGAGGAGAAGGCATGAGCGGCGATCCCTGCGACAGCGAACTCGACCGGCATGTCGCTCCGGCGGATTGGATCAATCCGATTCCGGCGAAGCGCTATCATCTGATCGTGATCGGTGGCGGACCTGCGGGGCTCGTGGCGGCGGCGGGAGCGGCGGGACTCGGCGCGAAGGTCGCGTTGATCGAGAAGCATCGGCTTGGTGGTGACTGCTTGATTTATGGCTGCGTCCCCTCGAAGGCGCTGCTGAAGTCGGCTCGTGTCGCCGCGACGATTCGCGATGCGGCCGAGTTCGGTGTCGAGGTGCCGGCCGGTGCTCGCGTTGATTTCGACGCGGTGTTGAATCGAATGAGACAACTGCGGGCATCGCTGGCTCCGCACGATTCGGCCGAGCGGTTTCGAGGACTTGGCGTCGATGTCTTTTTCGGCGAAGGGAGGTTCGCGGGCCGCGACACGATTGATGTTGCCGGTCAAACACTGCGATTCCGCCGGGCGTTGATCGCGACCGGCGGACGTGCGGAAGTCCCCAACATTCCCGGATTGGCCGAGGCCGGTTTTGTCACAAACGAGACGGTCTTCTCGCTCACGTCGTTGCCGCGCCGTTTGGTCGTGATCGGAGCCGGACCCATCGGCTGCGAGTTGGCTCAAGCGTTCGCGCGGTTTGGATCGCAAGTGACGTTGATTGCTTCCCGGCCAAACATTCTGGCGAAGGAGGATGTCGACGCGGCATCTGTCGTGGAAGCCGCGTTGCGGCGAGACGGGATTGAGTTACTGGCGAACGCGCGTGTCTCGCGGGTCAGCCGCGATGCGGGCGGGAAGCATGTTGCGATTGAACAAGGCGGCGACTCGTGCCGCCGAGTTGCGGACGAGTTGCTGGTCGCTGTTGGTCGAACGCCGAACGTGAGCGACTTGGGGTTGCCGAATGCTGGTGTCGAATTCGATTCACAAGTCGGCGTCCGTGTCGACGATCACTTTCGCACGACGAATCGAGCTGTCTTTGCGGCGGGAGACGTCTGCTCGCGGTATCAGTTCACGCACGCGGCGGATGCGATGGCTCGTATCGTTTTGCAGAACTCGCTGTTTCCGGGACGTGGCAAAGGCTCGTCGCTGGTGATTCCGCGATGTACCTACACCGATCCCGAAGTCGCCGCCGTTGGGCTGACCGAAGCGGAGGCTCACGAGCGAGGTGTTGCGGTAGATGTGCTCGTCGAAGAAATGTCACACAACGACCGAGCCGTCCTCGATGGTGAAACCGCAGGCTTCGCGAAGTTGTTGCTGAAGCGGGGGACCGACGAGATCGTCGGCGCAACGATTGTGGCCTCACATGCGGGTGACATGCTCAACGAGATTACCTTGGCGATGACTCGATCGCTCGGCTTGGGAGCGTTGTCTGGGACCATTCATGCTTATCCGACTCAAAGCGAAGTGATCAAACGGCTGGCCGACCAGTTTTCTCGGCGACGGCTGACGCCAACCGTGAAATGGCTGTTCGCGAAGTGGTTCGCTTGGACAAGATGAGGTCAGCGTCGCCGAACCGCTTGCGTCATCGAAGCTGGGCCGGTCTACTTCGTGCGAGACACCATCCCTCTGCCCTCACAACGTCTGCGACCTCATTATGCCCACCTCTGCTTGGATCAAAGATACGACGACCGCCACGTTTGATGCGGACGTCATCAAGAAATCATTCGAGCTGCCCATCGTCGTCGACTTCTGGGGGCCGTCGTGCCAACCGTGCAAGCAGCTTGGTCCCGTGCTGGAGAGGCTCGCGGACGAGTACGCCGGCAAGTTCATGCTGGTGAAGATCAACGTCGAGGTTGAGGCACAGATTGCTCAAGCCTTTCAGATTCAGTCGATCCCGCTGGTCGTGGCGTTTCGCGACGGGCAACTGGTCAACGAATTCGTCGGTGTGGTGCCGGAGCCGCAGATTCGAGAATGGTTGGCGACGTTCCTGCCCTCTGCCGCGCAGATGGCGATGATGGCAGGGATGAAGCTCGAAGAGACCGACCCGGCCGGGGCCGAAATAAAGTTCCGCGAGGCACTGAATCTCGAACCGAAAGCGGACGTGCTGAAGATCGCCTTGGCGCGAGTCATCATGGCTCAGAACCGCGACGAAGAAGCTCGGCGGTTGATCGAACAACTCGAAGAGCGTGGCTTCTTGGAACCGGAAGGCCAGGCGATCAAGGACGAACTCGAAGTCCGCGCCTCGGCCGAGGAATCGGGTGGCGTCGAAGAAGCTCGCCGAGCGGCCGCCGCGAATCCGAACGATCTCGCATTACAAATCGGCCTAGCCGATGCGCTCGCCGTCGCGGGCAAGCATACGGAAGCGTTGGAACTGTGCTTGGCATTGATCGCTCGCGACAAAGCTGGCATCGGCCCGCAGGCCAAAGAGGCGATGGTCAAGATCCTCGGACTGCTCGGTCCGGCTTCGGAACTCGCTGGCGAGTACCGCCGCAAACTGGCGACTGCGTGGTACTGAGGAACTCTCCGATGAAATCGCTTCTCGCATTTGCAGTGCTCGCGATTTTCGTATTGTCTGGTTCCGCAGCGATCTCTCAGGATAAGTCGCCGCAGTTGCCGCCCGGCGTTCTCAAGTCCGAGTTCCTGTTTGAAACCGCTTCGTTTCCAAGTTGTCACGCTTCGACGATCGCGGAGACGACGAAGGGGGCGCTCGTCGCCGCGTGGTTTGGCGGGAAGTATGAGAAACATCCTGACGTCGGCGTGTGGGTGACACGGCAAGTCGATGGTCACTGGACCGCACCGGCCGAGGTCGCGAACGGCGTGCAGTACGAGAAAGCGGATGGCTCAGTGCATCGGCATCCGTGTTGGAATCCGGTCCTGTTCCAGCCGAAGAGCGGATCGCTGATGCTGTTCTACAAAGTCGGCCCCAGTCCCAGCACTTGGTGGGGCATGTTGATGACCAGCGACGATGACGGCGTGACATGGTCAACGCCGCGCCGATTGCCCGAACACATCGACGGTCCCGTGAAGAACAAACCGGTGCAGCTTCCGAACGGCGATTTGCTCTGCGGTTCCAGCACCGAGTCCGATGGATGGCGAGTTCACTTCGAGCGAACCAGTGATCTCGGTCGAACATGGCAGCGCACGGGGCCGGTCAACGACGGCCAAGAGATCGGCGCGATTCAACCGAGCATCTTGTTCCTCGGCGGCGAGAAATTGTTGGCCGTCGGACGCACGAAACAAAGCAAGGTCTTTCAAGTCGCCTCTGACGATCTGGGCCGCACGTGGGGACCGCTGACGGCAACCTCGCTACCGAACCCCAATGCGGGGACGGATGCGGTCACTCTCAAAGATGGCCGGCACTTGATCGTCTACAACCACACGCCGAAGGGCCGCTCACCGCTCAACGTCGCGGTCTCGCGAGTTGGCAAAGACTGGCAGCCCGCGCTGGTACTCGAAAGCGATCCCGGTGAATACAGTTACCCCACGATCATTCAAACCGCCGACGGACTCGTCCACATCACCTACACCTGGAAACGCCAGCGCGTGCGTCACGTCGTCCTCGACCCCGCGAAAGCGATCAGCCCGTGATTCTGTCGCTTCAGATTCGGAGGCTCACAGAGTGTCAAAGGAAACCAACAACGATTTGATTCAGAGATGGTTGCTCGATCCGGCCGTAACAGTCGATTGGATCGACCACCAAGACGGCGTGTGGTGCATCTCGTCCGAATTTCCAACCTCAACACTGATTGGTCTTTATCAAACTCCCGGAGCTTTACCGAGTCGGCGTGATCAAATTCTGTATGCAATCGCCGTTCACCTTCAGATGCTTCTCGATCCGAATGAGAGCCGCGATGAAGTCATGGAGTGCGAGAGGGAATTAACGATTGAATTTGCGAGAAGCAATTGGTGGGAAATTCTTCGTATAGATCGCGAGATCGGCTTCAGTTGCGATTTCGACACCTACGTCTTGCCATTCATGGCATCCGTCGGAACGAAATGAAGATCAAACGATTCTTGGGTAGATAGTTACTCAAACTGTGCGGTTTTTGAGTCCCGCTAGGGACGTATCGAGAATAGCCCAGCACGTCAGTGCTGGGTTTCGTGGCGAAAATCTTCACAAAGTCCCGTTAGGGACGACAGAAGGCGATCCTGCTCTATCGTCCCTGACGGGACTCAAGAGGCACGTTGAACGGTCATCCCAGCACTGACGTGCTGGGCTATTTTCGAGTGTCCCTGACGGGACAAAAACAAAACCGCTCAGTTTGAGTAGTTATGCCACGTGAAAAAGCGACTCCACGGTTTGTGATCTGCGTCCGCAATGATGGCTATCCGGCATCGCTGGAGCCGTGCAAGGTCTACCGAGTCATCGAAGACCCTGAAGCAGAGACCCACCGAATGATGCGAGTCATCGACGAATCCGGCGAGGACTACCTGTATCCACAAAACCGGTTTGTTGCGATCGAACTGCCACGCGCAGCGGCGGTGGTTGTCTCACGCAAACCACGCAGCGTCGCCCGTTCCAAAGCGTAACGTGATAGCCCGCGTTCCGCTCATTCCGCGTTCCGCTCATTGAGGCGTTGGACTTGAGCCGTGCTTGCGTTTTGGTTTGGTTTCATTGGCTCCTTGGCTTTGACTCATTCCCATTCCAACTCGGCCTCGTCGTTGACTGCGGCTTTGTGGAGCAGGCAGAGCGTGCGGCCGTGGTCGTCGTAGCGGAGGTCGTCCATCACGGAGGGGATCAGCACGAAGCCTCGCAGCCAGGAGCGATCGACGGCGGCGGTCTCAAGCTGCGGAGGTAATTGCGAGACGTCGATTCCGGGGCCGTCGTGGCCGATTTTGAAGATCGTCTCGGTCGTGGAAATATGGATGCTCAGGGTCAGGCTGCGCGAGCAGTACGGGGCTTGATTGCGCCGCTCGGCGGCAAGCGTTTGGACGTCGTCGTCGGTTTGTATGCCGCTCAACGGGATTTCCAAGTTGCCGTGGTGATGCGCGATCCACAGCGCGTGCTTGACGGCGACTCCCACGCGCAGACGTACCCCCTCGTCACCGAGCGGCACGCAACACAACATTTCCTGGATATGGCTGACCAACGGTTCGATCAGTTCGGGATCGTTCCGCAGTCGGAAGCGGGAGTCGCATTGTTCCAGCGAGTGCATCAGTCGCGAGTGCATGCGGTCGGCGTGGGCGGCTTTGAGGATTCGGCCAACCGTGTCGCAGAGATGATCCGCCAGCCGCACCTTGGGAACGTAGCTGGCGGCTCCGCGGCGCAGAGCTTCGGCGGCGATTTCTTCGCTGCCTCGGTTCGTCATCAGCACGACGGGGATCGACGGGAACTCTTCTCGCACGGCTTCGACTAATTCGAGGCCGTTCATCTCCGGCATCTGCAAGTCGCAGACGATGATATCGGGCGCGCGCGTGCGAATTTTGGCTAACGCTTCGAGACCATTCTCGGCAAAGCTGACCTGGAAACGAGAGTCCTGCTGCAACAGCCGTCCCGCGAGCATTCGATCGACCGCCGAATCATCGACGACAAGTATGTTGGCCACGATTTGTCTCCGCAGTTGCGTAGGTTGGGACTCTGTCCCGACTCTTTTCGTTTCGGGTCGGGACGGAGTCCCAACCTGCATCATCCCTCTTCCAACAATTCAAACCGCTTCCGTTCCGAGTCTCGGTCCTGAGTTCCCGGCCCAGCAGGCCTGGTCATCATGCGTTCGAGTTCCTCGCCCACGAGTCCCGCCTGGGCCATCAGCGATGGTCGCTGCGCGGGATTCGGCACGGGCGGTAATCCTTCAGGCGTGTAATCGAGCCGGAAGCGTTGGTCGGCAATCGACAGTCGGCTTTCGGGAAATATCCACGCTTGATCGCAGCGCACGCTGTCGACCCGGACTCCGTTGCGGCTGCCGAGATCCTTCACTTGCCAATAACCCTCGGTCAGTTCCAGCGTGCAGTGCTTCGACGAGACCGTTGCCACACGCAAAATAATGTCACACGGTGGTTGCCGACCCACCAGGATTGTCGGCTTCATCAGCGGATAGTCGGCTCCACCGCCAAGCGGTATCAAACGCCCTAACAATTCACTCGGCAGCGATGGGGCAACAATCAACAGGTCCGTCGTCGTGGACATGCCTGTGGTCGATGGCACAGCGGGAGGTGATCGTGGACTCGGAGGCGTTCTTGCCGGACGCACCGCAGCGAGGCTCACGGGTGGGGGCGCACTCGCAGGCTGAGAACTTTTCAAGAGGCCCAAATTACTTTGGCTGGACAAGACCGACTCCGCGATCTCTTCCAGCGTCTCGCTCAGAACGGAGAAGTCTTCTGGCGGAATGTAGTCGATGCGAAAGCGTGCTCGGCCGATCGCCAATTCATCCAGCCGATTCAAACGGCATGACTGGACACGTTCGTGATTGACGCGGACATCGCCACGTCCCAGCAAGTCATCGACGTGCCACCAGCCATCGACGAATCGCAACCGACACAGGGCCGTCTGCGCGTTCAACGGGGCATCTCGATCCGCGTCAGGCCGTCGGCCCAGATAGACATTGGTCCGTGCCAGATCAATCGATTTGCCCCCAGAGCAGGGGACGAGATGCCCAAACATCGCGTGTGCCAAGACGAGAGGAACGTTTTCGCCGCGCGAGTCTAACGGGGTCGTAGCCGCGTTCGCCAGAACGCGGGTGGCCCGCACTCTGGCGAGTGCGGCTACGGAACAGCGTCCGGCGTCAGGCTGCGGCCGCCCCGCGTGTTCCCGGGACGCTGTGGCGGGTCGTGAGCAAGTGGATCGCAGCGGTGAGGCCGTGCAAGGCTTCGTCGATCTGCTGAGTCTCGCGAATCACTCGGAGGTTGTCGGACAAGACGGCTTGAGTCTCGGCCAGCTTGCCTTCGCCGCGAGCGATCGTTTCCAACGACCTGGCCAATCCCGCGAAGTCGTTGCGCACGTCGACCGCTTTCGCAACGGCGGTGTGGATGAACGACAGGTGTTGTTCTTGTTTGTCATCGACCATGACCAGCGACTGATGCAGCCGCTCTTCGAGATTGTTGTCGTAGGCTTCGTGCCGCTGCTGCAACACGTCGAGCGCGGCTTGCCAGGATTGCAGTTCGTGCTGCTGGCGTTGATCGAAGCGTTGGAAGAGCGCGTCGAGCGTGCGGCCCCAGATTTCGATTTGGCCTTTAAGCGTTGCTCCGATCGAGGCCAACGCCTCTTGATTCGCGGACTGAACGACCGACAGGAACGGCAGAATGCTGGGGTCTTTGATCTCGAAGCGGTTGAGCAACTCGCGTTCGATCAGGCGGTCAATCGCGTGGACGATGCCCCGTTCGATCCGCTCGCAGACGAACAGCGCGAACATCATCGTCATCGCCGCCGCGAGGGCACACGTTGTCGTGTTGAATGCGGAACCCATCTCGCTGACGACGCCCGGCAGACGTTCGACCAAGTCGTCGAACGAGATGCCGCTCAGAGCCGTGCCGAAGTGAATCACGGTCCCCAGGAAGCCCAGCACCGGCGATACGCCAGCCACGAAGCGAATCAAGCCGTAACTGGCGTGCGAGTTCTCGTCATCGAGATCGGCGAGGTATTGCACATGCTCGCGATAATCGTCGGCCGTCCCCTTCTCGGTCACGAAGCTCAACGCGGCGACCAGACGCTTGGCGACCTTCGTGTCTTGCATCCATTGCGGCTGCGAACGGACTCGATCCAGCATGGCCTGCGCGTTCTCGATTGGCTCGCGGCCGTTTCGTTGAGGCAGCCACTCTTGCCGCAGTGCGAGGCTCTCTTTCGGAAAGGCGATGACCTTCATCAGCACATCCATCAGGCCCCAGCAGAAGAGCGCGACGATGACGTACTCGACGGCGTGCTCCGTCGTGTAGGTATAAAGCATCGTGTTACGCAGCGGCGTGAAGAAGACCATCGCATAGAAGCCGGCCGTCGCGGCGACTCCCAGCATGAAAGAAAAATCCATCCCGTGACGACGAGTGGTTGGCGATTGTGGCGACATGCGGTGGTCCTTCTTTTTTCGTAGGTCAGGCTTTCCAGCCTGCCCCGAACGCTCAATTGACGGTCGATGGTTTCAGAGGTCAGCCTGGAAAGGCTGACCTACGTTATTGGGCTGCGGAACGGCTGCCGTTGGGCGAACCCATAATGGGTGTCCCTTCGGGCAGCGGGCGAGCGGCGACGGTGAAGCCTTCGCGATGCGCGAGAGCTTGAAGTTTGCGGAACAAGACGAAGCTGTCGGGATAGACCCAAAACGTGATCGTGCTGCCCGGCTCGGCTTTGCGGAGTTCATTGCGGAATGCGGAGTCAGGTCGTAACGCGACTTCACTGCGTTCGCCCGTCAGGTCGGGTTCGGGCAAGAGTTCAAACTGCGATACGCTGGCTTTGACCATGCCGAGAAGCTGCTGCGTCTCAATGACGTAGTTGAGATTCCAGCCGCGCACCGGGCCGACGGAGCCAGAGTATTTCTTCAGTCGCAGGATGACCTCGCGCTGCCGCTCCATTTGGGCTTTCATGCGATCGACCAATTCCTCGATGGGCACGGTCGTGACGACACTGCTCTGACAGCGGAAGTGCAGTTCGGTTTCGTTCTCGCTGATAACTCGGCTGACCGGCGTGATGCGATGTTCCAGTTTCTCGACGCGGTTCGGCTGTTTCTCAGCAGCGGCGACTTCCGCCTTCCGCTTCTTCAACCGCATTCGCACGGCGTGGACGGCGGCCTCCAAAACGTCGGTCTCTTGCTGATTGTCCCGCAACGCGGCGGCCTCTCCTTCGAGGTTCGACTTCAGTGCCGTGAAACGATTCCGCTGCACGGCGTCCTGCGATTGCAGTTCCGTCAGCTTGGTTTCATTTTCCTGAGCCGCTTGGTGCAGGCGTTCGAGCTCTTGCTGCAACGAATCGGACTGCGATTGCAGCGCGGCCAGTTCGCGCTGGCGAGCGGCTTTCGCTTCGTCGTCCACAGGTTCTGCCGCGATCAAGATTGGCGGTGTCGTTGCAACCGGCGTCGCTTCCGGTGCCTCTTCGGAAAGGTTGACCGGCGCGGTCTTGGCTCGAATGCCGGCCAGCACCATCAAGATGATCAGAATGCCGACGACATTGGCGACGACATCGAGAAACGAGTCGGAGCCAAATTCCATTTCTTCACGAAAATCCCGGCGGCTCATCGCGCACCTCCGCCGGTGGGCGTCGTCGCGCGAGAGCGGGAAGCCTCGCGCAACGGATTCGGTGCATCAGGGTCAGAATCGAGGTATTCAACGTTCGACTGGAGTCCGAGGTCGAAGAGCGCGGAGTTCAATCGCTGATGAGTCTGCTCGCCGCCGGGGACAACTTCGTACTTGATCGTCGGCACCCAGTGATATCCTTCGCCGGCGCTCGGCCAACCGGACTGCACGCGGTCCATCGCCATCAAGACGCGGTCGATCAGGCTTTCGGTCTTCACGCCGGCTTCGACGGGAATTTCGTACTCGCCACCGATCATCACACGCTTCGACGAAATGCGAATCGCAATCGTTTTTTCGAGTCCGATGCCGGATCGAGGCATCAAGTATCGCCGCTTCATGCGTGCAAGGTTGCTGCTGCCCGCCGCCCCGTTTGTCGAGTTGTTGGCAGCACGAGGATCGTTGCTCGGTTTTGAATTGGTCCGCATCGCGTTGGGCTTGCTCGCATTCGCTCCGGGAGCACCGTTCTTGGAGGACGCTGGCTTTGTTCGCTCGCCATTGAAAGGAAACGGCTTCGAGTCGTCGTTCTCGTAACGCCGTCCATTCGATTGCGGCAATGGCTCTTCGGAAGGTTCCTCGTCAAGTTGCGAGCGACCAGTCTGCGCGACTTGTTGTTCCCCACCGCGTTGCTGGCGAGCGGGGGGCGTCAGCCCCCCGGTGCGTGGGAAAGCGCCCGTCCCAGGTTCACCCGCGGAGTTGGAACCATTCGCTGTCCCCTGGCCCTTCGAGAACCCATCTGGCGGTGAAGAGGTTAGTCCATTGGATTGCGAGCCAGCCGCAGGTCCATTGGATTGAAAGCCAGTCCCGGCCGTTCTGGATTGTGAGCCGGATGTTGATCCATTGGCTGCGGATAGCTTGGACGACGCGCCGGATTTCGGACGATTGAATCCAGTCGCCGAGTCGTCAATTTCTTTCGGCACAAACGTTCGCGAGTCGGGATCGAGCTGAAGTTGATCGCGCTGCTGATCGCGATTGCGGGTCAGTGCCAGCGTCAGTTTGTCTCGTTCAGATAAGACTTGCGTGACGGCGGTTTGGCAGATTTGTTTGGCTTCGGGATCGGGATTGGATGAATCGATTTCCATATCGTCGGTAATCAGTTCGTAGCCGTGCGGCACCTTGAGCTGCGTCAGGAATCCCTTGGCGATGTGAAACGCGACCGCCCCGTTCGGCCGAACCAGCAACAACACATACGGCTCGCGCTCTTTATCGTTGAGCGCGGCTAAGTCGGTCTCGAAGGCATCCGCATCTTTGTTGGCATCGGCATCTCCGGAGTGAACTCGTTCGTAGGCTTTCCAATAGTGGACGAGTTCGCGAGACGCGATCAGCAAGGGATTAAATCCGGACGTGAACCCATTGAGGTCGGTGGGAGTCAGCCGGACGTCTTCGGGCAAGAAGCGGATGTGGTCCTGAGTGCATTCGATGAGGATCGGCCGCTTGGTCGTCCCAGTGCGACCGTCAAACGGCAGGAACGCGAATTTGCTTTTCGCGGTCTGCTGTCGTTCCTGGGCTTTCGCGAGCCGCAGTTCCGCGTCCGTCAGGTCACTTTGCATCGAATCAATTTCGTCTTGCAATCGCTGCTGCTCGGCTGCTGCCGCCTGTTGCTGGGCGCGGATCTCTTTGAGCCGATCTTCGGTCGAGGCCGTTTTGACTTTGGTTCGCATCACAGCCGATTGAGCCGTCGCCAATTGATTCTTCAGCGGAGAGAGCCGACTCCGCAGCGAGTCCCGTTCTTCCGTGAGTTGTTCGACGCGCGTTTGCCATTCGGGAGTGGGATCGTCTTCTGGCTCCGGTTCCGTGGGAATCATCGTTGCCGGCTCGGCTGCGGGCGGTTCAACGCGCTTTACGCTCGCCATAACGGCCGCCTGCTTGGCCTTGTCCACGGCAGCCGCTCTGATGCGACTGGTCGCGACCAACAACAACAAGATCAGCGATCCCATCGTGCAGACCAGCACGTCGAGAAACGGAAACAGCGACACCTTGGCGGTGTTGTTTCTGTGTCGGCGACTCATGGTGCTCCGTCGTGTTCGTGAACCCACGGGAGACCCACCGATTTCGACACCTTCACCCAGCGATGGCGAAGTGCATCGTCCTCCGTCGACGACAAGGCTGCGATCGCCTGCGTCATGGTTCCCCTTCATGCGCTCGTAGTGGCCGGATTCATCCGGCCGATGCACGCCAGGCATCTCGACCGGCTGTTTGGGCCGATCGACCGCATGAATGCGGTCACTACAAGCGCTACGACCCCTAACATCGGCGCAGACTCGCAAACGGTTGAACTCAATCCGGGCCTTGCTCGGAAGTCAGCTTCCTCCGGCCGGTTCGGCCGAAGCCCGGAGTCCCGCGCAGTCGCTGGCAAGCGCGAGTGGGCAGGGATATCGTCACGCGACTTTTGACACCCTTGTGAGCCGGAACGCGCTAGCGTCCGGTTTGTTGCCGTTGTTCTTTCCGAACCGGACGCTAGCGCGTTCCGGCTGATTGGGTTCACTCCATGTCCGATCAATCTCCGTCGTCGTCCGCCGCTGCGTTTCAGGCTCCACATCCCGGCTCGCAGGTCATGCCGCGATGGACGACGGGCGAATTGATCAACGCTCCGAAGTTCACGAAGCAGAGCATTCTGGCGATGATCGGGCCGGGCTTGGTCATGGGAGCCTCAGCCATCGGTGGCGGCGAGTGGCTCTCTGGCCCGGCTGTGACAGCGAAGTACGGTGCCGCACTGCTGTGGGTCGCGACGGTCAGCATTCTGGTGCAGGTGCTCTACAACATCGAGATCAGCCGCTACGCACTCTACACCGGCGAGCCGATCTTCACCGGCAAGTTTCGCATCCCGCCGCATCCGATGTTCTGGCTGGTGTTTTATGTGCTGCTCGATTGGGGAGCGATCTTCCCGTATCTCGTCGTCAACGCGGCGGTCGTCATCGAGAAGATGTTCATCCTCAAATTCGAGCCAGAGACGACGCACTGGCTGCTGCATAAGTCGGTCTCGACCGGCATCTTCTTTCTGTGCGTCTTTCCGCTGTTGATAGGCGGCAAGATTTTCAACTCACTGAAAGTCATCATGTCGGTGAAGCTGGTCGTCGTGATCGGCTTCCTGCTGTTCGTGTCGGCGGTCTATTCGCGTCCTTCTCACTGGCTCGAGATTGCGTCGGGACTCTTCAAAGTCGGCACCGTGCCGATCAACGCGGGCGAGGATCGCAATGGAAACGGCACGCTCGATCCGGGTGAGGACTTCGACGGCGACGGACATCTGGACGTTGTTGAAAAGAAGCTCCCGAAGACGGTGGATACGAACGGCGATGGCAAGCCCGATGAGTGGGAGAAAGACTGCTCGGGCCGGCCGCAGAAGTTTGTTGATGAGGATGGCGACGGAAAAGCCGATGGCCCGAACATCGACAACTTCGTAATTTCGCTGCTGACCGAGGGACGGTTTCCGAAAGTCGATTGGGCGCTGATCGGCTTCATCGCCGGATTGGCCGCGATCGCCGGAAATGGCGGACTGACCAACACTCCGATCAGCAATTTCACTCGCGACCAAGGCTGGGGCATGGGGCATCACGTCGGCGCGATTCCCAGCATCGTCGGCGGCCACGGAATCGAGTTGTCGCACGTCGGCTGCGTCTTCCAAGTGACGGAGGAATCGCTTCCGCGCTGGAAGGGTTGGTATCGGCATGTGGCTCGCGATCAAGTTTGCGTCTGGATGATGGCCTGCTTGATCGGCGTCTCTTTGCCGAGCATCTTGTCGGTCGGCTTTCTGCAACGTGGCATGGAGGTGGATGGGGATCTCGTGGCGGCGATGACTTCCGAAGGGATGGCGAAAACGGCATTGAATCCGAACGAGGGAACTTTGGCTGCACTGCCGTCGATGTCGTGGCTGACGGGGCCAAGCTGGTCGTTTGGGCTGCGTATTGCGACTCTGTTCTGCGGCTTTCTCGTTCTGATGACGAGCATGATTTCGACCGTGGATGGTTTCATCCGTCGTTGGGTCGATGTCTGCTGGACGGCGCTTCCGCAACTCCGATTGCTCGATACGAAGTTCATCAAGTACGTCTATTTCGGTGTGTTGGTCGCGTACTCCATCGCGTGCCTCTCGATCATTTGGTTTGCCGGTAGCGGGGCAGCCAAGGTCTTTCAACTGGCGACGACCGGCTACAACTTCGCGTTTGCGTTCAGTTGCTGGCACACAATTGCCGTCAACACGGTCCTGCTTCCACGCGAACTCCGTCCGAGCCTCCTCATCCGCGTACTGATGGCGTTTGGTGGCTTGTACTTCTCATTCCTCGGCGTCATGGGGGTGCTCAAGTTCGCTGGTCTGGTGTGAGGAAGCGCGGATTATCGTCCGCCGACCTTCAGTCTGGCGAGCCGCAAGATTCGACGTGCTTCGAGCATCGCTGGAGCATTGATTTGCAATCGCTCGACGGTGGCCCGTCCACACGGAGTAGAGCCGTCAAGGCGCAGTGAATTTCGTCGAGACCATTGGAAATGCTCAGACCAGACCTGAGTGCGCGGATTGAACAGTGCGACGACTTGGCCGGTCACGGGATCAACATCACGCTCGCAAGCCCATTTGGAACTGTTGCAATGCGGGCAGGCCAGAGCCAAGTTGCTGATCGACGTCGGTCCTGACTGGCTTTCGGGAACGACATGATCGACGGGAAACGTGGCAACCTGTCCCTCCACTGGAAGCTGGCAGTATTCGCACTGTTTGGCGGCGCGTTCGGCCACGGCCTGACGAATTCGGAGTGGGATCTTGCTCACAGTTCGTCCACAAGCTGCGGGGCGAAATGCTTCAACCGTTGCAAGGCGACACGAGCTTCAAATTTCTCGATCGTCCGTTGCTGAGTGAACTCCACCAGATCGGAGAGAACGCGGTGCTGTGCCGGAGTCAGCGATTCCTTGTTCTCGCCCAGTTCCAGCATCAAGCGGTCAACGCCCGTTTCCAATTCATAACCGGCGAGCTTCTTCAGCAAGTCAATTGCCGGTGCAAGGTCTCGCAGGGTGTTCGCGCGAGGGGAGCGAGCCGTCAGAGGTCGAGTTGCCATTCGCGATTCCTTGAGAGTTTGAATTGCCATACCTCTGAAACGCGAGCATTCTAACAACCGCCAAAGTCTGTCCCAAGCACGATCTTTTCAGAGTCGTTCGACGTACCAAGTCGCGATCCTTCCCAACCCTTCGACCGTTCGCGAAACTGCCGCCCGAATAGTTTCTTTGTGCCTGCCGGGGATCGCATCGTTTATGTCGGGAAGCCAGCCAACCGGGGATGCCGCCGAGTCAACTCCGCCTGAACCGGAGAGTTTGCCGAACGCTCTCGCTCCTAGTGTCCCGAAAGATGTCCCGACCGCCGCGCTGGTCAGCGGGTTTCAGGACATTCTGGGTTATCTGAATTTCTCTGGCGGCAAACCGGATGTGAAATTCCAGGATCGCTTGAATCGCTGCCATCCGGAGTGGGGTTGGCCGAATCCGTGGGGTTCGTTTGAGGCGGCGCTGCTCGCACGGCTCGGCGAACTCGAAACGACTTCGGCGGCGTTCAAGGATTCGGCACAGGCGCGAGCGGTTCTCAAGCTCACGTTTCATGATCTCTGGCCGGCGTATCGGCAGCATCATGGCGACCTGCTGTTTCATCTCAGCGACGCCGACTTCCAGCAGCCGTTGTTTCTTGCGCGGTTGTTTGAGGCAGTGCTCGCTCAAGGTTCCCCCTGGGAGGAGACCGAGCGGGTCGTCAGCGGAGCACTCGATTCACTCAACGACTTCATTGGCTTTCGGCCGGTGGCGATTCTGGAAAACGAACGCAAGATGGAGCCGTATCCGAAGGAACGCTTCCGGCCGGTGCCGATCTATTTTCAAGGAGTCGGGGCGGGGCGCGGTCCGTATCAAGAACTCATCACGAAGACGATGGAGTTGATGCAGGGGGTGCCGGCGAACCTGTTGCAGAACGCGTTCTTTGATCTGCGGAATTTGGAGGAGATCGCCTGCGACGTGCGTGCTCACGATCACAATCATCCGGTTTACAAACGCACGAACTACATGTTCGGCGAATGGGATCCGCACGTCATCGACAACAAGGGGAACTTCCGCCGGTTCATTTTGCGGAAGATCATTCTCGATTCGCTGCTGAATTGGATGGCCGAGCAAACCGAGCAACCGCCGGAGGAATCGCTGTTCGACGCGGCCTCGGTGCTGTGCGGCACGATGCTGATGGCCTCGGCGATCAGCGGATCGGGGCCGGATACGCACGACTCGACGATCACGCTGACGTCGCTGCTGCCGCGGGTCGCTCGGCAACGCGACGCCTTCTACGAACGCCTGCTGGACGATGCGAAAGGCGAACGCGGTCAACGTCTGAAAGCTGCGGCCAAGAAAACGCAACAGCCGTTCGGGCATGTGCGACAGTCGCTCAATCTGTATCTCGCGAATTATGGGGCGAGACAAATTCAGTACCGGCATCTCGCGGGCTTGTACGCGATGCTCGGTCGGCCACAGGCCGCGAGAGAGACTGCTGCCGTGATCCCATCGGTCGCCGCACGCTTCGCCTGCGAAGTGCATTGGCGGATGACCGCCGCGCATCGGCATCTCAGTTCCGGCCAGCTTCTGCCGGCAGTGTCACTGATCGCGGAAATCGAAGACTACTTCAAACGGGGCATCGAATGCGGAGCGTTCCCCGATCCTTGGAACATTCTCGGCTTTCAAGGTCTGTTTCCGTTGTTCTCGTCGCGTGAGGACAGCATCCCCGATCAGCGACTCGAAGAATTGCTGTCGATCGTCGAGCAGTACCTTTCGGTCTATTCGCGAGCCTTGGGCGAATCGGCCGCGCAGGGGGATCGTGAACTCACACGCCGGTTGTCCGAATGCTTCCGCACGTTTGCCGAGTATTGGGATCAATTCGCGAGCGTCACCGTCGAAGACATGCCGCACGTCGCGGGTCGCGAAAGTTGGGAATCGGCCACGCACGTTGCCGACGTTCTCTCCGAATGGCGAGCGGCGGGTGAAGCGGCCGGTGACGTCAGCTTCTGGCGGCGGCACATCGACCGGTTCACGACTGCGAAGTCGTATGCGCTCGTGGTGAAAGCGTTGCTCGAGAAGGAAGACTATGTCGCGGCGATGGCGCTGTTGATGCAGTGGCTGAGTCAGAACGAAGAGGTCGGCATCGAGTCCGGCTCATACTCGCTTCCCGCGCTGCTGACCGAATGGATGACGC
The DNA here is from genome assembly GCA_945905295.1 of Planctomyces sp. SH-PL62. Taxonomy (GTDB): domain Bacteria; phylum Planctomycetota; class Planctomycetia; order Planctomycetales; family Planctomycetaceae; genus SXKJ01. Next base: position 15,790 of record CAMDPX010000062.1, on the reverse strand, counting down.
AAGTCACCGCGGAGCCGACCGACGGCTCGCCGCAGCCTGATCGTTGGCCGCTGATCCGACGGTTCTTCTCCTACCTCGAAGTCAACGCTGGCGAGTTCTGGGAAGTCCCCGTGCTCGACGGTCTGGCCGATGATCGGCCCAAGAAAAAGAAGAAGCCGAAACAGGAATCGCTGGACGATGATCTCGGCGACTTCGATGACGATGACGGCGGACTGCTCGACCCGGACGACGAGGATGACGAAGACAATCCGTTCCGCAATGCGTATGAAGATGTCTCGTTCAAAGACAGTGCCGACGACGGCGTTTCCGGCGAACTGATGGACGACGGCGCTGCCCCTGGCTCGACCGAAATGGAGTTTCTCAGCAAGGCGCTCGAACCGCGGCTGAAGTTCTCGGTCACGCTGGCGCAGTTGTGGCAAATGGCGGTCGCATGCTTGATGCGCAATCCACCCGCCGGTCTGCAACGCAATCCAAAGGAAGCTCGGCGGCCCGATCTCGAAGACCCGCAAGCGGTGATCAGCGGTTGGGTCAAACATCTCGGCGAGATGCAGCATGGACTCCGCAAGCTGATGGGAGCGTTATGGGATTTCGAGATCGCCACTCCGTCGGGCGAGCACGACTCGAACGTCGAATACGACCTGCAATTGCAGACGAAGCTCTACATGGTGCAGACGGTGATCGCCGCGCAACTCGCGTGTCGGATTGGTGAGCGTGGTCTCGGCTGTTTCCTGCCCGGCGGTGACACTCGTAAAAAATCCAAGGCCGCGAACGACGACCTGCACATGACCGCGCTGTACCGAGCGGTCCTGCGTGGCGACGTGGACGAGGTCAAAGCGACGCTCCCCAGTCTGCTGACGATGCTCGCCCGCAAGCCGCTCTTGTATGTGCCGCTCGATGTCGGCGGGCATCCCAAGCAAGTACTCGCCGCGAGGCTGCTGCAATCGGACATCCGCTTTCTGCTCACGCAACTTCCGCGATTCGGATTGCTCAAAGAGACGTGGCATCTGCTGCGAACCGCGCATCGCATGGAGAAATCGTCGCGTCCCGGCGAGATGGCCGTCACCGAATTCGACCGCCTGTTTCGCACGGCTGTGCGGTCCTCCGCCGAAGCATTGCTCCGTTCGGCCGCGACCTGGGACGAGGGCACGTTTCCGCAAGAAAAACTTGTCGAACTGCTGCACAGCCTGATGAAACCCTTCGTCGAGGAATGGGTGAGCCACAGTGCGACAATGCGGCTCTCGGCCGTCGAGAGTATGAAACGGGACGCCGTCTGGGACGAAGTCCGCGAGTTCATCACCAAGTTTGGAGCCGAACTGTTTCACGCCAAGATGCTGACGCTCGGCAACGTGCGAGCAATCCTGCATAACGGCATTCCGTGGTTCTTGAATTTCCTCGCCGAGTCCCAAGATCCGTTGCGTCCCAGCCCGCTGCTGGAGGCGCTCGATAGCGGCGCGATCGAAACCGATCACGTCGTGCATGTGCTCGAACTGATCTATATGACCGTCGTCGACAAGTTTGATCGCTTCCTGGAATACAACACGACCACGACTCAGTCCGACTACGGCGAGAAGTTTTTCTTCCTACTCGACTTCCTGCGCGTCGAAGCAGATTACGACCGCGACGCTTGGAACTTCACGCCGCTGAATCTAGTCCACCAAGTCCTCTGTCATGGAAACCTGCAAGAGGCCGTCGCCGCCTGGGAACGCAGTTTCGAGAAGCGCGCCCGCGAATCCGCCGCTGGCCACCTCCGCCGCTTGAACGCCGCCGAACGCAAATACGGCATGAGATTGCCCGCTGTCAGCGATCGCCTCAACGAACACTTCACGAAGCCGCTCGCTGTAAATCGAATGCTCGCGCACCTGCCGCAAGTCGTCGCCGACGCTCAAGCCCAACGCGCTGAGTCGCCGTCCTTTGACAGCCTGCGCCGCGAGATCGACGCCTATCTCGCCGACAGCACCGGCTCCGGCATCGAACTCCCCGCCTGGATGCAGAACCTCGAAAAGGAAGTCCTGCGACTCAACTTCCCGTCGTCCGCCAACTCCCCCGCCGAAGCCGAGTTCAACGTCACCCCGCGCATCGTCAGCATGGATGACGTCAGCAAACAACTCGACTCGTGGCTGCAACTCACGCCCCGCAAGCGCGCCACCAAGAAGAAGCCGCCCGACCCTCTGGCTTAAATCATTCTGTTCCCCATGATTTTGCCCAAAAACTTGGTGGCAGAATCATGGGGAACAGAATGATAAACCGCAGCGTGAGTCAGCCCATGATCTCACGAATCGGTTCGGCCCCTTCGACGCCGACCAGTTTTTGATCGAGGCCGCCGTAGAAATACGTCAGCCGATCCGGATCGAGGCCGAGTTGATTCAGCATCGTGGCGTGCAGGTGTTTGACGTGGAACGGCTTCTCGACCGCCGCGCTGCCGAGTTCATCCGTCGTGCCGACGGAGATGCCCCCTTTGACGCCGCCGCCCGCAGCCCACATCGTGAAGCCGTAGGCGTTGTGGTCGCGGCCGGTTCCCTTTTCGTACTCGGCGGTCGGCTGTCGGCCGAACTCGCCGCCCCAGACGATCAACGTCGAATCGAGCAACCCGCGAGCTTTGAGATCAGTCAGCAGCGCGGCGATCGGCTGGTCTGTCTCACCCGCGTGCAGGTCGTGATTTTGTTTGAGGTCGCCGTGAGCGTCCCAGTTGTCGTCGTTGTGTGCTCCGCCGGAATAAATCTGCACGAAGCGGACGCCTCGTTCGACTAACCGCCGAGCAAGCAAACATTGCCGAGCAACCGTGCCGCAACGTTTGTCATTGAGGCCATACATCTCTTGGATGTGCTGCGGTTCCTGAGCGAAATCGACCGCTTCCGGCGCAGAGGATTGCATCTTGAACGCCAACTCGTAGCTCGCGACACGAGCGGCGAGTTTTGAATCGTTGCCCAGCCGCGCCGCGTGGTCGTCATTGAATTCGCGCAACGTGTCGAGCAATCGCCGTTGCCCGGACTCACTCAATTCTGCCGGCCGAGCCAGATCGAGAATCGGCGTCCCCTGCGAACGGAAGATGGTCCCCTCATATTGCGCCGGCATGTAGCCGCTGTTCCAATTCTTCGCGCCACTGATCGGGCCGCCGCGCGGATCCAGCATCACGACGAAGCCCGGCAAGTTTTCGTTCTCGGTGCCGAGTCCGTAGTTCACCCACGAACCGATACACGGCGAGCCGCTTTGCACCTTGCCCGTATTCATCTGCAACATCGCCGAACCGTGAATCGGCGAGTCGGCTGTCATCGAGTGCAGAAACGCGATGTCGTCCACATGCTTCGCGAGATTCGGAAACAGTTCGCTGACCCAATGGCCGCACTGGCCGTACTGCTGGAACTTCCAACGCGGCTCGACGATCCGCCCCTGGTTCTTCTTTCCGCCGCGGCCGAACGTTTTGACGGCGATCGTCTCGTTGTCGCGGCCGATCATCGTCGGCTTATAATCAAATGTGTCGATATGACTAGGACCACCATACATATAGAGAAAAATGACGCTCTTGGCCGGCGCATCGAAGTGGGGCTTTTTCGGTGCCAGCGGATTCGCAAAAACCTTTGCGCCTCCATCAGCGGCACCCGCTGAATTGGCAAAGAACGGTTGGTCGAGCATCCCGGCCAGCGCGACACCGGTGAAACCGCCACCAGTTTGCCATAAGAATTCTCGTCGGGTTCGGCCGCAAAAGTTTGCCGTCATGATTTCCTCTCTGCCTCTGCGTCGTCGACAACGCAGAGAAATTCAATCGAGATACACAAACTCATTCAGGTTGATCGCCAGTAGGCAAAATCGTCGCAGAGCCTCATCGGCCGAGACTTTGTCCTGCTGGATGTTGTCTTCGATGTACTTCACACCGCGAGCGATCTCTCGTTCGGTCGGTGAGCGTTGCAAGACACGAGACAGTCCCGCTTTCACGCAAGTCGCCGTGTTGTCGCCAGCCTCGCGGCGCAGATTTCGCGCGAAGAGGGCGGCTTGCTCGTTCGCGAAAGTGCTGTTGATGAGTGCAAGCGCCTGCGCAGGTTGAGTCGTCGCGAAGCGGACTGGACAGGGGGAATCGGGATCGGCGGCATCGAACGCCGACAACAACGGCACCGCCAACGATCGCTTGATGTGGACGAACACGCTGCGCGATGCGGCTTCTTCGGGAGACGACTTCTCCCAATTTCGTCCGGGCACAGACTGGCCGGCGAGAACCTCGCGCGGGATCACCGGATAGACGCTTGGCCCTTCCGTCTTGTTGAGGTTCAAGTTCCCGCAGGCGGCGAGGATCGAATCGCGGACTTCCTCAGCAGAGAGGCGGCGCAAGTCGAAGTGCGAGAGCAAGTCGTTTTCTGGATCTGAATCGTGCGATTTCAAATTTGAGATTTGAGATTTGAGATTTGAGATCTCCGATTTGGAAACAACGCTCGACATCCGAAACGCGTTAGACGTGACGATCAGCCGATGCAGCGGCTTCAGCTTCCAACCATTGCGAACAAATTCGCTGGCCAGCCAGTCGAGTAGCTCGGGATGCGTTGGCGGCGATCCCATGTAACCGAAGTTGCTCGACGAGCGGACGAGGCCGCGGCCGAAGTGGAATTGCCAGACGCGATTGACCATCACCCGCGCGGTCAGCGGGTTCGTCGGACTCGCGATCCAATCGGCGAGCACTCGGCGGCGGCCGGAGGATTCCGATCCTTCGCGGCGCGTGGGTAACTCCGGAGGTTCGACATTCGCCGCTTGCAGCACGGATGGGAACGCCGGTTCGACGCGATCTCCTTGCGACTGCGGATTGCCTCGCAACAAGAGAAACGTGTCGCGCGGTCTGCCCTCTTCTTTAACGCACAATGCTTGTTCGAGAGAGCGTGGCCGCTGACGTTCGAGTTCGTTGCGTTCTTTATGCAGTGACTCGTAACGGTCGTGGTCGTCTTTCGAGATCAGCTTGCCACGTTGCTTGCGGAGGATCTCGCGACGTTTGCCGTCGAACTTGAAATCGTCGATCTCACCGCCGGGAAGTTTGTCCTTGATCGCATCCTCGACGGCGAGGATCTGTTTCTTTACCTCGGCCAGCTTGGCTTCCCAGTCGGCAGTCGCGGCCGCTTGCCGTTCACGAGCCGCGGCATCGCCAATGAATCTCAAAATCTCGTTGTCGCCGCCGTAGGGCTTGATGCCGTGAAAGAATGCCAGCAGCGAGTAGTAGTCGCGCTGCGTGAACGGGTCGATCTTGTGGTCGTGGCACCGGGCACAATTGGCTGTCAGACCGAGCATCGTCTGCGAAGTAGTCCCCACGATGTCATCCAGCCCGTCGTAAAACGCCAGCGGCCGATCGGCCGGTTCGTCATCCCACAAGCCGAGCCGATAGTAACCGGTGGCGATGATCGAATCGGGAGTGACTTCTTCGAGTTCGTCGCCAGCCAATTGCTCGCGGATGAATTGGTCATACGGCTTGTCGGCGTTGAACGCCCGAATGACGTAATCACGATACCGCCAGACGAACGGCTTGGGATTGTCACGTTCAAAACTGTTCGACTCCGCATAGCGGACGAGGTCGAGCCAGTGCCGCGCCCAGTGCTCACCGTAGTGCCGCGATTCCAGCAGCCGATCGACGACCTTTTCGTAGGCATCGGGCGATTGATCGTTGACGAACTCGGCCACCTCCTTGGGCGAAGGAGGCAAGCCAGTGAGCGTGTAGAACAATCGCCGCAGCAGAGTCTCTTTCGAGGCCGCCGGCGCGGGACGAACGCCGTTGGCTTCGAGCTTGGCGAGCACGAAGGCGTCGATTGGTGTCCGCACCCAATTCTTGTCTATGACTGGCGGAGGTTCGTTTCGCACGACCGGACGGAACGCCCAGAAGTTACGGGCCTCGTCATCGACGACCGGCACGCCGTGAGATTTCGTCGCGGCCTCGACCGCTTTGTCCGACCAAGCGAGTCCGCGCGTCACCCATTTCGTCAGTGTGTCGATCTGCGCCTTCGGCAACCGGCCTTTCGGCGGCATCATCAGGCCGTCGTAATTGATCGCTTGCAACAACAGGCTTTCGTCCGGCTTCTTCAAATCCACGGCCGGTCCGCTTTCGCCCCCTTTTAGGATTTCTTCGCGGCTAGTCAGCTTCAACCCGCCTTGCAGCTTCTTCTCTGAACCATGACACGCGAAGCAGTTGGCTTTGAGGATGGGCAAGACGTCCTTCTCAAAGAAGGCGACATCGACGGCGGTGGCATTCGGCTTGTCCTCGGCAACCACCGGCTGTGAGCCGGCGACGGCCTTCCAAAGAACCAGAACGCTCACCAGCATCAACAACAAACAGCGGAATGCCGCGCGATTTCCTGCGATCATCAGTGCATACTTCCCAAGGAGCCATCAAACAATGCGTTGTTCCCGACAAGCACGTTCGTAGGTCTCGTTCAAATTTAGGGGGACGGTCGGGCCACCTAATAGCGGTAGCGGCAAGACGGGCAATGGAGTGCCAATCAACAGTCGTTCTTCCCAGACATCCAATTCGTCACGGTCATCTCGCGAAACGGGGTGATAGCTGCAGGCATACAACTCACCCGGTTGAGCGACCGCCGCGACGCCAAATCGTTTGAGCAGGCGGGCGTGAAAATTGGTTCGTCGTGTCGTCACGATATCGACGATGGTGACGCCGATGCCGCGCCGTAACAATGTTTCGCATTTGGCCAAGAAGGCTCGGCGATGCTCGCGACGGTCCTTGTTGGCCGGGCTGACCAGTTCGATCGCACCGGCCAGTCGCAGTTCTTCTTCTTCAAGGAAGATCTCCACTTCGACGACACCTGTTTCCACGGGAAACTCCAGAGTCATGGCAGGCGGAGGCGGAGCATATGCCACGGCGCGGAGAGGATCGGCCGATTCGTGACGGTTTGCGGCGAGCGTTTCAGACTCCTCGAACCCCGCCACGTCGATCTCGATTCCAAACTGGACATTGGGAGCCGCGAACCAACCGTCCGGCAATCGTTCGTTGAGGTCAGCCGCAATCGCAGTCGCCCAAGCATGGTGAGTGGCATGCCAAGGTCGACGACGGGACAGCGGCGGATGAAAGTGGTCTCGAAGCATGGCGCACTCGTTTTTTGCGGGCACGAGCCCAGTCAGTCTCACGGACGACTCATGGCATTGACGGCCGGCAATGTATCGGGTGCCGCCTGGCTCGCCATATCCAATCACAGAGTCGGCGACGATCAGTTTAGGGTAGCCGTCGAGTCGGCGGGAATGAAGTCGCCAACGCCGTGATCGAACGCAAACGCTTCGTCGCGTGAGGCGGTGAGCGGAAGCGGCTCTCCGCGCTGTTCGGTGAGGATTTTCCAGACGTGGTTCAATCGGGAGGAGGCGTCGCTCGCGGAAACTCGCACGCTGATCGGCCAGATCGAGCGTGTGCGACCGTCAGAGTCGCACCAAGCACCGTAACAGCAAACCCACATTGCCAGCGGCCAACGTCCCAACGCTGCGGAGACTTCGTCCGCAGAAAACTCGTCGGACCACGATTGGCAGACGATGACCAAATCGGGCGGCTCAATAACGACATTGGGCAAATGATTGATCTGCCGCACACAAGTTCGTGACTCAATGGAAGTGATCCAGTCACGGACCTGCGACATCTCGGAACGCTGCCAATCGCCGACAACAAGAATTGCTGGTTGAGCCATGATCGAAAAACGGCATCGCGGCGATCGGCATGTGGCTTCGGTGTTCGGCCGCGAGCACTTCGTCAGTTCACGAACCAGGTGTCGCCGCTATTGAGCAGTTTTTCGACGCTGCCTTCGCCGAGCTTCGCGCGAGCGGCTTCGACTTGCTTCGTGACAGACTCGTCGTAGGTCGAACGTTCGACGGCTCGGAAGATGCCCATCGGTTCGGGGAATTCTGGATGTCTCATGCGGGACAGCAAAAACGCCAGCGACGGCTCCGGAGTCTTCTCGTCGTGGAAAAGAAGGTCGTCTTCTTTCACGTCGCCGCCGAGTTGGACGATCTCCACGCGATTCCCTTCGGCAACGCGAACGCCCTTCTCACGGTTCTTGCCGAAGATCAAGGGCTTGCCGTGTTCGAGGTAAACGATGCTGTCGCTGCGAGTCTCTTTCTCGGTGGCATAGCTGAACGCTCCCTGATTGAAGACGTTGCAGTCTTGATAGACCTCAACGAATGCCGTCCCTTTGTGGTGTGCGGCGCGTTCCAGAACCATCGTGAGATGCTTGATGTCCACGTCGACGGAACGAGCGACGAACGTGGCTTCGGCTCCGATCGCCACCGACAGCGGCGTGAGCGGGTGATCGATCGAGCCGTATGGTGTGCTCTTGCTCTTCTGGCCGAGCGGGCTGGTTGGCGAGTACTGCCCTTTGGTCAGACCATAAATCTGGTTGTTGAAGAGGATGATCTTCATGTCGATATTGCGGCGGATCGCGTGCAGGAAGTGATTGCCGCCGATCGATAGGGCATCGCCGTCACCGGTGATGACCCAGACTTGCAGTTCGGGATTGGCCAACTTCACGCCCGTCGCCACTGCCGGAGCTCGGCCGTGGATGCTGTGCAGGCCGTAGGTGTTGACGTAATACGGAAAGCGGCTGCTGCATCCGATTCCGGACACGAAACAGAACTTTTCCTTGGGGATGCCCAACGTGGGCAGCACCTTTTTCATCTGGGCGAGAATCGAGTAATCGCCGCAGCGCGGGCACCAGCGGACTTCTTGGTCGCTGGCGAAATCCTTCGATTGAAGAGTCGGAGTCGGAAGAGTGGGAAGATCGACAGACATCGCGGAGGTACCTTTTGTGATTTCAGACTTGTGATTTGAAATTGAAAGTTGTGGGCATTAACCGTGGAACTCGCTGATCACGCTCACCAGTTCGTTGACGAGGAACGGCTTGCCTTCGACTTTGTTGTAGCCCTTGGCGTCGACGAGGTACTTATTGCGTAGCAACAAACTCAACTGGCCGCAGTTCAATTCCGGCACGAGCACTTTCTCGTAGCTCTTCAGGATCGCGCCGAGATTGCGTGGGAACGGGTTCATGTATCGCAGGTGTGTGTGTGCGACCGATTTGCCCGCCGCCTGAGATTGCTGCACCGCTGTGCGAACGGCTCCAAACGTGCCGCCCCAACTGATGACGAGCACCTTGCCATTCGCCGGACCATCCACCGTTTGTTCTGGAATGTAATTGGCGATGTTCGCGACCTTCTGGGCTCGCGTGTTGGTCATGTGCTGATGGTTCTTCGGCGAGTAATCGATATTGCCGGTGACGTCCTTCTTTTCGAGTCCTCCGATGCGATGCTCCAAGCCCTTCGTGCCCGGCTTGACCCACGGGCGCGCGAGTTTTTCGTTTCGCTTGTACGGCAAGTATTCGCCGTTTTCACCGTTTGCAGTAGCGAGGTGGTCGATCTTCAAACGAGGTAAGTCTTCCACGTTCGGGATGCGCCACGGTTCAGCTCCGTTCGCGATGTAGCCGTCGGAGAGGAAGATCACCGGGCACATGAACTCGGTGGCGATACGAAACGCTTCTTGAATCATCGTGAAGCAATCGCCGGGGCCACTCGCCGCGACGATCGGCAGCGGCGATTCACCGTTGCGGCCAAACATCGCGAGCAACAAGTCAGATTGCTCTGTCTTGGTCGGTAGACCGGTGCTCGGCCCGCCGCGTTGAACGTCGATGATGACCATTGGCAGCTCGGTCATCATTCCCAGCCCCATCGCCTCGCCCTTCAGGCAGATGCCGGGGCCGCTGCTGGCGGTGACTGCCAATTCTCCGGCGAAGGCGGCTCCCACGCAGGAAGCCATCGCGGCAATTTCGTCTTCGGCCTGAAACGTCTTCACGCCGAAGTGCTTGAACATCGACAGGTCATGCAAGATGTCGCTGGCTGGCGTGATCGGATAGCCGCTGAAGACGACTGTCTTGCCAGAGAGCTTGGCCGTGACCGCCAAACCCATCGCGACTGCTTCGTTGCCAGTGATCTTGCGGTATTTGCCCGGCGAAAGCTTGGCCGGCGGGACGTGATAATGGACAGTGAACGATTCCGTCGAGAAGCCGTAATTCATGCCGGCTCGCAGAGCCCGCAAGTTGGCTTCGACGACATCCGGCTTCTTGGCGAACTTCGCCCGAACGGCCTCTTCGGTCGGCTTCGGATCTCGGTCGTACAGCCAGTACACCAAACCGAGCGCGAAGAAGTTGCGGCACAAGTCCGCATTTTTCAAACTGAGTCCCAGACCCTCGACCGCATCGCGATTGAGCCGGGTCATCGGCACTTTGTGAACACGGAACTTTGCCATCAAAGTTTCGTCGTCGAGCGGGTTCGCTTCGTACAGCGCTTTTTGCAGCCCACCCTTGTTGAACTCTTCCTCGTTGACGATCAGCGTGCCGCCACGTTTGAGGTCGCCAATGTTGGTCTTGAGCGCCGCGGGGTTCATCGCGACCAGCGTGTCCACGTCATCGCCAGGCGTGAAGATGTCGTGATTCGAGAAGCACAACTGATAGCCCGACACTCCGAAGAGCGAACCGGCAGGAGCACGAATCTCGGCGGGGAAATCGGGGAACGTGCAAACGTCGTTGCCGAAAATCGCCGATGCGTTCGTCATCTGAATTCCGACCGACTGCATTCCGTCGCCGGAGTCACCGCAGAAGCGGATGACGACTGTTTCGAGATTCTCTAACTTCTTGCCGTTGCTGGATGCGGGAGCTTCCAAGGTGGCGGTGGACATTGCGGGTGCGACTCCTGGTATTGCCGTTAAGAAGGCCGAGGATCACAGCTCAGAGGACGAGACGCTGAGCCAGATGTGGATTGATGGTGGGAAGTAGGTTGGGTCTCCGACCCGACCCGCTTGAGAACATTCCGTCAGGTTGGAGACACAACCGACGAACTGCCGCGATGCGAGACGCCCGAAGTTGTCTCGACTTTCGGGGGACTTTGTCAATTGAGCGATCCCTGCCGGTCAGTCGAACTTGAGGCACGACCATTCATCGGCTGATTGAGGCTGTCGGTTTAGTTCGTCAGCGCCGAAAACAATAGAGTCGGGACGCGAGCTACGTAGCCTTCATCGCTCCGCGTGACGAGTCGAGTTGCCAAACCCTGCCGGTGAAGCGCTCGGCTCGTCACGCGGAGCGATGACGGCTACGTATCTGCGGCTCCGCCCCGCTTATTCTTCAGTCTTCTTGCGTTTTTCCTGCCGCTTCTTGCGATTGATCTGCATTCCGAGAATCGGCTTGAAGCGACGACGAGCCGGACCATCTTTGGTCAGTGACCGATACCCAGTCACTTTGCCCTCGAGAATTTCTTTTCCGTCAGCCGTCATGGGCTTCGGCGGCCGAGCACCGCGCTGGCCTCGACTGGGCAGTTCCCGGTTTCCCGCTTGGCCGTACGGACGCGGCGGCCCGCGAGCAGGCCGCCGTTGCGACGAATATCCGCCCGCTTGCGGCTGTGCGCTCTCATCGTTGCCAGTGCGCCGTCGCTGAGCCGGTCGCCGTTGTGACGAGTATCCACCCGGTTGCGGCTGAGAGTTCTCGTCGTTGTAGCCGCGCCGTTGCTGCGGCGGTGCGCTGCCCTGAGCGGGTGGACGGCGAGTGAATGACGATTCGGGAGTGTCATCGGTGACGAATCGACGACGGCCACCATTGAAGTCCCCGTCGTTGTCGTTGGACTGCGACTGAGATTGGTTGGACTGCGACTGAAATGACTCGCCCGTTTGATCCGATTGATAGCGGCGCGGCGGACGGCTCCCTTGTGGCGGACCCGATGAGTAGCCCCCTCGCGAATCACCGTCCCCTTGTGAGGATCGACGCTGAGCGGGCGGACCACCTTGACCGTAGCCACCTTGGCGATTCGGTGGACGACTCCCTTGCGAGTACCGACGTGGCGGCCCCGCTTGCGAGTCACCTTGCTGTTGATTGTCGTCGCGACGTCCGTAGCGGCGTTGCCCTTGAGCTTGCTCGCCCCCTTGTTGTTCGTCATCGCGTCGCGTGTAGTTGCGCGGTCCGCCTTGGCCCCCTTGAGAATATCCACCGGGGCGCGGCCGGCCTTCAGGACGGCGTTGGCGTGTGTTGCCTTGAGCCGCCTCATCGCTGCCCGACGAAGGAATCACTCCGTCGTCGGTCTGCGAAACAAACTTGCGACGTGGCGGACGATCTCCGTAGGACGATTCACCACCACGAGGTGCTCGCTCCGGTTGTCCTGATCCGGCCGCAGGTTTCCCGTAGTTGGATTTGCGCGGCGGGCGACCTTCACTCGAAAACTCGGCCGGGGCGGGAGACTCACTCCGAGCGCCAAACGGCTTGCTACCGAATTTTGGTTTCTCGCCAAACTTCTTCTTGCGACCGCGGCCGGCCGTGTTGTCGAGATGGGCTCGCTGTTGCGAGAGATCGTTGAGCAACGCGACTTCCGGAGTCGTCAGTTGCCGAAACGCACCGACCGGCAAATCGCCGAGCCGGATCGGACCGAAGCCAACGCGCTTCAAACGCATGACTTTGTGATTTACGCGAGCCAGCAGTCGGCGAATCTCGCGGTTCTGGCCTTCGTTCAGCACGATGTCCAAGTACGAGCTGTCCCCCACCGCCTTCTTCATCCGCACCCCTTCGACGGAAAACTTGCCTTCGTCGAAGTACATGCCGCGCTTCAGTTCGGCGAGCGTTTCGGAAGTCGGCACTCCCTTCACATGGCAGATGTAAAACTTCGGCACGCGGTAACGCGGGTGAGCCATGCGATTGGCCAGCTCGCCGTCGTTCGTGACCAGCAACAAACCTTCGGATTCTTCGTCGAGACGTCCGATCGCGAAGATTCGCTCCTTGAACTGTGGGAACAAGTCGATGACTCGCGGCTTGCCCGAGGGGTCGAAGTTCGTGCAGAGCACTCCGCGCGGCTTGTTGAGCACGAAGTAAACTTTGCGATGCACCTTGAGCTTCTCACCATCAAGCTCAATCTTCTGCGAGTACGGATCGGCTCGAAACGCGACGTCGGTGATGACCTTACCATCGACGGTGACGCGGCCGGTCGTGACGAACTCCTCGCACTTCCGCCGAGCATCAATTCCCGCCGCCGCCAGAATCTTCGCCAGCCGTTGTGGAGCAAACTTCGCCGGCCCGGTGTGCTCATGCTTTTTCAAACGCATGCCCGGCGACGGATCGTTGTCGCCATCGAACTCGCTCACTTCAGAAATGCCCGACTCGTCGGCGAGTGCTTTCTTCTTCTTGTCTTTCTTTTTGCCGTAGGAGTTCTCGCGTTCCTGCTTCGGGGCCGGATCGAATTCCTCGTCAACAACGCCGTCATAGTCATACGGAGCCGAGTCGTCCTCGGACTCCATGTCGGCATTGGCCTCTTCTTCGTCCGCTGCTTCATAGGCGAAGTCGTCCGAGGCATCGTCGAACATTCCGTGTTCGATCACTTCAGCCTCCGGTTCGCCGTCATCAATGGCAGCCGGCTCTTCTGACGAGATCAGCCGGCACGCGCTAGCGTCCGGTTCCAGGTCGGATTCCTCGCTCGAACCGAGGGCTAGCGCCCTGCGGCTGATGGAGTCGCCGTCGTGACAATCGGCGCTGGTTTCGATTGGCTCGACATGCTCAAGCGGCAATGCGGCTTCGATATCGGGAATGGGTTGTTGTGTGTCGTCAGACATGATCGGCCCCTTTCGTGGGCGAGAAGATCACTCCACAAGGCGAACCTCGGAAGTGGCGGCAACGGATGGCCGCAGTAGCAATGTGAAGCGGAATAGGCAGGGATTCGCAAAAAGCGTGATGGGTTGACCGTCGAGTTGTCGCAACCGTCGGTCGTTTTCAGCCGTAAGGCGGGGCAGAGTGTATCGCCACGCCCCAGAATGGCGAGCGAGGTCGGAACCGGCGCGGCTGGCAATCGTCATTGGGGAGCATCACAATTCGCCCCCATGCCGACGTCGATCTCGCGAGAATTTCTGGGTTGGGAGCAGCCGCTGTTGCCATCAGCAGTCGAGTGGCTTGCTCGGAAATATGCGGCAAAAGACGAGCTAAATCTGGGCGAAGTGATTGTCGTTGTGCCCGGTCGGCGAGCGGGACGGCGGTTGTTGGAACTGCTAGTCCTGCGGGCGGAGAACGAACGTCTCCGGCTCACGCCGCCGCAGATCGTGACGCTCGGGGAATTGCCGGAGCGGCTGTATCCGCTCCAGAAGCCGCTGGCGAGCGATCTGGTTCAACAACTGACGTGGGCGAAGGTGCTGCGCGAATCAGACCGCAGCCTGTTGGAGAAAATCATCCCTCGTCCCCCTGGCGAGGACGACGTGCTCGCCTGGTGGTCGCTGGGGACGCTGTTGTGGAATCAGCATCGAGAACTCGCAGCGGATGGTCGCGGCTTCGGCGATGTGGCGAAGCTCGGCCGTCAATTGCCGGACTTCGCGGAGGCGGCCCGTTGGGACACGTTACAGAAGGTACAGAAAGCGTATCTGCGGACGCTCGACGAATTGAAATTGTGGGACGTTCAGACGGCTCGGCTGGTGGCGATCAAGCACCGTGAGCCACAAACAGATCGTGACATCGTGCTGGTCGGGACTGTCGATCAGAATCAATCGACGCAGCAGATTCTGAATCTCGTGGCAGAACGAGTGACCGCACTGATCGCCGCGCCGCCCGATCGCGCGGAGTCGTTTGACTCGCAAGGCTGCTTGTTACCTGCGGCCTGGACCGAGATCGCGGTGGATATCCCGGCGGATCGGCTTCGAGTTTGCGATGGCCCGACCGAGCAAGCAGAGCAGGTCGCTCGCGAACTGTCGGCAATGGGCGAGCGATTCCGAGCCGATGAAGTCGTCATCGGTTTGGCCGATGATCGCTTGGGGTCGTTTGTCGAACGTCGGCTTGCCGAGTGCGACGTGGCGACTCACTGGATCGAAGGGACGCGCCTGGCGGACTCTGGTCCCTGTCGATTGTTGACCGCGCTGGCGGACTTTCTGGAGCGCAGCCGCTTCGATGATTTCGCAGCGCTCGTGCGGCACCCTGACCTCGATGCCGCGTTGGCGCGGAAGAATCCAATCGACTTGGCGGAGTTGGATGCGCTCTATCAAACGCATCTGCCGTTGGGGCCGGAGACGCTGCTGGCGATTCTTGAACAACCGAATGCGCGGCGACGTCGTTCTTCCAAGGGGGACGGGCAGGTTGAAAACCTGCCCCACGAACTGTTGCGAACCTTGCGCAATTTGTTCTCTTCCTTGCAGGGGGCGTCGCGAGCTTTGAACGAATGGGCGATTCCGCTGCGAACCTGGTTGGCCGGGATTTATGGCGAACGCGAAGTTGACGACTTGACCCGCGAAGGTCGCGTTCTGGTCAAAGCACTCCAGAAACTGAGTCAGGCGATCGGAGAACTAGCTGAGGTTCCGCCGTCGATCGCGCCGCTGGTGAGTGCGGCGGATGCCGTGCGTTGCGCCGTCAAACGCCTGTCCGAAGAGGTCGTCCCGCCGGAGTCCGAAGCCGATGCCGTCGAACTGCTCGGCTGGCTGGAGTTGCCGTTGGACGACACACCGGCCGCGATCGTCACCTCGTTCAATGAGGGGTTTGTGCCGACGAGTTTGAACTCGGATTTATTTCTGCCGAATGAACTGCGGCAGCGACTGGGGCTGAACGATAACGCTCGGCGATACGCCCGCGATGCGTATGCGGTGACGCTGCTGCAACACGCGCGGCGCGAGGTCGTGTGGTTGGTCAGTCGCCGCGATTTGGATGGCAATCCACAGATCCCTAGCCGGTTGTTGTTCGCGGTTCCGTCAAATCAATTGCCCGATCGAGTGCTCCTGTTGATGAACCGGGAGGGCGAGGCTCCCGCCGAGCCGTCGGTGGTGACCACAAGCGACTTCGCGACAGCG
>CAMDPX010000061.1 GCA_945905295.1 Planctomyces sp. SH-PL62 | reverse complement strand
CCCGGTGGTCGCGATCCCCACTGACAACCGGGGGGCTGACGCCGCCCCGCTCGCCTAAGTGTTCGAGGGCGAAGAATCGCTCACTCGAACAGCGGACGCCAGCGATCCGCCAAGTTCATCAGGCCGGCAACATCTTCGGAGAGCAACGTGCGTTCTTCGACCATGCGGTCGACGACTTTTCGGTACTGAGTTTGGAAATCCGCGAAGTCGCGATACCGCTCCAGCAACGCGGGACGCGGATCGCCAAGCTTTTCGCGGTCGGCCTTGGTCTTCACGAACGGAATGTATCCGCCTTGCAGGCCGAGCATTTCATTCTCCGCGCCGACGCTGCGGCCGCGCGTATTCCAACTGGTGTAGGTCGCGACCGGCACCGCGACGGCCGGCAGCAACAGCGTGCCGAGTTCATTGTTGTCCGGGCCACACTTCGGAATGTTGACCACGTAATTCCCGCGGCTGATCGGCGGTTCGATGGTCGAACGGCGGAAGCGATAGAACTCCGGCCCGCGATCGAGATGCTCCGGCTGTTGGATCACTTCCGGATAACGGACACCGGGGATTCCATGCCAGCCGCTCTCCGATTCGCGCCAGCCGACGAGCGTCCCGTCGGCAATGCGTGGGTGCGTGCTGGGTGGCGGTTCCTGCCCGGTGCGAACCCATCCGTCGAGCGCCGTGAGTAATGCTCGCAACAGCGGCCGATAGTCGGCCGGGTTCGTGATGAGTTGTCCGTTCCCCGGAGCCGTCGCCGCGAAGCCACCGCCGGCTCCGTGCTGCGTGCCGCCGAAGCAATACACGCGGACCTCCGGCGGCAGCTTTGCGTCCCGCTTTCCGAGCGGATCGGTATGTACCAACGAGCCGGCTCGATGCCAGTACTCGCTGCTGCTTTGCGTGTGCATGACGCGCGGCACCGTGCCGCGAGCGCGGTCGCGATGCAAAATGCCGTCCTCGCGGCCGGTGAAAGAGTCGATCTCGTCGCCGTAAGTGAACGGGAACTGATCGGCCGGAAAGAGATGATTGTCGTGCTGGCCGTTGTGCCGAGTCGGCGAGGCGAACCGATGATTGAAGAATCCAAGCCCTCCGCCGGCGACGTGTGGGATCACGCCATCAAAGACTTGCCGGCCGGACTCATCCGCGTTGAAGCCGTCGTACAAGAACTGTCGCAAGCAGCGGCCTGACTGCGAGACGCCGAAGCCATACGTGAACTTCACCGACGACTTCTTGGGTTCCGCCATGAACAGTGGATTCTTCGCGGACGTCTCGTGCTTGAGGAACGACAGCAGATCGCGAATCCCAGCTAAGCCGAGTCCCTGCACGATCGAGCCTTGAGCTTCGTAAACGAGCTCGTAGATGTAGCCCGGCTGCAAGCCACCCGCGACGACCAGTTCGATGAGCGGCAACTGTCCGCGCTCGCCGTTGTCTTCGACCGTGCGTTTCTCGAGTCGCCACTGTTTACGCGGGATGACGACTCGCGCATCTTTTTCTCGCGACCGCCAGGTGAGCACCGCTTCGCGCTCGCCCCGTTCGGTCGGTTCGTAGCTGCCTTGATTGGCCCACATCGCCAGCGTGTGCCGTTCGGCTGGAGCTTCGATGACGAACTCCGCCCGCACAGGTCCGGTGAGCGGCTTCCCGTTCTCGGTCGCGACGGGCGCGGTGAGCCGCAGTCGGCCGCCTCCCGGTTGAGTCTCGGCGATCCAGCCGCTCCAGATGACGACGTAACCCTTCCGCATCAGGAACTCGTCCGCCCCGGTGTTAAACATGCCGAGTGCGAGTTTGCCGCCGCGATTGTTGACGTCGTACAGCATCGCGCCGTTCGCTTTGCTCAAGTCTTTCGGCGTGAGGATCTCAACATCGGTTGAGAACTCGACCAAGCCGGCGTCGTTCTTGGGAGCCAACTCCAAGTCGATCACCGTTTGATTCGCGGTGTGCTTCGGATCGACCGCAAAAAACGCTTTGCCTCGCAGGCGTTCGTAGGAGCCGACTCCGTCGAACATTCGGCCTTCGAGATACGGCTCGCGCGTTTTGATTTCGATCCGTGTGACGGCGGCGGGGAGAACGCTCGGCAGTAAGACGCAAAGGAACAGACTGGCGAAAAATGGAGGGCGGAAAATCATGACGCGGCTCCGGTTGATCGGCTGCATTTTGTGAACACTTTCCGCTGATGCCGACAGCGATGGTGGTTGGCTTCAAGTGGCTGACAGAAAAATCACGAGCCATACTTAACGCGAGCGGATGCCAACGAACGAAGGTCGCCCAGTTTTTTCTGTCCCCATATTTCTGTCAGCTTCTGGCTTCACGAAAAAAAATCGACCGGCTTCATCCCGCCTTGCGCTTCGTCAGTTCGCCGTAAACATGCTCGATGTTCTCAACGCGGGTCTTCGCATCGACGCCGGTCCAATCTTTGTAGAACGGCACCTGAAGTTCTTTCTTGATTTCATCGAGCGACTTCCCTTTGTCGATCGCCATCTGAACTGCTTCGCGGAGCTCGACGAACCAGCGCTTCTGAGTCGCCAGCAGTTCCTTGCCGGTCACATCTCCGTGTCCGGGGCAGATCATTTTGATCGGAAGTTCTTGCAGCTTGGTGAGCACGCCGATCCAGCTCTCGGTGTTCGAGTCACCGGCGTAGTTGAAGGCTCCGTTCACGCAGGCGTCGCCGGTAAAGACGATGCCGTGCTTGGGCAGCCAGGCGACGGCGTCACCCGCCGTGTGAGCGTGGCCGAAGTGCAATAGCTCGACGCGCTGGGTGCCGTCGTCGATGACCAGCTTCGTTGGGAAGTACAACGAGGCGGGGGCGAACTTCAGCGAGCCGTGGCCGAACTCTGTGGGATTATCCTTTTGCGTCTTCTCGAAGCCGGCGCGGCCTTTGGTCTCGAAGAGTTCTTTGCTGTTTTCGGACGCGATCGGAGACGCTCCGATGTTGACGAAGACCGGATTGCCGTCCGCGTGATCGCCGTGGTAGTGCGTGTCGAAGACGTAGCGAATCGGCTTATCGGTCGTCTTGCGGATTTCCTTGATGACCGCTTCGGCCTGAGTCGGGAAGCTGGCTTCGACGACCAGCACGAAGTCCTTGAAGATGACCCAGCCCTGATTGCTGCCGAGGAATTTCGGTTCGGTTTCCATCTTGCGGACGAAGACGCCGGGGGCGATCTCGGTGACGGTGGTCTCATTCGGCTTGAACCAACCGACCGCCCAGCCGGACAGGCCGACCAGCACGAGGACTGAGAACCCAATCAAACTCACACGTCGATGTCGCTGCGGCATGGTTTTCCTTTTCAACGTAGCCTGACTCTCCGAGTCGGGAATCCTTCCGCAGATGTCCCGGCTCGGAGAGTCAGGCTACGGTGGTATGTGACCCCGAAGGGCGATCCTTCTAGCAAAGTCGCCACGAGACGTCGAACTCGCCAACGTGTGCGAACAAATTGGCGAGCGGGGCGGCGTCAGCCCCCCGGTTCCCCGATTCCCCAGTGGTCACGCTGGCCGCCAAAAACCGGGGGGCTGACGCCGCCCCGCTCGCCAGAGCATCAAAGGCTCGATTACAACTCACTGGCAATTGCCGCCGCGAAATTGGCGGCTCGCTCGTCTTTGTTTCATCCTTTCGTGAGGTGTTCGCCATGTCCGGTCATGCTGCTCCCGCCGCTGCTTCGCAACCTAAGCCCATCGTCAAGCGCGAATTCGGAGCCACCAAGAGTCTGGAGGTCGACAAGATCTTCCGTGCGATGGTCAAGCACAAAGGCTCGGACTTGCACATGCAGGTGGGCCGGCCGCCGATCTTTCGCATCAAGGGGACGCTGGTGCCGTTGGACATGGAGCCGATCACCAAAGAGAAGATGGAAGCGCTGCTGATGCCGATGATGGACGAGCGGCTGACCAACATCTTCTGGGATGAAGGAGGCTCCGACTTTTCACATGTCGTGGATGTGGAGGGGGACAAATGGCGGTTCCGCGTGAACCTCTTCACGCAGATGGGAATTCCCGGCATGGTCAGCCGTAAAGTCGAACGCTCGATCCCCAACTTCGAGGGCCTGTACCTGCCGCCGTCGATGGAATGGCTGACCGAATACGATCAAGGCATGGTGTTACTCGCCGGCGTCACCGGTTCCGGCAAGTCAACGACGATCGCTTCGATGCTGGATCTGATCAATCATCGCAAGAGCGTCCACATCCTGACGATCGAAGACCCGATCGAGTTCGTCTACACGCCGGACAAGGCGCTGATCAATCAGCGTGAGGTCGGCATGGACGTGAAGGATTTTCATATCGCCATGAAGCACGCCGTGCGACAAGACCCGGACATCATGCTGGTGGGCGAAATGCGCGATCAGGAATCGTTCGGCACCGCGATCCACGCCGCCGAAACCGGGCACTTGGTCTACGGTACGATTCACGCCTCGAATGCTCCGTCGTGCATCGGCCGTATTCTGGACCTCTTTCCGCAAGACATGCACAAGGCTCTGCGCGGTGCGATGGCATTCAACATGAAGGCCATCGTCGCTCAGAAGCTGATCAAGACCATCGTCGACAAGCCCAGCCGCGTGCCGATCATCGAACTGATGCTCTTCAACAGCGTCGTCCGCAAACTGGTCCTGGAAGAGCAAGACAACAAACTGGCCGCCGCCATCCGCATCGGCAAAGAAGACGGCATGCAGTTGTTCAACGACTCGCTGAAGCACTTCATCGACAAAGAATTGATCAGCCGCTCCGACGCCTTCGAAATCTCCCCGAACATCGAAGAGCTGAAGATGGCCTTGAAGGGCATCGATGTTCGTGGCGCGGGAATTCTGTAAGCGTAGAAGTCTCGCATCGCCAATTCGCACATGTCTTGGCGAGCGGGGCGGCGTCAGCCCCCCGGTGGTTGCGTTTCGAACTCAGACCGGGGGGCTGACGCCGCCCCGCTCGCCTAAACTTTTTTGGTAGCGGCACTGCCGGGTTAGGAATCATTCATGAAGGTTCTTCAGCGAGTCGCCGTACTTGGACTCGGCACAATGGGGCACGGCATCGCTCAGACATTCGCGATGGCCGGCTGCGAAGTCACGGGCTTCGATGAAATCAGCGCGGCGGGCGACTCGCTGCACGACCGAGTCCGGCAGAACCTCCGCGACTTCGTCGAAGCAGAGTTGTTCGAGGCTGACCAAATCGACTCGGTGCTGAAGCGTCTGCGAGTTTGCCGCACCGAAGCGGAGGCCGTTCGCCACGCGGAGTTCGTGACCGAAGCGGTGCGTGAGGACTTGGCCGCCAAGCAGGAACTGTTCGAGCGGATCGAACGCGACGTGAGCGACGATGCGATTCTCGCGAGCAACTCGTCGACGTTTCCGATCTCGCAATCCGGTGCCCGGCTGAGACGACCAGAACGCGCCGTGGTCACACATTGGTTCAATCCACCGCACATCGTGCCGACGGTCGAGGTTGTCGGCAGTCCACAGACAAACGAAGGAACGATTCAAGCGACGCTCGAATTGCTGCGGCGTTCCGGCAAGCTGGCGATTCGGATCAATCAAGAGTTGCCCGGCTTCCTCGTCAATCGCGTGCAGATCGCCGTGATGCGTGAAGTCTGGGACTTGCTCGATCGCGGCGTTGCGTCGGTCGAAGACATCGACGCGGCGATTCAAGGAAGCATGGGCTTTCGACTGGCCGCGCTCGGCCCGCTGCGAATTCACGATTTCGGCGGGCTCGACATTCAAACGGCCGTGTTCCGCAACCTCGCGCCGCAGATTGCCTCGGGAACTGAAGTCCCGCCCAAGGTGCAAGCGATTGTGGACGCCGGACATCACGGCTTCAAAACCGGACGTGGCTTTTACGAGTATCCACCCGAAGTCGCCGATCAGGTTCGCTCCGACCGAGATCAGCGCTACTTGTCGCTGCTGCGGCTGTTTCACGCACGCCAGCGCTCGTAGTGACCCCATTCATGGGGTCGAACGCACGACCTGGACCCGATGAATCGGGTCACTACGAGCGCACGCGCGGCAGCAGCACGCACAGCACGCTCGAAATCATCACGGCCACGGCGAACACCACGAACGCGAGGTCGTAGGACTGTCTCCGGCCGCACACGTCGATCAGAGCGGCGACGATCGCGCCCCCCGCACCCCAACTCACCCCCATCGTGATTGAACTGGCGACACGCTGACTCTCTGGAAACAACTGCTGTCCGTAACTAATAAAAACCGGCTGCGCGATTCCCAAGAACAATCCCGTCGCACCCGCGGCCGCCGAGAGCGCGAATCCCTGCAAGCTCGGCATTGCCAGCAGGCAGGGGACGCAGAACAGCGGCACCAGCCACAACGTCAGTCGTTCCCGTTGCGAGCGCACGAAAATCGCGGCGAGCAATCCGCCCAAGCCGATGCCCGCCAGATACGGCGACTGCACCGCTCCGATTTCTCCGTCGGAGAATTCGAGAGACTTCAACCAGTACGCCAGTGTGATCGGCACTCCGGCGGTCGCGATCACGCGGACGGTCCCCACCGTCAACAACATCAGCAGCACCGATTGCCGTTTCTTCAAGACGGTCCAGGTTCCGGCGGTCACGTTCGCGTGACTCCGCGCCGGAGCAACCGTCGGGCGATACACCAACCGCAGCGCGAGGATCAGCGCCAAACCAATCGCGATGCCGCGCGACAAAGCGCTCAGGCCGAAGTGATCCACGACCCAACCACCGCAGGGCGGTCCGACCGACTGACCGAGAAATCCACCCATCGCAAAAATCGAAAGTGCTCGGCTGCGCGCGTTCGGCCAGCAGTTGCCCGCCGACGTCGCCCCTTCTGGATGAAACGATGCGATCCCCATGCCGGCAATCGACAGCAACACGGCCAGTGCGAGGAAGTGCTCGAACAAACCGAGGCATCCCAAACAGACGCAGCTCACCGCCGGGCCGCACCAGACCAGCCAACGACTGGCGGCGCGATCGCCGATCAAAGCAAAGCCGAGCTGGCTGAACGATCCCGCCAACGTCCAGATGAACAACATCCAAAACGTCGGCAGGTGGTAATGCTGCTCCAGCGTCGGCCAGAGCGGAGTGATCTGGCTGGCGATCGTGTCCACCACGAAGTGCAAAGCGGTCAACACGATCAGCGCGAACATTCCGCGTCGCACCTCGGCGGCTTCTTCAGTACGCAGTGTCGTGTCGAGCGAAGTCACGTTGACTTTCAATTCCATAAAGCTTGGCCGATCGCCGCCATACCGCGCGCGCGGGGGTGACGCAAACCCCACCGAGCTTGCCTCGGTGGAAACGGGCATTTGCACTACGAGTACGAGGCATGCGTAGTGCAAAAGCCCAAAAACCACCGAGGCAAGCTCGGTGGGGTTTGTGTCAATGTCCCCCGTGTTCGGTATCTACCATTTTTGAAAAGGATCACGGCGATCAGCGATCGGTTCACGGCTGTCGGCCAGAGAAATCAATCGTGCTGCGCGAGCACACGCTTGGTCGGTTGCTTGTCCGACATCGCGCGGTTGAGCGCTTTCAGATACGCCTCGGCGCTGGCCTGGATGATGTCGGTGCTGATGCCCTTGCCGTGATACGACTTGTCGTTGACAAAGATTTCCACGAACGCCTCGCCCTGCGCGTCCTCACCACCGCTGACGCTGCGGACTTGGAAGTTTCGCAATGTCCCCGCGACGCCGGTGATCCGCTTCATGGCCAGGAAGATCGCATCGAGCGGTCCGTCGCCCGTGGCGGCATCACGGCACGGCGGTTCGTTCTCGCATTGCAATTCGACCGTGGCGGTCGGAATCGTGGCGGCTCCGGCAAACGTCTGCACGCTGATCAGCTTCCAGCGATCGGGGACGTCGGTCTTCTCGCCGAGATGACTCTCGATGAGCGCGGCGATGTCGGCGTCATAGACGTCCTTCTTTTTGTCGCACAGCGCGATGAATTCGTCGAAGACGCGCTCAAAGACATCCGGCTCCAACACGAAGCCCAGCGAGTTGACGCGATCGCGAAACGCATGTCGTCCGCTGTGCTTGCCCAACACAAGATTCGTGCCGACGTAGCCGACGTCATCGGGCTTCATGATCTCGTAAGTCGCGCGGTTCTGGAGCATCCCGTGCTGATGGATGCCGGCCTCGTGTGCGAACGCATTCTGGCCGACGATCGCTTTGTTGCGCTGCACCGTCATGCCGGTGATGCGGCTGACCAGGCGGCTGATCGGGAACAGCTTGGGCGTGTTGATGTTGGTCTTCACGCCATAGAAGTCACCGCGCGTCTTGATCGCCATGACGATTTCTTCGAGAGCCGCGTTTCCAGCCCGCTCGCCCAAGCCGTTGATCGTGCATTCGATTTGCCGAGCACCCGCTTCGACGCCGGCCAAGCTGTTCGCGACCGCCAAACCCAGATCGTTGTGGCAGTGCGTACTGATGACCGCCTTGCCGATGTTGGTCACGTTGGCGATGAGATATTCGATGCAGCGTTTGAAATGCTCCGGCGTCGCATAGCCGACGGTGTCCGGAATGTTGACCGTCGTCGCGCCGGCGTCGATCGCTTTCTCGACCACTTGGCACAGGAAGTCGAGCTCCGTGCGTGCGGCGTCTTCCGGCGAGAACTCCAAGTTCGGCG
Organism: Planctomyces sp. SH-PL62; assembly: GCA_945905295.1. Lineage (GTDB taxonomy): Bacteria > Planctomycetota > Planctomycetia > Planctomycetales > Planctomycetaceae > SXKJ01. The sequence continues at coordinate 24,512 of CAMDPX010000061.1, read as the reverse complement.
TCGTTATGTCGGGCCGCGAGCACATCAGGTCGCGCGTGTACTTCACCATCTCAACCGTCGTGCGGAGGATTTCCTCCTCGGCCATCTTCAGTTTGAATTCGCGATGGATCGGACTGGTCGCCAGGAAGACGTGGACGCGGCACTTCTCGGCTTCCTTCAACGCTTCCCACGCGCGGTCGATGTCTGGTTTACGACAGCGAGCCAATCCGCAGATGACCGTGCGACTGCCGAACTCGCGAGCGATCGCCCGCACCGCCTCGAAGTCGTCGGGCGACGCGATCGGGAAGCCCGCCTCGATGACGTCCACTCCGAGTTCCACGAGCGCCTTCGCGATTTCCAGCTTCTCGGCCGAGTTCATGCTGCAACCGGGCGATTGTTCGCCGTCGCGCAAGGTGGTGTCGAAGATCGTGATCGTGTCAGGCTGAGTGGCGGACATTTCGGGTTCTCCAGTCATACAAGCCCGATGCGCGAGCGAGGGTCTGCCTCGCCCTCTCTCGCCGGCGCGTCGGGCTAGATTGCCGCGCCAGCGAAGTTCAAGAAATCAAAACAAAAAAACCCTGAGCCTCCAGCGGAGGCTCAGGGTGTATTCGCACGGTCGGAAAGCGACAACGACACCAAAGCCCCGCGTCAACGCAGGAGAAGGCTAAGGTCGAGGAGTCGCAAATCGGATCGCATGATGATTCCTGTCGGAAAGTGGGCGGCAATCTATCCAGCAAGTTTCGGCAAGGTCAAGCCGTTGCCATGAAACTTTGCTGCCGCGCGATGCCAGCGTCGTGTTCGAGACGGGCGAATTCACTGATCGATATTCGCCAAGGCGGCTCGTTGCTTTTCGAGCTTGTAAGCTTCGAGTGCCTCGATCTGATTCTTCCCTAACTTGACCTGCGCGCCAGTCGGGACGTACCGGGGATCTTCGCTGAGGCAACGTTGCGAGGCGTGGGTCTGTTTACGAAACCCTGACTGGCAGCCAAGTGACAACAACATCGGCAGGCACAGCACCGCGGTGGTCACTCTCCGTGAGCATTCCATTCGCCACATGTCCCGACCTCTCTGAGATCAACTTGCCTGAGGTTCGCGACGATTATTGTGCGTCGTCGTCCAAGCCAGCACGCAGCTTCTCGCGTTCGAGCTTGTACTCTTCCATCGCCTGGACCTGATTCGACAGTTTGAATTCCGGTCCGGCCGGGAAGTACTGGACGTCATCCGACAAGTAAGTCGGTGACGGAAGCGTTTGCCCGCCGACCGTGGTCTGGCAGCCAACCGCTGAGAACATCAACGGGCACAACAGCGTGATGACCAAACTCAGAGCGATTCGATTCCGTGGCATGGCCGGACCTCTTAACCAATAGGTTCTTCCGAAAATCCCAATGGAGTTATCGACCGTCACGACTGGAAACTTCGGAAAAGTTTGCCAAGGTTCACTAATCGGCTCGGATTTTGGGCGGCAGAAACTGCTGGTTCAAATACGGCCAACGATGACGACAGTCGCTGACCCCTCGCGGAAAGGACTTGAGCGATGAACTCACGGAGTCTGATCACGATCGGAGGTCGCTCGTTGTTGTCCGGGGCGAGTTTGATCGTGGCACTGACGTCGGGCGTGTCCGCGTTGTCCGCTCTGCGTTGGCAGCGTGCGGCCGAGCCGTGTGTTTGGATCAGCAATCCGCTGGGTGGCGGCGAGTGGGCCTCGGTGGCTTGGAATTCTGCACTGACGGTCTTGCTGGGGATTGCGGCCGCTGGCGTCTTGGTTCGAGAACGACCAGCCCGACGGACACGAGCGGTGCGGATTGGATTGCTGGCGGTCGCGCTGCGAGCGGTGTTCGATGTGGCGCTGTTTTTCCGGCTGGTCGTCCAGGGCGAGATCGCGTCTTCGTTTCCGGTGCCGCTCAGTCTGGGTGTGCTGATCGTGGTCCTCGCTGACGTCTGGTTGCTGCGTCGTGCGACGCCGCCGGCTCAGACGCGGAGTTGGTTGACGACGCTGTTGTCGGTGGGCGGCGTCGTGATCGGACAAGTTGTGATGATTGGATTGCATGTGTTGACGTTCGGCTCGACCGATTACCGTCGCGACGCCGACGTCGCCGTCGTGCTTGGAGCGCGGGTGTCTCCCGACGGCACGCTGTCGCTGGCGTTGTCGGATCGGCTCGACACGGCGGCGGAACTCTTTCGCGACGGACGCGTGCGGTTCGTGTTGGTCAGTGGTGCGACCGGCGTGGAAGGGATCAACGAAGCGGGTGCGATGCGGAGCTATCTGCTCGATGCTGGTTTGCCCGAGGCACGCATCCTGGTCGACCCAGAGGGTGTGAACACGCTGGCCACCGCGAGAAACACACGCCGATTGATGAACGAGCAACGTCTGACTTCGGCACTGATCGTCAGCCATTACTTTCATCTGGCTCGCTGCAAGCTGCTGTTCGAGGAGCAGGGAATCGCGGCCGTGACCGTCCCAGCACGGATGAGCCGCCGGTTGGTCCTGGAGGCGTATTACGTCTTTCGCGAGTGCGTCGGATACTTGTGGTACGCGTTGACTCGGCCGATGCGTCCGGCGGCGGTGCCGCCTCAGAACTTCGCTTCAATGGCGATCCCGGGGGTGCCGTCGGTCGGATGCACATACGGGCTGAGTTGCAGATTCGAGTCGTCGCACAGATGCCGTCCGGCGACGGTCTTGCCAATTACGAAACCCAACACGCTGCCGAAGACGACGTCTGACAAGTCATGGTCCTGGTCATCGATCCGGCTGAAGCCGACCGCCGCCGCCAATGCGTATGCCGGCAGGCCGACCTGGCAGCCGTAATACTCGTCCAACACCGCCGCGATCGCGAAGGTGCTGGCCGTGTGGTACGACGGGAAACCATATTGGCCATCGTTCCATTTGTCCGATGGCCGCTCCGTATTCGTGATGAGCTTTAACGCCGACGTGCTGACGCCGGTGATGACCGAAGCACTGAGGATCGATCCCATCAGGTCGTGCAGCTCTTCATCCTGCGTCCACACCGAATAGCCGTAGACACCCAGCATCACTGGGGCTTGATAGGCGATGTCGCCGATGTCGCCAAGGATTCGAGTGCCCTTACCCCAGCGCTGTGGGTGCTCGGCCACATCGTCGCGCACGCGCTGGTCGATGTCGCTTTCACGAAATCCAATCGCCAGCCCGCCTGCCGCTGTCAGGATCAGGGCATTGTTCCAATTCACGACGGCTTTCGTGTCGCACCAGAGCGTCGGAAATGCGTTGCGGAGATCGCAGCGAAAACAAATCTCATCGCATGCGACTTCAGGGAGAATCTCTGGAAGCGGGGCTTCCGAACTCTGCCCGGTTTCGCCGCCGAGCAACGGAGGCGGCTCTTCACTCTGCCAGTTCACCAACGAGAAGGTGGCGCGATTCGTGAGTGGAATGGCGCTAGCCACCGGTGACGCGGAGTTGAGGTTCGGTACAAAACCGGCGGCGAGCGTCTTGCCGCTCACGAATTTGGAGACAAGATGAGTGCCGTTGGGCTGGCGCTGCGGCAGGGTGAAGGTTGTTTCGGAAGCCAGCGGTGTCGGTGCCGGTCGATCAGCCGCAGATCGGAGCGATACCGTCTGACACCCCGCCAACAACAGACCGAGCAACCCGACGCGCAGCCCCCAGCGCAGACCATCGACACGTTTGGAATTCGCTGACCTCTGCGCAGACATTGGGTGGCTCCGTCCCTGAAACCGGTCATCGTTCAACATCGGATCGTTTCCGTTGAACAAACGAAACTGTCGGAGTGGTGACGGTCGGATTGCCTTGATCACGCCAACTCTGAAATGGTTGCTGAGACCCCAGAATCTCGAACTTGCCAAATCTCGCCAATCGTTGACAGGGGACGGGCAGATTGAAAACCTGCCCCACGACTACAATTCTCGCTCAACATTTCAGGAGTCCCCATGCGCGTCGGCTTGTTCATTCCGTGCTACGTCGATCAATTCTTTCCGCAGGTCGGCATGGCGACCGTGTCCGTGCTGGAACGCTTCGGCGTGGAAGTGGATTTCCCGGAGGCTCAAACCTGCTGCGGTCAGCCGATGGCGAATACTGGCCTGTGTGAGCAGACGCGCCCGTTGGCCGAGCGGTTCTACGACATCTTCTCTCCCTACGAGTACGTCGTCTGCCCGTCCGGGAGTTGCACGGCGATGGTGCGGCACCACTACGACGATTACCTCGCGGACCGCCCCGGCTTCGAGCAGTTCAAACACAAGACTTTCGAGCTCACCGAATTCCTGACCGACGTGCTGAAGATCAGCCGTCCGCGCGGGAGCTTTCCGCACAAGGTCGGCCTGCATCAAAGTTGTCACGGCCTGCGCGAACTGCGACTCGGCAGTTGCAGCGAGCGTGTTGGTCCCGCCTTCAATAAGGCCAAGCAGTTGCTGGAGGGATTGGAAGGGATCACGTTCTCCGAGCTGACGCGCCCGGACGAGTGCTGTGGCTTTGGAGGGACATTCGCGGTGGCCGAAGAAGCGATCTCCTCGATGATGGGCCTCGACCGCCTGCACGATCACGAGCAAGCCGGCACCGAAGTACTTACTGCCAACGACATGTCCTGCTTGATGCACCTCGACGGCCTGATCCGCCGTCAGAAGAAACCGATCCGCGTGCTGCACATCGCAGAGATCCTCGATCAAAGCGGCGCGGCGTAACGGAGATGCCGGGTTTCCAGTCGCAGAACCGGTCAGGGGGCCGGTCTCCGTCATTCAAACGGAAACAGCATGCGGAATCCTGTTGAAGTTGTTTGCCAGTCTCCGTCGTCCTCAATCAGCATCGGGTGCGACAAGACTTTCTGGGCAACTCAATCAGCCGCAGGGCGCGAGCGCCTTGCGGCTCACCAACGCCTCGCAGCTTCAGCCGAGGATCGTCTGCTCGCGGTCCGGGCCGACCGAGATGATTTCCACTCGTGAGTTCAGCAACTCGGCGATCGTGTCCACGTAACGCCGTGCGTTGGCGGGGAGGTCAGCGACCTTGCGGATGTGCGAGATCTCGCACTTCCAACCCGGCAACGTGCGATACACCGGTTGGACTTGAGCGAGCCGCTCGACATGGCTGGGGAAGTCGGTCGTCCGTTCGCCGTCGATCTCATAAGCCTCGCACACTTTCAATTCATCCAGACCACTGAGCACATCGAGCAGCATGACCGCCAGGCAGTCGATGCCGCTGATACGCGCTCCGTAGCCGGCAGCGACGGAGTCGAACCAACCGCAACGGCGCGGGCGACCGGTCACCGTGCCGTACTCGTGGCCGACATCGCGAATGTGTTGGCCGATTTCGTTGTTCAGCTCCGTTGGGAAAGGGCCGCCGCCGACGCGCGTCGTGTAGGCCTTCACGATGCCGATCATCCGCGAGATTGTCCGCTCCGGAACACCGCTACCGCTGTGAATGCCGCAGCCCGAACTGCTCGACGAGGTCACGTAGGGGAACGTGCCGTGATCGAGATCAAGCAGACTGCCTTGAGCACCTTCAAACAACAGCCGCTTCTTGTCGGCAATCGCGTGATGCAGGAACGCAGTCGTGTCGCAGATGTACGGTTTGAGTCGCTCGGTGTAGGTGAGGTATTCGGCGAAGATCGCGTCAGCGTCAAACGGTTGGAACGCCGGATCGAGCGCGGCCAGCATTTGATTCTTGAACGCCACGATTTCCTGCAGCCGACTGCGGAGCAGATCCGGATAAAGCAGGTCACCAATCCGAATCGCGTGTGTTCGGCCAGCCTTCTCGCGATAGCAGGTGCCGATGCCGCGCATCGTCGTGCCGATCTTCTCGGCCTGCCGCGAGTTCTCCAGCACCGCTTCCTCGACCATGTGATACGGGAAAATGACGTGGGCTCGATCGCTGACTTTGAATCGTTCGGGAGCCACCGGTCCGCGGCGCGAGACGATCCCGTCTAGCTCGGCGAGAAACGCTTTCGGGTTGATCACGACGCCCGTCGCCACGACTGACGTGATGCCATCTCGCAAAATGCCGGCCGGCAACAACGACAGCTTGTAGGTCTGCCCGTCGAACTTCACCGTGTGCCCGGCGTTATTGCCACCTTGATATCGGACGACGATGTCATGCTCGGACGTCAGTAAATCGACGATCTTCCCTTTGGCCTCGTCACCCCACTGCAAACCTACGACTGCTGTTGCCGTCACGATGAATCCTCGATCGAAATGAAAAATGGCTGCGCACAAACGCGGGGAGTGTAATGGCTCTGGGGATGAGAGACAGGGAACGGGAGACACAGAACTGATCTCGTCGAATGCCGAATCCCGACGCTTGCGGCCTCGCGAGGCCACCGACAAGATGACGCACCTCTTGAACTCGGCAACTTGCTCACAGCGCGAAAGGGAACTCGATGAGCGTTCGGCTGAAACTCTTTGCGATGATGTTTTTGGAGTTCTTCATTTGGGGCGCTTGGCTGCCGATGATCTTCGGCTATTTGCCAAGTTTGAAATTTGAGCCGTGGCAGCAGACGCTGATTCTCAACGCCTTTCCGGCGGCCGCAATTCTGGCGATGTTCTTCAGCAACCAATTTGCCGACCGCAACTTCGCCGCCGAGAAATTCCTGTCCGTCAGCCATCTGATCGGCGGGCTGTCGATTCTGGGCTGTGCCTTCGTGACTGACTTTTGGTCGTTCTTTGCTCTGATGCTGGTTCACTGCGTTTTTTACGTGCCGACCATCTCGATCACCAATTCGATCGCGTTCGCCAGCATGAAGGATGCTCAGGAAGAATTCGGCATCGTTCGCATGGGTGGCACGATTGGCTGGATTGCCGCCGCGTGGCCGTTCACGTTTATCCTCGTCGATTGGCAAGCGGTCAAAGCGTCGAACCCCGAAGGTCTCGTCAGTTGGATCGAGGCAGCGCTCAAGAACGGTCTGACGGGAGCCGCTTTGCAAGAGGGAACGAAGTGGACCTACATCGTTGCCGGCGTCGCTTCGCTCGTGCTGGCGGTGTTCAGCCTCGGCCTGCCGCACACACCACCGAAGAAAGCCGCTGAGGGAGAATCGGGAAGCCTCGCGTGGCTTGGAGCGTTGAAGCTGTTGAAGCATCCTTTCGTGCTCGTGCTTTGGCTGGTCACGTTCGTCGATGCCTTCGTCCACAACTGCTACTTCAATTGGACCGGCAGCTTTCTCGGAGCAGCCACGACCGCGGGTGGCGTCGGCATTCCGGGCAACTGGATCATGCCGGTGATGAGCGTCGGGCAGATCGCGGAGATCCTGACCATGTTTGTCCTCGGCATGACGCTGAAGAGTCTCGGCTGGCGGACGACGATGATCTTCGGCATTCTCGGCCACGCGGTGCGGTTCGGCGTGTACTCGTTCTTCCCGGAGCATCCTTGGCTCATCATCGCCGTCCAGGTTCTGCACGGCATCTGCTACGCCTTCTTCTTCGCGACGGTCTACATCTTCGTGGATGAGTTCTTTCCGAAGGACATGCGTTCGAGCGCTCAAGGCTTGTTCAATGTGATGATTCTCGGCATCGGGTCGTTGGTTGCCAACACGATTTGCCCGACGCTGATTCAGACGGTCTTCACCAAGGATGGCGTCACGGACTTCCGCGGCCTGTTCCTCGTGCCGCTCTTCGCCGCAGTCGCTGCCGCAATCGCGCTGGGTGTGTTCTTCCATCCGCCGAAGATCAACAGCGACAAGACTGCCTGAACCAGAAGTCCGGCTTTTCCAAAAAATACGGCCCGCCGAATCGTGTGATTCGGCGGGCCGTGTGCTTTGAGAGACGGATTGCTCCGCTCTGCTACTTCAGGATTTCAGCGGTGCTTTCGACGACTTTCTTGACGCCTTCTTTATCAAGTTTGCCTTTGGCGAACGCGTGGTTGACGATCGTCTTGCGTTCCTTCCAGTGGAGGACCGTGACTTCCGCGTCCTCGGCAACCTTGTAGTTGGGAGGTCCAGCTACGCCGTCGAAGATGGTCAGCGGCACGTTGGCGTCTTTGCCCGTCTTGATGCCGGCCTTCTCCGCGAGTGCGTTCAGCTTGGCTTCGTCTCCATCCGCATCATTGCTGAGCAGGATGACAAACGCGGCCATCTTTTTGTCTGCGTTCTGGGCGACTTGTTCGTCGATTTGCTTGACCAAACTGGTCAATTCGTCCGTGATGGATCTGGTGAAGATCGCGACCACCGGACGAGCACCGTATCTTCAGCGATAGCAGAGCGATTTGTCCTTGTTCGGGCCGGTGACATCGCGGACGTTGAACACGCCTGCGGCATCGCCGACTTGCAGACCGGACTTCAGCTCTGCCGCCAACAAGCTCGCCGTTGCAACCAGCAACACGAGTGTGGGGGCAAAGAACCGTCTCATCTGAGCATCTCCTTCAATTGAGGAACAACAGAACGCCAGCCGCACGCGCGGCTGACTGAGTGTAGCCTGACTCTCCGAGGCTGTGAAAGAATTGGTAGCTGAACTCGCCAGAGTTCAGTTTTCTCGGCGAATTCTGAAGTCTGGCGACTTCAGCTACCCAAAACTTCACAGTCTCTCCGAGTCGGGAGTCAGCACTGACGGGCACCCGACTCAGAGAGCCGGGCTACTTTGGCAGGTTATTTCTTCGGGGCTTTGGCGACGCCCAGTTCTTTCAGCTTCGCGGAGATGTGTTCGCCGTGAAGCTCCGTCTTCACTTCCTTGTCGATGAACAGAATCTTGCCGTCCTTGCCGATGTAGAAAGTGACTCGCTTGGCGTTCCCTTTGTCGTCGGCGACCAGCCCATACTCTTTGGCGGTCTTGCGGGTCGGATCGCTGAGGATCGGATAATCGAGATCCAGCGACTTGGCGAACGCGGCGTTTCCTTTTTCTCCTTCGACTTCATCGCACGAGGCGGTGAAGTAGGCGACATCGTACTCGCGGATCAACTTGCCGTGCTCGCGCATCGACTTGCACTCTTTGGTGCAGCCGCCGGTGAAGGCTTTCGGAAACCAAGCGACCACGACCGCTTGTTTGCCTTTGAAGCTCGACAACTTGTAGGTCTTGCCGTCGCTGGCTTTCAACTCGAAGTCAGGCGCATCGGCACCGACTTTCAATTCCTCGGACTGAGCGATTGAAGCGGTCATCATGAGTGCCACCGATAAAACTGGGACGAAGGAAGTTTTCCAAGACATAGCGTTCTCCTCGGAGGAAGGATCTGGGAGCGAACCGAACATCGGCTCGCCGGAGGGATCAGGCGGTGCGGGTTCCGGCCCTTGGAGGCAAACCGGCCAGGGAGAGTGACGGCCGCGAATAAGCAGCGATCGAGCGACCGGGTGGGATTTCGTCGCGAGTTCACGGGCGGGACTCCTGAGCGAGGGGTGACCCTCAACGCGGGTGGGACTCTATCGACGCACATTCGCCGGAAACAAGCAACGGGATCGCCAAGAGGGGCGATCGGTCACATCTGTGTCGAGCAATTGCATGGATTAATTCGACACTTCTCAAGGTTGGTGGGGACGTTTCTGGAAGGCAATGTCGGGATCAGCGAGATGTGTTCGGATCGGTGCTGATGTCCCGTTTCGGCCAGCGGTTGCCTCGTTGGCGTGAGGATGGACTTGGTATCCTGACGGCGAACCCACGTCCCCGTTCCAACTTCGCAGGAGTTGCCATGAAGTCTTGTCTGGTTGCCATGATCGTCTTGTGGTCCTCCGTCGCCGCGTTCGCGGAACTGCCGAAGGATGTGCCGGGGGCGATTCCGCTGTGGGCCAAAGGGGCTCCGGGGTCAGAGGCTCGCGTGAAGGAAGCGGAAGAGTTCGTCGGAGACAATTGCGGCAACGTTCACAATCCCACGCTCACGCCGTATGTCCCGGAGCGACAGAAAGCGACGGGTACGGCGGTCATCATTTGCCCCGGCGGTGGGCACTCGAAGCTCTGCTTGGGGCATGAGGGCTACGCACTGGCGGAATGGTTCCGCGATCGAGGCATTGCGGCGTTCGTGTTGAAGTACCGGCTCGCTCGCGAGAAGGGGAGTGCTTACACGATTCAGGATCATGCGATGGCGGACACTCGACGTGCTCTGCGGTTGGTTCGCAGTCGCGCTGCCGAGTGGCACATCCAGTCCGACCGAGTGGGCATTCTCGGTTTCTCGGCCGGAGGCGAACTCGCGGCGTATGCGGCCATGAAGCACGATCTCGGTCAGAAGGACTCGGCGGATGTCATCGAGCAGCAGAGTTGCCGGCCTGATTTTCAGGCTCTCATTTATCCGGGGAGTTCCGGCAGCTTCACCGTCGAAACCGGGATGCCGCCGGTCTTCATCGTTGCCGGGATCAACGACCGACCGGACATCTCCGAGGGGATGGCCAGTCTTTATCTCAAATACAAAGCCGCGAAAGTGCCCGCCGAGCTGCACTTGTTTGCCAATGCCGGTCACGGTTTCGGTTATCGCCACAACGCCAAGCCCAGCGCGGCCGCTCGCTGGCCCGAACGCTTCACCGAATGGCTCAGCGACAGCGGGTTGCTGAAAGAATCGGAGACAAAACAGCCATGAGCCGCGCGACGCCAGCCCTGGTTCACGAAATCACTGAACCGGACGCTAGCGCGTTCCGGCTGATTCGTGCCTCAATAATTCCTGCTTGGAGACTGAATATGAAAATCGTTTTGCTTTCTCTGTTACTGCTCGTCTCGTGCCCGTTGCGTGCTGACGACACGGCGTGGGTTCCGGCCAAGGATGCGTCCAAAGACGCCGTCATCAATAGGCGGGCGATGGAGACATTCGAGGCGGGTGCGAAGCCGGAATGGGGCTATGCGGCTCCGCAGCAGGACACGTTCGTCGTCATTCATCCCAAAGAGGATCGCAAGCAGGCTCCGCTGTATGTGGTGCTGCATTCGGCCGGTCACGATGTGATGTCGTGTGTGAATTGCACGCGCACCATTGGCAATCACGACATCTATCGTGCTCCCGACGACCACTTCGCGCTGTATGTCGATTGCCGCAAGAACCAGGCTCGCGATTGGTGGTGGGGCGGGATGCACGGCAAAGATCAGGGATTGATCAAGAAGAATTCCGGCGGCGACACGGTGCCCGTGGAAAAGCGTGTGATCGACACCGTGAAGTGGGTCATCCAGAAATATGAGATCGACTCGAACCGCGTTTACCTGAGCGGCAATTCGATGGGCGGCAGCGGAACGCTTGGCATCGGCATGCGTCACGGCGATGTGTTCGCCGCCATCAAGGCGAATGTTCCGGCGGGGATCGAGCATGTTGCCAACCGGATGTATTTCCCGCCGCAGTCGGTTCCGGAAAACGTCACGCTCCCCGAACCGCCGGTCTGCGTCGACTACTCCGCACCGAACGACGGCTGGGCCGAGGGGCACGATCGTTTTGTGAAATCGATGAACGATCGCAGATACTCGCTCGTCCTTTATTGGGGGCCGTTCGGACACGCCAACAATTCGGCGCAGATCATGAAGGTGAACGATCTCATTGATTCGTTCGACTGGCTGAGCCTCAAGAAGAACGAGGCGTATGCGGTCTTCACGAATGCCACCAGCAATTCCACGCTCCCGTGGCCGGATGATTTGAAAAGCACGGCCGCCGGTCAGGTCAACGCGTTCTTCCGCTGGAAAAATCTCAGCGACTCAGCCGAGAAGTTTGAGACGTCCCTCTTCTTAACGAATGCGTCCGACCTCAAGACGCAGTTCGAGATCCCGAAAGAAGCGACTGCCGACGTCACGCTGCGCCGCTTGCAGAGTTTCCGGATCAAGCCCGGTGAAACATTTCGCTGGACCTTCGGTGCGGCGAAGAGTGAAGGCCAGGCGGACTCGCAGGGACTCGTCACGATCCCGGCGTTGAAGCTCACGGCTGAGCCCACGACGTTGAGCGTCATCAAACCATAACCTTCGCCAAAGTTTTGAGTTCTCTTGGGACTGCGGCAGCCTGCTGCCGCTTTCCGTCCAACAGCCTGCTGTTGGACGAGTTGATGGAAGATCTTCACAAAAGTAAGACTGTCACCTACGAGCGGCCGCTCTTCCGGCAGCAGGCTGCCGGAAGTTGAAAGCGGCAGCGGGCTGCCGCAGTCCAAGAAAAGGAATTGTCATGTCCCACAAACTTTCTCGTCGTCGGTTTGTTCAAGCAGCCGCGGCGGCCGGCATTGGCCTTCCCACGATCTTGCCATCGGGAATCCTGGCAGGCCCATCACCCAATGAGCGATTGTCGTTTGCGTGCATTGGTATGGGGGGCCAGATGCGGGGCTACTTGATCCCGGAGCTTGGCAAGATCGAACAGCAGATCGTCGCCATTTGCGATGTCGATAAACGGCAGCGTGAGAGTGCTCTGCAAGTGAAGGGGCTGACCAACGCCAAGGCGTATCACGATTATCGCGAACTGCTCGACAAGGAGACCGGCGTGGATGCCGTGATCATCGCCACGCCGGATCATTGGCACGTCCCGATTTGCCAAGCGGCGTTGCAGGCCGGCAAGCATGTTTACTGCGAAAAGCCGCTCGCTCATTCCATCGCCGAATGTCGCACGTTGGAGAAGCTCGCGAAGAGTCACCCCAAGCTGGCGACTCAGACGGGGAATCAAGGCTGCTCGACCGAGGGCTTTCGGCGGAGCTTTGAAGTCATCCAATCGGGACTGCTCGGCACGATCACCGAGGTCCATGTTTGGCATCCGGCTCATGGTTGGCCCAACGGCGTCGATCGTCCGGCCACGAGCGACCCGATCCCCGAAGGTCTCGATTGGAACTTCTGGTTGGGGAAGGCTCCGGCACGTCCCTACCACAAAGAGATCTATCACCCCGGCAAATGGCGCGGCTGGTACGACTTCGGCGGTGGTTCGATGGCCGACTTCTGCTGCCACGGTTTTCAGTTGGCGTATCGAGCACTCGAACTCGATGCTCCCACGCGCATCGAAGCGACGGGGGATGACCTGGGACACGAGTCGTATCCGACTCGCTGCACCGTGACGTTCGACTTCGCCGCCAATGGGAAACGCGGGCCGGTCAAACTCTTCTTCTACTCCGGGGACAAACACGTTCCACCGGATCACATCACCAAAGGCCCAGTCGGCTCGACGGGTTGTCTGGTCGTGGGCAGCGAAGGCACTCTCTCGGCCGGACTGTGGAACACCGACTGCAACATCCGCCTGAAAGGTGCCAGTGACTTCCAGGGAGCCAATCAACCCGAGGTCGCCAAGATCGCGAAGACTCAACCGCGGATTGATACCGAAGTGCTCAAGTGGGATCCGAAGCGCGCGGCCAAAGGGGAGCGTCCTCGCTGGAGCCAAGTGAATAACTCGCACATGTTCGAGTGGGTGCTGGCCTGCGCGGGAGACGCGAAGTCGTACTCGCCGTTTGAAATCGGAGCCCGCATCACCGAAGTCGGAATGCTCGGCGTGCTGGCTCTACGGATGCAAAAGCCAATCGTCTGGGACGCGGAGAAACGTCAAGCCGTCGGCCTTCCCGAAGCGGATGCGATCATCGATCCCAAGCCATCGACCGACAAGTACCTGCCGCGCTAAGGTTCCTGCCAAAATCAGAAGCGAGCGCGTTCCGGCTGATTCGAGCGAGTTCACTCACCGCCTCACACGCATTTCAAAGGATTCGACAACGATGCCAAACAAAGTTTTGTTCGCGACGGCTGGGTTGGTTTTCTTCGTGGCACGATTGGGGTTTGCTGCGGATGCGGCGGACTGGCGCTCGTGGCGCGGGCCGCTGGGGAATGGGAGCGTTGAACAGGGGAGCTATCCCGTCTCCTTCGGCGCGGAGAAGTATCTCTGGCGAACTCAGTTACCGGGGAAGGGTTGCTCAACGCCGATCTTGCTCAACGAGAAGATCTATCTGACGTCTCCAGCCGATGGGAATGACGCGCTGCTCTGCTACGACTTCCAAGGTGCCGAGAAATGGCGGACGGTTTTCGGCAAGGAGAACACTGGTAAGCATCGCAACGGATCGGGAAGCAATGCGTCGCCGGTCACCGATGGCAAGTCTGTCTTCGTCTTCTTCAAGAGCGGCACGTTCGCGGCGGTGGAGCTCGATGGAAAGGTCCGTTGGAAGACCGACCTCGTGGAGCGATTCGGGAAGGACACATTGTACTGGGATCATGGCACCTCCCCCGTGCTGACGGAGAAGTACGTGATCATGGTTCGAATGCACGAAGGGGAGTCGTGGCTCGCCGCGTTTGACAAAGTCACCGGCGACATGGCTTGGAAGGTCGCTCGCAACTTCAAGACTCCCCAAGAGTGCGATCACGGCTACGCAACCCCCTTGGTCATTCAACATCAGGGCAAAGAGTCGATCCTGGTGTGGGGAGCCGAGCATCTCACGATTCACAACACGACCGATGGGAAAGTTTCCTGGTCGTGTGGCAACTTTAATCCGGACTCGAACAAGTTGTGGCCCGCGATCGCGACGCCGGTGATCGTGGGGGACATGGTGGTGATCGCCTACGGTCGCAACGATCGAGGCATTCCGCGACTGCATGGGATTCGGCTGACGGGCAGTGGCGACGTCACGCAGACCAATCATGTGTGGAAGCGAGACGATGTGGGGACGTTCGTCCCAACTCCGGTCGCTTACAAAGGCCGAGTCATCCTGGTGGGTGACAAAGGTGAAATCGAGAGCATCGACCCCGTCACCGGCAAGACGATTTGGAAAGGTGCATTTCCCAAGAGCCGGGCGAACTTCTACGCCTCGCCGCTGATCGCCGGAGACAAGCTGTTCGCGCCGCGCGAGGATGGAACCGTGTTTGTCGCGAGCGTCGCCAACGACAAATGGGAATTGTTGTCCGAGAACGACATGGCCGAGTCGGTCATCGGCTCACCTGTCCCGGCCTCGAACCGCATCCTCATCCGCGGCGAAAAGCATCTGTTCTGCATCGCCTCCGAGTCATCGTCACTGCGATAGCCTAAGTGGACCCGCAGAAAAAGTTGAGTAGCCGCGTTCGCCAGAACGCGGGGTCTTTTGCCCATGTCCCGCACTCTGGCGAGTGCGGCTACCACCCACTCAACTGTGCGGGTCGACTTAACCCCGAGGCAGCGGTCTCTCTCCGGTCCGAACCCGTTCTGGGTTTACAGTCGCGACTTCAACCACGAATAGATCGTCGCGCCAATCTGTTGATAGCCCGTCGCGTTCGGATGCACGCCGTTGTTTTCGGGATAGCCATCGACAACGTCCAAGTTCAACTCCGTCGGCACGATGAAGAGCTGATTGGCTTCGCGATTGCCGAAGTGCTCCAGCTCTCTCTCGACCAGCCGATGCTGAATCCGCCGCCAACCCCAGCGCGGATAGCGGTCCTTGTAGTTCGCGTAGAAGGCGGCATCGCGACTGTTGCCGGGCGTGGTGAGGCAGACTCCGATCTGAGCTTGTGGGATCGCGCGGCGGAACTCGGCGATGAGTTTGTCCGCCTCTTTGAAGACACCGTCGATCTGCGCATCCAACTGAGCGGCGTCATCCGGATTGAAGCTGAAGCAGTCGTTGATCCCCAGCATGACGATGATGAAGTCCGGCTTTCGTCCTCCCGCACGTTCGGCGATGTACCGCGCCACATCGAGCTTCGGCTCTGGCTTCTCACCGACTCCAAAGACGAACGGACTGCTCGTCACCTTGCCCGGCGGCGGAGGCTTCGGATCAAAGCGGCTATTGAACGCGGCCCAGGTCCAGCCTCCGTAGCCCTCATGAGCGACCCCCGCAGCCGCACCGGCCGGCTTGTGAGTTCCCAGCATTTGCCACTTCGGATTCCCCGGCAACGACAGCAGCCGAGCGATCTCGTTGGGATAGATCGAAGCGTGAGTCAGGCTGTCGCCAACAATCAGCAGCGCGATGTCTTTGTCCTGGCCAGCATCAGCGGCGACGACATGCACTTGAGTCACCGCCTCGGCGACGACCATACCCGATTCGTCTTTCACCTTGAGCTTGAGCGGCACACGGCCAACTTGCGAGGACTCTGCCTTCAACCGCCAGCGTCGAGCCTCGACGGTTCCCAAAGAGCACTCGACATCAAAGCCGACCTTCTGGTCCGCGGCGACGAGCACGGTGTTCTCGAAGTACAGGCTCATCTCCACGCCCGGCACGGCATAAACCGCCGGCGGCAGCGTGAGCCGATAAGGCCGCGACTTACCGTCCGCAGAAGATTGGTCCTGAGCCAAGATCGGCTGAGTGACGAGCAGAATCAGCAACAACCAACAGCTTCGCAGTTTCATGAGTCGCCCTTTCGTGACGGATGCGGTGAACTCGCCTCCGCAGAGGCAGCGGGGGTCATGCCTCCGAGTGTCATGTGGATTTGTTGTTCGACCATTGTCCGATACTTGCCCCCTTCGGCCATGAGTTGGGCGTGAGTGCCGGTCTGGCTGATGCGGCCGTGCTCGACGACGACGATCAAGTCGGCGTTGGCGATCGTACTCAGCCGATGCGCGATCACGAAGCTGGTGCGGCCGCGCATGAGCTTAGCCAAGCTTTGTTGAATGAGCCGCTCGCTGTCGGTGTCGAGGTTGCTAGTCGCTTCATCCAAGATCAGCAATTTCGGATCGGCCAAGATGGCTCGCGCGATCGCCAGTCGCTGACGCTGACCGCCGCTGAGCCGCACGCCGCGCTCGCCGATGAGCGTTTGCAGGCCGTCGGTCATGCGGTCGATGAACTCAGTCGCGTTCGCGGCTTCGGCGGCCGCGCGGATCTCGGCGGCGGTGGCGTCGCGCCGCGCGTAGCTGATGTTCTGGGCGATCGTCCCGTCGAATAAGAACACATCCTGTTCGACGACCCCCAGCAGTGAGCGGAATGACTCGACGTCGTAATCGCGCAGGTCTCGGCCATCCAACGTCACGCGCCCGGAGGTCGGGTCATAGAAGCGAGCGACCAAGTTGCTGAGCGTCGTCTTGCCCGCCCCGCTCGCCAATTCTTGGTGCCGGACTGCTTGTGCCCGGATACGTGAAGGTGACCTGCTCGAACGCGATGGCTCCGGCCACCGAGTGACGATCGACGTACAACGACGTGGGCGTCGAGAGCATCTCACGCGGCTCTTCCAAGAGATCGAGGACACGATCCAGTCCGCTGAGGCTATTCTGAAACTGAGTGGCGCTCTGGGCGAGCGTCGCCAGCGGTTCCAGCAGCATCAGCAGGTAAACCAGAAACATCATCAGATCGCCGACGGTCATGTGTCCGTCGAGCACTCGCCAACCGCCGTAGAACAACAGCCCGGCCGTCGCGATCGGGATCAACGCTTCCCAGACCATCTCGACCACGCGCATCCAGCACCAGGCATAGAGTTCTTGCCGAGCCATCAAGTTGTTCTCGGTGGTAAAGCGAGCCGCCTCACGTTTCTGACGGCTGAAGGCGCGGACGATTCGCATCCCCGCGAACGCTTCGGTGGCGGAGGCGTCGATTAGTTCGCGCTGTTTGCGGATGACTCGAAACTGCGGCCGGATGCCGTTGATCCAAGCTCGATGTGTGAAGAACACCGTCGGCAAGAGCAACAGCCCGCCAATCAGCAACTGCCAATCGACCCAGGCCAGAATCGCGAGGCTGCCGATCAACTGAATGACGGCTCGCCAGGGATTGAACAACATCCCGAAGACCAGCTCGCCCACACTGCCGCCGTCTTCGCGAAGGATCGAGGCCACGCCGCCGGACCGCAGCGCTTGCACTCGATGCAGCGGCAGTCGGACGGCGTGCTCGAAGACTCGCCGCCGCAGATCCAACTGAATTTGTTTCGTGATCTTGGTGGCGTACCAGCGTCCCCAAACATGCACGCCGATCTTCAACAGCGAGAGGATCGAAACCGCAATCACCGTGAACAGCAAAAGCTGCTTGGGATCGGCGAGCGACGGCAGACGTTGCAACCACAACTTCGGCACCGGCCGACCGCTCAGTCCATAGTCGATGATGAACTTGGTGCCGGCCGGTGGCAGTAGGCCAATCAATGTCGATGCCGTGACCGACACAAGAATCCAAATGACCTGCCGCCGAAACGGAATCAGCAGCCTCAAGAATTGCCCGATGAGTTGCGTCGAAGAACGGACCCGATCCTTCGAACTGCGCGACTCGCCGGTGCCATGAAAGCTCCCCTTGGGGAGTTCGCTCCGTTTGAGCTTTTGCCGATACCGCTCAAACCTCAAACGGCTGGCCCGCGATTCTGGGCTGTCCGATGGCGAGGTGACTTGTGGGTGTGATCTGCCGGCGCGCGATTCTGGCGAGTGTGGTTGCATTGCCCGATTGTAGGACGCCGAGTTCGATGAGCGAGTCGTCGGGGGCGTACGACGCACTTTGCGAATTTGGCGACCAGTCAGGGCTCACCCAAAATTTGAGTCTTTAGGCCGATGAACCCCACGGATGGCATGGCGATACCACGGATAAAACAGGGCTTCTCGTTTTTCATCCGTGGTATTGCCATGCCATCCGTGGGAAGTTTCAGGCTCCATGAAAGTTCAATTGCGATCTGTGGCACTAGCGTCCGGTTCGCTGCGAATTGCCGGAAACCGGGAGCTAGCGCTCTCCGGCTCATCTCACGCCACGATCGCGTGCGCCACTTCGCCATGCACGTCGGTCAAACGAAAATCGCGGCCGGAGTAACGATAGGTCAGCTTTGTGTGATCGATCCCCAGCAGATGCAGCATCGTCGCATGCAGGTCATGCACGCTCATGCGATTCTCGACCGCTTTGACTCCGAGTTCGTCGGTCGCGCCGTAGGCCATGCCCCCTTTCACTCCGCCGCCGGCCAGCCACATGCTGAAGCCGGTGGCGTGATGGTTGCGGCCGGTTGCTCCTTGAGCGGTCGGCGTGCGGCCGAACTCGCCACCCCACAGGATCAATGTCTCGTCGAAGAGACCGCGCGACTTCAGATCGCGGATCAGCGCGGCAATCGCTTGATCGCTGTTCTTTGCATCGCGGACATGGTCCTTGATATCGCCGTGAGCATCCCACGGCTGACCGCTGCCATAGAAGAGTTGCACCGTTCGCACGCCACGCTCAACCAGTCGGCGAGCGATCAAGCAGCCGTCCGCGAATTGGCCGGGACCGTAGAGCTTGCGCGTCTCTTCGGTTTCGCGCGTGATGTCGAAGGCATCTTGAGCCTCGAACTGCATGCGGTACGCCATCTCCAGCGAGCCGATCCGGGCTTCGAGTTGATTGTCCGCGCCGCGGGTGGCGAGATGCTCTTTATTCATCTTCTGCATCAGGTCGAGCAACCGGCGTTGCTCGGTCGGCGGCAGGTGTTGGTTGTTGATGTGGCTGATGATCTTCTTGGGATCGAGTTGTCCGTTGTTGATGTGCGTCCCTTGATAGATCCCCGGCAGAAAACTGTTCGACCACAACGCTGGCCCAACGACCGGCTTGCCGGGGCACAGCACGACGAAGCCCGGCAGGTTTTGATTCTCAGTCCCCAGCCCGTAGTTCAGCCACGAACCCATGCAGGGGCGCGTCGGCTGCTGCGTGCCGGAGTTCATCATGAAGAGACCCGGCTCATGATTCGGCGTGCTCGTATACATCGAGCGGATCACGCAGAGGTCGTCCATGTACTCGCCGAGATGCGGATAGATCTCGCTGATTGGCAGACCGCATTCGCCGCGCTGCTGGAACTTGAAGGGCGAGGGCATGTAGTTCCCGCCCGGCCCCGGCTTCCCCGCTTGTTTCACGAGTTCCGTTTTTGGATCAAACGTGTCGACGTGCGAAGGCCCTCCGTTCATAAACAGAAAAATGAGATGCTTGGCCTTGGCCGCAAAGTGCGGAACCTTCGGAGCCAGCGGATCGCTGCTCAGCGTCGATTCCGCGTTGGCTCGGCGTTCGTCAGAGAGCACCGACGCCAGTCCCAACATGCCGAAGCCGGCGGCCGAACGAGTCAGCATGTCGCGGCGAGAGATCATGGATTGAGTCATCTGCGAAGCTCCGAATTTCAAATCTCAGATTTCAAATTTCAAAACAGGGGTCGGGGTCTAATCCACGAAGGCGAACTCATTGGAACCAAGCAACGCCAAGGCGTACTGCTCCAAGACTGAGAGCTTCGTCCCGTCGGACTTGCTTGCGGTGAGAAACTCGAGTCCCAGTTCTAATTCACTGGGACTCGGAGAACGATTGAAAAGCAATGCGTAGGCGCGGTGAACGCGGAGATCGTCCGTGCTGGCTTCGCGAGTCAGTCGTGTGGCCAAGGCGCGGGATTGCGCGACCATGAACTCGCTGTTGAGCACGAAGAGTTGTTGCAGCGGAACCGTCGTGACGGTGCGTTGCCCGGCGGTGATGTTCGGATCGGGGAAGTCGAACAGACGCAAGAGGTCATCGAGTTGATGCCGGCTCACGAATCCATACAGCGTGCGACGCTGGTTGTTGCCGTTGCTCAGATTGCTCGACGGCCCGCCCAGCGTGCGGTCGAGCTTTCCGACGACTGCCAGCACGGAATCTCGCCACGGCTCGACTTCGAGACGGCGGCGATTCATCCGCCACAGCAAGTGATTGTCAGGATCAGTCGCTTGGGGCTTTGAGGTTTCTGATGGCGAACTGCTGAGTCGATACGTTGCCGAAAGCATGATCTCGCGATGCAGCGATTTCATTGACCAGCCGGATTCGATGAATCGCGCCGCCAGCCAATCGAGCAACTCCGGATGCGTCGGTCGTTCGCCGAGCGTGCCGAAATTGCTCGGCGTGCGCACGAGCCCGGCTCCGAAATGACCGGCCCAGATGCGATTCACGAAGACCCGCGCGGTCAGCGGGTTGTCGGAGGACGCGATTGCTCGCGCGAGTTCGAGCCGGCCACTCCCCGACGATTTGAAGGGAGTCGAGTCGCCGTTGCGGAGGATGGCCGGGAACGATCGCGGGGCGAGCGGTCCTTTCTTGCGTGGATCGCCGGCAAGATAGACGGGCATGTCGGCTCCTTGTCCGTCGGACACTGTATGAGCCATCAAGACCTTAATCGCATCGGCCGCCTGTTTGCGTTCGTCGCGTGTTTTGTTGAGCGACGCGAGTTGCTTGGCCGGTTCGTCAGTCAGGTAATTGGCAACGTCTTTGGAGGCGATCGCCAGCACCCCTTTGTCGGAGAACAGTTCCGAATACAGCAGCGCGTCTCGTAGCACCGGCGTCTCGCCGGTGTTTGATGCAACGGACTCAGGCGAGCCGCCTGAGCTACGGGTTGGCTCATACTCCAACCTCGCGCCGGAGAACACGGCGTGATCGCTGCTGATCGAGTTCTCTTCACCGGCCTTGCCCGCACCAGTTGCGACGAGCGTCAGATACCGCGCGCCGAGCGGTAGTTTGATGTCGATCTCCGCAAACTTGCCGTCGCCTCGCAACGGCGGTGGTAGTTCGCCGGCGAAGTAATAGGCATCGTCACCCTTTTCGACCTTCGCAGGTTGACCATTCACGGACGCGACGAGGATCGCATCGAATTCACTTTTCTCTTGAGGCGGCTGGCTGACAATGACGGCCAGATGCACGCTGCCGCTGCCGAAGGCGTCGTCGTTCAAGCCGGCTCGATCGACTCGGAAGGTCAGCGGATGATCGGCCGGGATTAGTCCCGCACGGCGGATCTCTTCCAGATCGAACGTGATCAGAGCATTGGCGTGCATGCCGATCCCTTGCTCGGTGCGCGGCAGGTTCGCCGGCGTTCGTTTGCCGGTCGTGCTGATGCCGCCGCTGACGTCCCAGCCGTCGTTGACCACATCGCCATGCTTGGCGTCATCGCTGCCGAGCGATCGAAAATTGAACGAGATCCCGGCCGCGATCGAAGTCTGATGACCCCATCCCTGAGCGACTCGCGCAACTCCAAGATTTCCCTCTTTGGCCGTCGCCTTGAAAACGTCCGAGGTGAGCGCCGTCGAAAGTTGTGAACCGGGCGCATCGTCAAACAAGTTGCCGAGCGGAATGATTCCCGGCACGACGGTCGCTCGATCGGTCTCCGCGATGAAGGCGACCTCTTCGCCGAAGTGTTGCAGCAACGTGGTGCGTTGCGGCAAAAGAGACTCCGCCTGCTGACGTAGCGTTTCACCAACCGCAGTCACCGCCGCGAGCGCGGCTTTGTCGTTGGAGAGATCGACGTTCGCGTCTTGTTGCTTTTTGAGTTCGCGCCAGCCGTTGAGATATGGTCGCTCGGACTTCACGGCTCCCGATTCCGGCTTCTCTTCGAGATACGCGACCCAACGCCGCAACAAATCTTCGTTGAGTTTCCACTGCTTCGCGACGTCGGTGACAACCTTCTTTTCGTTGCCCTTCTTCTTGAGCAGGTTCATCACACGCCAAGCACCGACGACGTACTGCGGAATCTCTGGAATCAATTTCTCCCGCACGCTGCGAGCTTGCGTCGCGAGGAACCGATCAACTTGAAGCTGCTGTTCTTTCAAGGCCGCTTCGGCTTGTTGCTTGGCGAGGACGACCTCTTGCGGGACGGCGGGTCGCTCTTGGTATTGTGTGCTCGCGAAGATGCCGAGCAGTCCGTAGTAGTCGGCCATCGTCAGCGGATCGAACTTGTGATCGTGACAGCGAGCACACGAGATCGTCAGCGCTTGCGTGCCTCGAATGAGCGTGTCGACACGGTCGTCCCATTCGTCGGCGAGGGCTTTGTCCTTCTCGCCGTTGTCCTGGTAATAGACCGGGCCGAGCGCGAACAGGCCCAGAGCGGGGATACGCTCGTGGAGCGGTCGTTCGTGGAGCACGTTTCCAACGTGCTTCTCTCCGAGCACGTTGGAAACGTGCTCCACGAGATCGCCCGCAATCTGCTCGACTAAGAACTGGTCGTAAGGCAAATCGTCGTTGAACGCCTTCACGACCCAGTCGCGATAGAGATACCCCTGCGGATAATTGCGAGCCTTGAAGGTATGCGCCTGATCCTCGCCATACCGCGCAATGTCGAGCCAATACCGTCCCCAGCGTTCTCCGTAATGCGGAGACCGCAGCAGGTCATCAATCACCTTCGCAAACGCGTCGGTGTCCGATGCCGAGTCATTGAGAAACGCAGCGACCTGCTCCGGTTCAGGCGGCAGGCCGATCAGATCAAAGAACGCACGACGAATGAGCGTGCGGCGATCGGCAGCGGCGACCGGTTGCAAACCTGCCTCTTCCAGCTTCGCCAACACAAAACGATCAATTTCGCTGTGCGGCCACTGGGCATTCTTGACGCTCGGCGGCGGAGTTTTCGTCAGCTTTTGAAAGGACCAATGAGCGGAGGGGGGCTGGATGGGAGTTGAGGGTTGAGGTCCGGAAGCCTTCGCCGCGGAAGCAGTGACTCGCGGGTCAGGGGCACCCATCTTCACCCACTGCTCGAAGTCCGCGATGACGGCGGCCGGCAGCTTCCCCTTGGGAGGCATCTCGACGTCTTCATACCTCAAAGCTGTGAGCAGCGGACTCTTCTTGAGATCTCCTGCGACGATCACCGGTCCCGAATCGCCACCTTTCAGAACGGCCTCGCGATCATCGAGTCGCAACCCGCCACGCGGTGCGGCCAGCTTCGTTGAGTGGCACTCGTAGCAGTGCTTCACGAGGACCGGGCGAATCTTCGCCTCGAAGAATTCAAGCTGCTCGGCGGTCGGCGCGAGGCTCGGTTCCGCAGCATTCAGACCAGCATTCGTCAGGGCGAAGGCGCAGAAGATGACGAACGCTGTACAGCGAAGAGCAGGTCGCATCATGACGAACTCAGGCGGGAGGAAAGGGGGCGGGAAAACGAGCCGAGGCAGGCTTCATCTCGTCGAATCGGCAGGCCGACCGCGCGTTGAAGCGGCGACAGTATGTCCTGCCAACCTCCTTCCCAGCAACTTAGATCACGGCGGGGCCGCCGAAGAGAGCGACAAAACTTACTGGCATGTCCATTTAGCCCGGCAGCATGACTCGGCCGCCGCTGACGACGAGCGATTGGCCGGTCATGAAGCTCGATTCGTCGCTGAGCAGAAAGCGAATTGCCGCGGCGATCTCTTCGGGAGTCCCCAATCGCCTCATCGGTGTGTTGGCGATGACGTACTGCGTTGCTTCTGGAGACATCAATTTGCCCATGTCGGTCGCGATCAATCCGGGGCAGATGGTGTTGATGCGGATGTTGTGCTCCGCCCAAGCTTCCGCCAGACAGCGAGCCATTGCGATGACTCCCGCCTTGGCGGCCGAGTAATGGACTTGGTTCTTCCGCTCACGCAACGCCGCGATGGACGACAGCAGCACGATCCGACCGAACTTGCGAGCGATCATCTCGTCCTGCAGCGCATGGATCACATGAAACGTGCCGTCGAGATTCACGCTCATGACTTGCCGCCACGTTTCAAATGTGACGTCCTCCGCTTTTTCGAGAATGCTCAGCCCGGCCGAATGCACGAGCATGTCGATCGGCCCGAAGGCGGCGCGAGTCTCCTGCACCATGCGTTGCACTTGTTCCGGCGAAGTCACATCCCCTTGCACGGCGACTGCCACACCGCCCGCCGCCGCGATCTCGCTCACGACTTCGTCGGCTTTGTCTCGGCGAGTCACATAGTTGACTCCGACGCGAGCCCCTTCGCTGGCCAATCTCAACGCGGCGGCGCGGCCGATTCCTCGCGATCCACCGGTCACCAAAATCGTTTTGCCCGCAAAGTCGTTCGCCATCTGGGATCGTCCTTTTGAGAAGAGACTTTCAATTCGCTCGGCCCTGAATAAGACAGGCGAGCGGGGCGGCGTCAGCCCCCCGGTACA
>CAMDPX010000060.1 GCA_945905295.1 Planctomyces sp. SH-PL62 | reverse complement strand
CCGACTCGCCAGGCGACGCGGACGAGCGGGTCTTGTTCTGGATTCCGGTCACCGGTCGTTTGATTCGGCGGCTGGTGCTGGCCTTGATCCTCGGTTGTCACAGTTCGTATCGCGGGGCGGTGGCGTTGCTGACGGAGGTGTTGGGGATCTCGATCTCGGTGGGGACGATTCACAACCTCGTGTGTGCGGCGGCGGTGTCGGCGCGGCGGATCAATGAGCGGGCGGATCTGTCGGGAGTCCGCATCGGGGCGCACGACGAGATCTTTCAGAACGGCCAGCCGGTGCTGGTGGGTTGCGATGTCGCGTCCACGTACTGCTACCTCTTGAGCCTGGAGGAGCATCGCGATGCCGACACGTGGGGTCTGCGGCTGATGGAACTGGGCGATCACGGCTGGAATCCCGAGGCGACCATCGCGGACGGAGGTCGTGGGTTGCGGGCTGGTCAGCAGTTGGCGTCGCCAGGGTTGCCGTGTCGGGGCGATGTCTTCCACGCGATCCGGGAAGTGGGCCAAGTCGCGACGTACCTGGAGAACCGGGCCTACGGAACCATCACCGCCTGCGAACAGCAAGAGCGGCGCATGCGGCAGGCCAAGCGCCAGGGCCAGGGGCACAAACACTCGAAACGACTGGCTCAGGCGCGGCAAGAGGAGTCGCGTGCGGTTCGTCTGGCGGCGGACGTGTCGCTGTTGGTGAGTTGGCTGCGCGACGACGTGCTGTCCGTTTCCGGTCCCGATGTCGCCACGCGTCGCGACCTGTTCGACTTCCTCGTCGCGGAACTGGAACGACTCGCGCCGCTATGCACGCACCGGCTGACCCCCGTGACCCGCGCGCTGCGAACCGCCGTCGCGGCCCTCGCCGACCACACGGTTCGAGCCAGTTCCGTCGTCGAAAACATCAACAGCCGGCTGCGGAACTACTTTTTCCTCCGCCGCCATCTGAGCGGCGAATACCTGGATCTCGTCCGCTTCTACCTGAACCATCACCGGTTCCCGCGCAGCGACCGCCCCGATCGAGTCGGCCGCAGCCCCCACGAGTTGCTCACCGGCCAGCCCCAGTTGCACTGGCTGGACCAACTGACCAACTCGCCCAGCCACGCCGCCTAACGATCCGTCGTTCAGCCACACCCAACGACTGCGCTACCGCTGCGCGCCGGCTACCCGAAAACTGCTCGATTTGAACCAGGCCTGTAAGTCGCCTCGGCAGTGTCTTGATGGCGGAGACTATTCAGGCTTTTGTGGTCTCATCGAACGCCGACAATTTGTGAAAGGTTTGTGAAAACGGGGTGGCAAATCCTAGTGACCAGCCGGGAATCTCAAAGATCGTCAGTGATCTGGCGTGAAATCACAAGTTCTTGACCTGTTTCGGCCTCGGTCGCAACGTGCTACAAATACAAGGGTTGCGAAATCCCGTGGATCGTTTCCCCCCCTCTCCGCATTCCGACATGGCTCTCTCGTATAGATACTGCGAGAGAGCCATTTGCATTTGCGAGTCGGATTGGCACAGTTCGTTGTGTCAAAACTGTGCAAATCGGAGGGTGCAACGTGTCCCAGAGTTGGGCGAATTGCTGCTCTTGCAAATGCTCCAGTTTTGAAGTGTTCACAAACTTTCAATGCTGCTCGAAGAGCGGCGTGATGGCTGAAGCGATCGCGTTGGCCAGATCTGTGACGTCCCCATCCATAGGATCGTCGGCGCGTCCATTTCTTCAGCGGTAAGAGAGTCCGTCCGCGCGACACGCCTCCAATGCCTCGCTCGACCGCCTGTCGCCATTTGGCTGCAGCCACCTAGATGAGCGCCGCAGGGCCGAGATCGACTTGTGGATCTCCTGATCGGCTTGAACGATGAGTTGTCACGTCACCTGGCGGCTACCCGAATAGATCGAGAAGCGGCTCGCCCGTGGAGAGTGGTCGCGTGAAGCCGTCTTTGCCCAGACGCAGATCGAGCGGGATGCCGAGCGAGTGGAAGATCGTGGCTCCCAAATCTTGCGGACGCACGGGGCGGTCTTTGACGTAGGCACCGTGCTTGTCGGACTCGCCATAGACTCGGCCGCCGCGGATGCCGCCGCCGGCAACGATGGTTGAATAGCAACTCGGCCAGTGTTGGCGGCCGGGATTGGCAGCGCCGTTTTGGTTGATGTTCGGTGTGCGTCCGAATTCGCCGGTGACCACCACCATCGTGTTCTCCAACATGCCGCGATCGTGCAGGTCGGTGATCAACGCGGAGACACCTTCATCGAGACATGGCAAGCACCAGCCCATGCCATACGAACCGCTGCCGAAAGCGTTCCCCATTCCCATCTCGCCGCCGTGCATGTCCCAGCTCGAGGCGGGAGGTCCGCCGCCACCGTTGGGGGACTGACCGGTCCAGCCATTGACCGTGACGAAGCCGACGCCCGATTCGATCAGCCGCCGCGCCAGCAGCAGGTTCTGTCCCAGTGGGTGCATGCCGTAACGATCTCGCACCGCCTGCGGTTCGCGTTGCAGTTCAAACGGCTCGCGGCCTTCCGAGCCGCTTGTCAAATCGAACGCTCGGCCGTGCAGGTCTTGCCAATCGGTGGTCGAGCGATGCGTCGTGATGTCGCTGAGTGTTGGGGTGAGTCCATCGAGTAACCGGCGACGTTCGAGCATCCGCTCGGTCGAGACAGTGGCGATCAATTCGTCCGGAGCCTTGAAGGTCGGCATGGCCGGATGATTGGTGGCCGAGCCGACAAACAACGGGCTGTGCATCGCTCCGAGGTGCCCGCCGTTCCCAATGTTCGCCGCACAGAAGACCGGGTCGCCGACGCATTTGATGAGCCAGACATATGGCGCGATGCTTCGTTCGTCCGGCCGAGCCTTCGACAGGATCGACCCGATGTACGGTGCGTCGGCCGGTGCCTGCGCTTGTCCGCTCAGCAGATGGTGCATCGCATCGAAGTGGTTGCTGATGTTGCCGACATGCGTCATTGACCGAATCAACGCGATGTGGTCGGTCAGTTTTGCCAATCGCGTGTGCATCTCGTTGATGCGCATCCCCGGCACCGCCGTCGGGATCGGCTGATACGGTCCGCGAATGGTGTCGGGCGCATCCGGCTTCAAATCCCAGGTGTCCAAATGGCTCGGACCACCGCAACACAGGATGAAAATGCAGGACTTCTTCGCTGCTCCTTTGCCGAGCCCTTTTTTGGTATCAACTCCGGCAGCAACCATGCCCGGCAACCCCAAAGGCAATGCACCGACTCCAGCCGCTTGAAGCAGACTGCGGCGGGAAATCATGGGCTGCACCGTGCTCGTTAAACGACTCATTGTTTGTCCTTCGGCAAGTGACCAAGCAGGCCGCCCACGCCTCGCGCGAATCGGCTGGTACTGTTATCGAACCGAGATGGTATCGAGAACGAGAGTCGAATCAAAACAATTTGATGACGACAACCTGCTTGCACAGTTTCGTTTTTGCGGCGTCCGTTGGGGATCTGTCACGAAGTCAAAAATCTCCGCCGCCACCAAAGTCGCCACCGCCACCACCTCCAAAATCTCCACCACCAAAGTCGTTGCCGCCGCCGTCGGAAGAGCCGGCATCGGACCAGTCGCTCCTGTTTGATGAGTCCCCCATCGGCGAATGCGTGTCGTTTGCCGAGGCGTGATGATCGGAAAATTGGTTGTAGAGCCAGTTGCCCGCCACCGCGCCGAAGAGGCCACCTGTCAGTCCACTCCAGAATCCACCGCCCCCCCCGCCGTAGCCGGCACCGCCAAAGCCTCCAGGGACATTGCTTTGTCCTCCGCCGAACATTCTGGCCACGAAAGAGAACAGCAGAATGCCCCCGATGACCAGGACGACGATGAATAGGAAATTACCGCCAGTCGCCTGGGGAGCTGCCGGCGCGGGTGCGTGAGGTGCCGGAGCATGCGACGGCTTGGGAGCCGAATGCGCGACAGACTTGTGACCCGCCTCGGCCGCTTTGTTCTTCGCGTGGCTCAACCCATCGAATGTTGTCGCGAGCTGCGCCACCACATCTGTCAGAGTCTTGTCGTACTGCTTCGCCTTAAAGCCGGTCAGCAATGTCTCGCGGACGGTCTGGGCCTGTGCGGCACCGAAGCCCGCATGTTGAATCGCTGTGCCAGCCCACAGACGCAGGTGCGAAGGGGTCTTGCAGATCAACACGAACACGCCGCGCGATTTCGTGGCCGCGGCCCGGTCGTGCTGCCATTTCGTGAAGAACGTCTCACGCTGCGACTTGTCCATCTTTGAAACCGCTTCGACCTGGTCGGCCGGCACGGTGGCGTAAGGTCTCGATACGAATCTCGTGTCCTGATTTCTGTTCGATCTCTCGAATCTTCTGATTCGCCTGGGCGAGCGCATCGGCACTGAAGAAGCTGCCTCCATCCAAGACATCGGCCGCACGGAGGATGGCTGGCGAGAGCAGCAACGCGGCCACCAACAGCCCGATCGTTAGACGCGAGTTCATTCGGATTCGCAACATGGCTGGAGACTCCCGCAAGGACTGTGATGGTTTCGCAATTGTCTGGCACTGACTTCGACAATCGCAGCGTCATCGTAGCGAGTCGCTTGTTTTCGTGACGAGTTTCAATGTGCTCCAACTGGCTGGCGGGCGGGCTTCGGCAGATCGCTCGTGTAGCTCGCGCTTTCGATTCAATTTGGTTCTGCCTAGACTCGCTTGAATGAGCTTTCAAAGCGCGCTTCATCGAGTTTTGTCCGCCGTCGCTCGCCAAGTCGTGGTCCCGGCGTAT
Source organism: Planctomyces sp. SH-PL62 (assembly GCA_945905295.1). Lineage (GTDB taxonomy): Bacteria > Planctomycetota > Planctomycetia > Planctomycetales > Planctomycetaceae > SXKJ01. The sequence goes on along the minus strand of CAMDPX010000060.1, from coordinate 28,536 downwards.
GCCGGGCGTTATCGGCGGTTTGAGCGGCTGCTGCACGAGGCTCGCCGCGTTCAACGGGACATGCTGTTTGGCTGGCTGCGTCGCTGTCGTGACACTCGCTTCGGACGCGACCACGGATTTGCCGAGATTAACTCGGTCGAGGACTATCGCCGCCGAGTTCCCATTTCGCGATATGACTACTTCGCGCCGTACATCAACGCGGTCGCTCGCGGTGAGTTCACAGCCCTGTTTCCTCCGGAGGAACGGGTCGAGCGGTTCACGATCACGACCGGTACCACTGGAACTCCCAAGCTCAATCCGGTGACGCGGCCGTGGCTCAAGGAGTACCGCCAGTCGTGGGATTTGTGGGGCGGGAAAATGCTGCTCGATCATCTGCCCAAAGTGGGGACCAAGATCGTCCAGCTCATTGGTTCGTGGGATATGGGCCGGACTCCCGGCAACATTCCCATCAGCATGGTCAGCGCGTTATTGGCTCGCCAGCAGCGTGCGATCGTGCAGCCGTTCTATGCGATCCCGAATGAAATCACCGACATTCGCGATCCGGTCTCGCGCTATTACACGACGCTGCGGCTGAGTGTGGCGGAGCAGATCGGGCTGATCGTGCTGATGAATCCCGGAACGCTGCTGCGGTTGGCGCAACTGGGGGACGAGCATCGCGAGTCTCTGATTCGTGACATTCACGACGGCACGCTCTCAACCGCATTCGACATCCCGGCTGAGATTCGTGAGAGGCTTCAATCGCGCGTTCGACGCAGCGATCCGGCGCGTGCGAGAGAGTTGCAACGGATTGTCGAGTCAACGGGACGGCTCTATCCCAAGGATTACTGGCCTCAGCCGATCATCGCCTGTTGGCTGGGAGGCACGGCCGGCTACCAGTCGCGTTATCTGCCTGAGTATTTCGGTGATGTCCCGATGCGAGATCAGGGGCTGGTCTCGAGCGAAGGACGGCACACGATCCCCTTTGAAGACCACAAGCCTCAGGGGCCGCTCGCCATCAGCAACGGCTTCTACGAATTCGTCGCGGTCGATGAAATCGACTCCACTCAGCCGATCGCCTTGGAAGGGCACGAGCTGGAAGTCGATCGCGACTACTACATCGTGATGACCACCTACAGCGGATATTTCCGCTTCAATATCGGCGACATCGTGCGCTGCCGCGGCTTCATCGGCGAGGCCCCCGTGCTGGAGTTTCGCCAGAAGGGTGACCGCTGCGGTGATCTCGAAGGGGAAAAGGTCACCGAGCATCAGTTTCTTGAAGCCGCGAGTGACGCGGCTCAGAAACTCGGCATTCGGCTGGAATACCTGACTGCGGTCCCGACGCGCCCCGGACGCGAACTCCCGTGCTATGTCATCGTCGTCGAACAGGAAAACGTGCCCGGCTTGGACACGGCCCAGCAGTTTCTCGAAGAGACCGATCGCTGTCTGCGTGCGAGCAACTTTCTGTATTCGGCACGCCGGCGCGAGAAAGTGCTGGGGCCGATGCGGCTCTGGCGGATTGCCGATGGGACGTGGGAAAAATTCATCCAAGCCGAAGTCGAGCGCCGAGGAACCGGCGACGCGCAGTACAAACATCCCGCGCTGGTGCAGGATGCGAAATGGCTGGAACAATTCCAGCCAGTCGATCGCGTGCAGCTTCCTGCAGAGTGAGTTCTTCGGCGAACGGCAACAGATAACTTCCCCGTAGCCGCACTCGCCAGAGTGCGGGGCTCCCGCGTTCTGGCGAACGCGGCTACGGTAAGAAAAGTCCTGCCGTTCGCCTGAGCGTCGCCCTCACGTTCGACCGCTCTCTGCCGATCGCGGCGTCGATTCCGGTGATGCCGCTTGGCCATCTCAGACCGTGTGGTTAGGCTTCGACGACTGTCGCTTCTCACAACGCGATGGAGCAGAGTGAGCAGGATGCCTCTGGCTGCTTCCGTTTGAATGGACTCCAGCTAGAGATTTCGCTCATGAATGATGGTTCGCCAGTCTGGGATCGGCTGTTTCGTACGGCGATGACCGGGGTTGCCAAAGCCGCGGCGATTCCGTTTTACCGACGGAAGCTGCGTCGATTCGAGGCCATGCTGGAGCGAGCGCATGCGGTCCAGCGGGCCTTGCTGTTCGAGAAGCTTCGCCGCTGTGCCGAGACTCGCTTCGGGCGGGATCATGGCTTCTCGAAGATTGCCACGATCGAAGATTTTCGACGCCAAGTTCCCGTTTCAACCTATGAGTATGCCGCCCCGTATATCACGGAAGTGAGCGAAGGGCGGCTCGACTCGCTCTTTCCGGCTGATGAGCAGGTTCTGGCGTTCGCCTGCACGACGGGGACAACGGGGGAACCCAAGCTGAATCCTGTGACGCGTACTTGGCTGCGCGAGTACCTGCGCTCATGGGAGATCTGGGGCGTCAAAGCGATCGTCGAGCATCCCGAAATGATCGGGACGAAAGTGTTGCAAGTGATGGGGCCGGGCGACCTCGATCGTGCTCCCAACGGCCTGTCGATCGGAATGGTGAGTTCAGTCGCTTCAAGGTTTCAAAATCGTGTCTATCGTGCCTTCTACGCAGTGCCGCCAGACGTCGCCAACATCCGCGAGCCATTGGCCAAGTATTACACGATTCTGCGATTGGCGATGACAACGCCGGTCGGACTGCTCGTGGCCATCACGCCCGCGAACCTGATCCGTCTGGCGAAAACGGGCGACGAACACCGGCAGAGTCTGATTCGTGATATCCACGATGGCACGCTCAGCGACAGCTTGGATGTGCCTCCAGCTTTTCGGCAAAAGATCGCACGCTCGATTCAAGTGAAGCGTCCGGAACGGGCACGGATGCTCGAACAAATCGTGGAGAAGACCGGGACGCTGTACCCCAAGGACTATTGGCCGCTGTCGCTCGTCGCCTGCTGGTTGGGAGGGACGGTCGGGTATCAGTCGCGAGAGCTGCCGCGCTATTACGGAAACGTGCCGACGCGCGATCTGGGGCTGGTTTCCAACGAAGGACGGCACACGGTTCCGCTGCACGACGGAACGCCCGAAGGAGTCTTGGCCGTGGATGGCTCGTACTACGAGTTCGTCGCGGCCGACGAACGAGGCTCGCCCCAGCCACGAGTCTTTGAATGTCACGAACTGGAAGTGGGACGCGAGTACTACATCATCATGACCACGTCCGGCGGACTGTATCGCTATGACATCGGCGATCTGGTCCGCTGCCAGAGCTACATCGGCCAGGCTCCGGTCTTGGAGTTCTTGCACAAGGAAGGTCAATGCGCCGACATGGAGGGAGAAAAGGTGAGTGGCTATCAGATCGCGCACGCGGTCGAAGTGGCCGCGCGCGAGTTGGACCTGTGCGTCGACTGCTTCATGGCGGTTCCTGTGCGACGTAACGGACAGATTCCCAATTACACATTATTGATCGAGCGGTCCGTCATTGAAGATTCGTCGGTCGCGCGGCAGTTTCTCCGGATCGTCGACCGGGAACTCATCCAGCAGAACGTGATGTATGCCGGGAAGCGCGGCGATCGTTACATCGACTCGCCCCAACTGGCACGTCTCGCGCCGGGCACCTGGTCGGACTACATGGCCGCCGAGGCCCAGCGTTCCGGCACAGGCGATTCTCAGTACAAGCACCCGGCGCTGGTCCCCGATACGTCGTGGCTTGATCGCTTCCAACCTTTGGACACGCTCACGGTTGACGGCGCGCGGTAACGATTCGTCCTGAAGGTGGTTTGGTCGGGAACTCAACTTGGAACGCTAATCTGCGCTAGATTGCTTGAGATCTAAAAGTTGATGTCGCTGTGTCATGTTTCATCAGCCGGAACGCGCTAGCGTCCGGTTCGGGTGGAAAAAACCGGACGCTAGCGCGTTCCGGCTGATTTCATCTCGACCGCTTGTCATCGACACTGATTCCGCACGGTCATTTAGGACAACACCCAAAATCCAGCCTGTCCAGATCGCATAACGTTGTGCTCGCATCCCAACGGTCCGGAAGTCTGCCGATCGCGAAGCACTCTGCTCAGGCCAGCAATTCACGAATCGGTACGCAGTCATCGAGCAGATACTGCGGGCGGCCGTTGAAGTCGGGCAGCTTCACGTCGAGATCGATGCCGAGCGTGTGATAGATCGTCGCCATGATGTTCTGAAAACTGATCGTGCCGTTGATCGAGCGTTCGGCACGCGAATCGGTTTCGCCGATGACTTGCCCCATTGTCAGACCGCCACCGAAGAACAACGCGCAGCCAGCGTCGGCCCAGTGTTCACGGCCGGGACCGACCGGTGAAATCTTCGGCGTGCGGCCGAACTCACCGAGCACCACAACCAGCACGTCGTCGGACAGGCCGCGATCCTTCAGATCGTTGACGAGCGCGGTGAGGCTCATATCGAGCACCGGCATCAGACATTTCAACGCGAAGAAGATGTCGCCTGTCGGGCTGCTGTGATGATCCCATTCGGCCGCGTGCAGCGTGACCACGCGCACGCCCGCCTCGACCAATCGCCGAGCCATCAGGAACGGCTTGCCGTTCCAGTCATACATGTACTGCTTCGCCGTTTGGTGCGGATACTTGCCGACCTTGTGGCCGTAGCGAGCCAGCGTCTCCGGCGATTCGTTCGTGAGATCGAACGCCTCGCGAACTCTTGGCGACGCGATCATCTCCAACGCTTGAGCCTGAAACCGATCGAGTCCGCCGAACGCCTGCGGCCGATCCAGTTCGCGTTGCAGATTGTCGAACGCGGCGAGCAACGCCTTGCGGTTCTCCAGCACTTCGAGGTTCTTGACCGGCGTGAGGTCTTTGAGCGATTCCTCGAATGGGCGAAACGGTGCGTGAGCGGCTCCGACGTAGTGAGGTTTCTCGTAATCGAACAAGTCACCGGAATGCTGCTTGAGGCTGACGTAGGTCGGCAGCGAATGCTTCGTCGGCGATAACTTGCTGACGACTGACCCGAACGCCGGCCGCTTGCCCGATGATCGCGGCAGCCCGGTGTAGACCTCGCTGAGATAGTGATCGTTCTCGACCGACCGAATCCCGCGGATCAACGCGGCTCGATCCAGCATCGCGGCCTGCAACGGCATGTGCTCGCAGATGGACACGCCCGGCAGTTTCGTCGCGATCGGCGAGAACGGCCCGCGATATTCTGCCGGAGCCTGCGGCTTCAAATCCCACATGTCCAAATGCGAAGGACCACCATCTAAAACGACATAAATCACGGACTTCGGACGGCGAGTTTCCTCCGTAGCCTGACTCTCCGAGTCGGGATCTGCCGCGTTCGCCTCGTACCGCAACAGATCCGCCAGAGTCAGACCGCCGACGCCAAGCGCACCCACGCGCAGCAACTCGCGACGACTGATCGCGCCGCCGCCAAATTGATTTGCAATCGTGAGCATGTGCAAGATCCAGCAAAGTAGGCGAGTCACTCCGTGACTCGAATCCGAATCGAGTCACGGAGTGACTCGTCTACTTTCAAATCAATTCCGGGATCGGAGTCCCCTGATACAGAATCGGCACGGGCCGGCCTTCGTGCATGAAGACTCGGTCGGTGGCGATGCCGAGCTGTTGATAGATCGTGGCCAGGACGTCGTTGTAGTGAATCGGCCGGTCCTGCGGGATCTCCGCGCGAGCGTTGCTGGTGCCGAGCACTTGGCCGGTCTTCAACCCGCCACCGGTCAGCATGACGGAGAAGACATCGCTCCAGTGATCGCGGCCGGCGTTGTTGTTGATCTTCGGCGTGCGTCCGAATTCCGAGACGACCGCGACCAGCGTTGTGTCGAGCAGCCCACGCTCTCTGAGTTCATCGAGCAGCGTCGCGACGGCGCGATCCAACAAAGGCAGGAGTCGCGTCTTCATCGAATTGAAGTTGTCGGTGTGTGTGTCCCAATCCTGGTTGTCGGCCAGATTGACCAACGTGAACGGCACGCCGGCCTCGGCCAGGCGGCGAGCCATCAAGACTCGCTGGCCGAACTTATTGCTGCCGTATCGCTGCCGAGTTTCCAACGTCTCTTTCGAGAGATCGATCGCGGCTTGTGTGACCGGATGATTGATCATGTCGAGCGCCGTGCGTCGGAACAAATCCATGCCGGACATCATCCCCGAGGCATCGGCTTCGCGACGGAAACCGTCTAACTGTTGCAACAATCCTTGCCGTTCGCCGAAGCGAGTCAGCGGCATGTCGCGGAACATGACCAGCGGTTGAGGGACTCGATACGGCGACTCGGCATCGACCGGGATGGGACCGGACTCAAACGGCGAGTAGGCCATGCCCAAGAAGTGCGAGTCGGCATATCGCACGCGATCGCCAAGCTGCCCTTTGTCGGGCACGCAAAAGTATGCTGGCAAACCAGGCTTGCTGGAGCCGCGCATCTTCGCGACGAAAGAACCGACCGAAGGCTTGTCGTTCCGATTCTTCGTGGTCGTGTTCGCTCCCGGATAGTCGTAGCCGGTCAGCACCCAGTGAATCGCTGCCTCGTGACTGGGGGTGCCGTGATGGACGCTCCGCAGCACATTGAATTGATTCGTCCTCGCGGCCAGCATCGGCATGTGCTCGCTGACTCGGTAGCCGGGAGTCGCCGTCGCGATGGAATCGAACTCACCTCGGTACTCGACCGGAGCGTTGGGCTTCAAATCCCATGAGTCGAGCTGCGAACATCCCCCTTGCAAAAAGAGGACGATCGCTCGCTGAGCGGGAGCGGCTGGCGACGACGATTCGGAGGCGTCCCGCGCGAAAGAAGTTCCGATTCCAGAGATTGCTCCGAGTGCGACACCCGAAGCACGAAGAAAGTCTCGTCGTGGCTGGCGACCGGCGATTGGCCGAATCATCGAGGACTGTGACACAGGCTTGCTCTCCAATGGATTTCACGACCATCGGTCGAAGGTCGCAGGCGGGATCAGGCAATCGTGAGCGGTCGAGTAACCTAACACGCCTCCAATCGGAAGGCGATTGTGAAGCTGCGCCGCCTTGCAGGAATTGCCCCCCTCCGGGCGTTGTCGATTATCATGGCCGCCGGAAATCTGTCGTCCATGACAAAAAGGAGGCCACATGGGGCCGCCAAAACGAGTTCCGTCTTTGTCCGCTGTCGAGTATCTCCGCATCGAACGCGCCGCCACTTATCGCAGTGAGTTCTTTCGTGGCGAGATGTTCGCGATGGCGGGAGGATCGCCGAAACACAGCCGTCTCAAAACGAATATTCTGACCGAGTTGAACACGCGGCTGAAAGGAAAACCCTGCGTCCCCTACGACAGTGACTTGCGAATCCGGTGTCGCACCGGTCTTTACACCTATCCCGACGCCAGCGTGGTCTGTGGTGAGTTGGAATTGGATGACGAGCATAAGGACACGGTGCTGAATCCGATGTTGATTGTCGAAGTCTTGTCGAAGTCGACCGAGGCGTATGATCGAGGCAAGAAGTTCGATCATTACCGAACGATCCCGGCACTTCGCGAGTATGTGCTGGTGTCTCAGGATGAGCCGATGGTGCAGCGGTTCCTGCGAAACGACGACGACACTTGGACGCTGACGGCGGTCTCGGGACTGGAGCGATCGCTGCTGCTCAGCTCGATTGGTGTGGAATTGCCGCTGGCCGAGGTCTTTGACCGAGTCGATTTCATGGTGGAGGAGTCCGACGAAACTCCTGCCGTCTCCGAACCTCGTCCCGTCTGATGAACGATTCATGAGCCTGCCGCCAGAACAATCCGGCTTCGCGACGACGCAATGGAGCATCGTCTTGCGAGCGGCTCAGCCCGACGATTCGGCGGCGCGAGCGGCGTTGGAGACGTTGTGTCGGCGATATTGGTTTCCGTTATACGCCTTCGCTCGGCGGCGAGTGGCGACGGTCCCTGAGGCTCAAGACCTGACGCAAGAATTCTTTTTGCGTCTGTTGGAGAAGAACTCGCTGGCGGCAGCGTCTCCGGAACGTGGCCGGTTTCGGAGTTTCTTGCTGACGTCGCTGAAAAACTTTCTGGCGAACGAGTGGGACCGCGCGAACGCTCAGAAGCGCGGCGGCGGTCGCGAGCGATTGTCGCTCGATTGGGAAATCGGCGAGTCGCGTCTGTCGTTCGAGCCAACTCACACCGACACGCCCGAACGCGAGTTTGAACGCCAGTGGGCGCTGACCTTGTTGGATGTCGTCGTGCGACGCTTGCAGGAGGAGTTCGCGATGGCGGACAAGTCGCGACAGTTTGAGTTGCTCAAAGTGACGCTGATCGGCAGCCGAGCGGCGATGGATTACGCCTCCGTAGCTGCCGAGTTGCAGGTGTCCGAAGAAGCCGCGCGGCAGGCGGCGCATCGGTTGCGAAAGCGGTATCGCGAACTGCTGCGTGAAGAGGTCGCGGCCACCGTTGAAAGCGATGACGAAGTCGAGGACGAGATCGGCCGGCTGTTCGAGGCGTTGGGGGCGTGACGGGTATCTGAGATCTGAGATCTCAAATTTGAAATTTCAAATCTCAGATTTTCATGTCACAACGGTTCGCGATTTCTTTAGAGGCTGGCAGAATCACTCAGCCACAGGAACTCCGTCATGAGCGAACCGCGACGCTGCCCGCAATGCGATGCTGAAATCCCGGTGAATTCTCCGGCGGGTTTGTGCCCGCGCTGCCTGCTGAAGGCCAGCACCGACAGCCAATCGGCGGCATTCGTTGATCCGGGGCCAACCAAGCTGACTCCGCCGGCTTCTGGATTTGTCCCGCCGACGGTCGAGGAACTCACCCCGCTGTTTCCGCAATTGGAGATTCTGGAACTGCTTGGCAAGGGAGGCATGGGGGCGGTTTACAAAGCTCGGCAACCGGGATTGGATCGGTTGGTGGCGGTCAAGATTCTGCCACCGGAGATCAGTCGCGATCCGGCGTTCACCGAACGGTTCCAGCGAGAGGCTCGTGCGCTGGCGCGGTTGAGTCATCCGCACATCGTCGCCGTGTACGACTTCGGTGAGACGGCCGGCCTGTGCTACATCGTGATGGAGTTCGTCGACGGTGCGAACCTGCGGCAGGTGCTCGCTCGTAGTGACCGCATTCATGCGGTCGATCAGTCACCAAACGCGGCGCGAGACCCGATGAATCGGGTCACTACGAGCGCGCTCACGTCGGCCGAGGCGTTGGCGATCGTGCCGCAGATTTGTGAGGCGTTGCAGTTCGCTCACGACGAAGGGGTCGTGCATCGGGACATCAAGCCGGAAAACATCCTCATCGACAAACGGGGCCGAGTGAAAATCGCCGACTTCGGCCTCGCGAAACTGCTGGGCCAGGACGCCAGCGATCATTCGCTGACGGCGACGCATCAGGTGATGGGGACGCTGCGGTACATGGCTCCCGAACAGATGCAGGGTTCGAGCGAAGTCGATCACCGCGCCGACATCTATTCGCTGGGAGTCGTCTTCTACGAACTGCTCACTGGCGAGTTGCCGATGGGCCGGTTCGCTCCGCCGTCGAAGCGAGTTCAAGTCGATGTGCGGTTGGACGAAATCGTGCTGCGAGCGCTGGAGCAGCAGCCAGAACAGCGCTATCAGCACGCCAGCGAATTGAAGTCAGCCGTGACGTCGTTTTCGGCAATCGCCGACCGAGCTCCCATGACGCCTGACGATCAACACCGCGATCAAAGCCGCCGCCTGACGACTCAAGTCCATAAGCTGCTCGATGTCACTGAGACACGGAACCGAAGGCTGCACCATCTCGTGGCCGCTATCGGTCTTGTCAGTCTGTTGATGACGTTTCCGATGGGACTGGCATCCCTGGCCAAGACCTTGACCGGCTACCGTTCGATCCTGCTTTGCGCAGGCGCGATGGCCGCGCTCGCCGGAATTGGACTCTTGGCCTACTCGTCCCGCATCAAGCGACGCTTGTGCTGGAAAGTCAATTTCAAGGGACACACGATTGTGTTCGACGGTGGGCGAGCCTTCGCGGAGCGCCTTTATCTCGATGATGGCTTGGTTCGTCAGGGTGGGTTCGGGGGCAAGATGGAGATCCGCTCGACGATTAAAGCCGGCGACGGGATCGGCGATGAAATCGTGGTCTGGTACGACGCGCACATTCTTTCGTGTCGCTGCCGAATTGAAGTTGAAGAAAAATCGTTGTGGGAACAACCGGTGCCTGCGCCGGTCTCGGCACCGATTGAGCAACGTGATCCGCCAGAGCCATTCCGTGAGGTGGCTCAGTCCGCCACGGTGCCGAATCCGAGCTATGCCAAGCAAGTCGGCATTCCAGTGGCGGTCCTGTTCGGATTGGGCGCGGTGGCGATGATGAACTTTGCTCCGGTATTTGGCCAAAAAGACAATTTTCAACAACAGCCGGCAATGTTCGTCCTCATGAGTTGGGCGAACTTGTTCTGGGTGACCACCATTATTCTGCACATCCTTTTTTTTGCTCGCCGTCGTGCATCACTGGAATCTGCCACCTCGCCCTCTGATGACTCAGGCCGTGTCATTCGGCCTAGCTACGGCAGTCGAGTCGGCATTCCGATGGCGATCCTGTTTGGATTGTTCGGGATGGCGACGAATACGGCTCAATGGTTCTATGGCATCAACGAAAATAATTATCCAGGGCATCCAAAGATCATGATCATCGCCAGCGGGGCGCTCCTGTTCTGGCTGAGCGTCATCATTCTGAACGTCGTCTTTTTTGCGCGCCGAGCAGTGACAATGCAGGCTGCTCCCATGCCTTCCGACTCGCTAAGTCTGGGAGTGACTCCGCTGCCGAAGCTGGTCCCTGTGCTGGCGACGTTCAATCTCGTCGGAGCGGTCGTGTTGATGCTGGTCTGCGCGATGGAAGAGCCAGCGGAGTTCGCCAAGCCGATGCCGCGCCTCTGGCAATTGTGGGAGCAAGTCGATGCGGTGTTGGGCTTCACGATGGCGGCCGGAATGTTTGCGGCGAGCATCGGGTTGTTCCTGTGGGAGCCGTGGGCGAGAAAGTTGACGCTGGGTGTGTGCATCTACGGCTTAGCCTCGGTGGTGTTCGACGCTCCGTACTTGGCTCGCTTCGTGCTCCCTGATCTTTACGCGGATATCCAGCAGACGGTGATCGCCGAAGGAGTCGATCCCGATGCTCAAGACTTTGTGACGCTGTTCACGATTGTGGTGCTCTTCGGCGGGATGATGGTTGTCGGCCTGACGTGGCTGATCGGGCAGCTCGTGTACTTCACTCGGCCGCGAGTCGTCGCCGCGTTTGAATCGCAGGGGGAGAAGCACGGCAAGTTCATCGAGTGGCTGTTCACGGGAGTCGGAGCCGTGGTCGGCGTGTTGAGCGTGTTCGGGCCACTGGCTCTGCTGCTCGGAGTCACCGCGATGTTCAATGGTTCGAGTGGAGTTCAAACGGTCTCACAAGATTTCACGGCCCTGCCTCCGCTGGGCACGATCACGAACGGCATCGGCGTGGAGTTCACCGTTCCGGCCGGGCAAGTAGCGACCTTTGAAATCGTGACGCGCCGCGACAACGAGACCGTACTCGTCCCGCCGCATTGCGCGTATCTCTTGGCCTCGGCGGAGAAGCCCATCACCGGGCAATTCCGTTGGTCGCGAATCCTCGAAGAAGCGGTCGCTGGCAGTCACAGCAGATGGCGCATCGAAATGCGGTCGGCGGGAGGCGGTGGGGGACACTCCGAGGGAACGCTTCTGCCCGATGAGTTGAACGCCGCAGTCGGCGCGAGAGGACTGGCTCTTGGGTTGCTGGAACCGAATGAGGAATCGATCCATTGGGGAACCGCTGACGTGAAGAACTTGCCGGCCAACGGATTGATCGGACTGCGCGTGACCGTCCTGGCGCACGGACTGAATGGAGTCAGTAGCGGATCGGGCACCGCTCACATCGACTGGAAGAAGTCGTTGACAACGGAATCGACTTCGCGCCGCAAGCTCCCGGAAGTTGCTCCCTGAGCGATCGTCACTCCGATGTTCGTGACGCTGCGCCGGGCCGATGAGATAGCAGTTCATCTCGCAGTTCGTCATTCAGCGTGAAGCCCAGCTCACCGGACTTCAGCGGGATCACTCCATCGACCAGCGCCAGGTCCATCGCCAAGTCGTCTTCCGTGGTCAGCGTCTGCCGCGCCAAATCGTCGAGCGACAGGCGGTGCTCTTCCTCGATCAGCAATGCCAGCGCTTGGCTGATGGCGGCGACATTCAGTTTGTCCAACAAGCTCGCTCGGCCAGCCATCTTGATTGCGAAATGCACCAACCACGGCCCAAACAGCAGCGTGACCGATAGCACCTTGACCATCGCATGCGCCGTTTGCGGTCCCGCCAAAAACGCCAAGCCTCCGATCCCCGAAGCCCGCGCGACCATGCGTGCGACCAGCAAACGGTCGGAGGATTCAAACTTCAGATTGCGCAGTTCGTTCCAATTCGCAGTCACATAACACGGGATCAGGAACAGCACGATCAACCCGCTGCCGAGCAACCGCGCGGTGTGAGTCGTCAACAAGCCTTGGAACCCGATCCACAGCACACCGTAGATCACCCAAAACGTGACAAAGAAAACCGGCAACGACGCCACCCCGCAACCGGCGCACCCGATCCAACTCAGCCGACGTTGTCGTTCGACGTACTGAGCCGTCCAATCGCTCAATCGGTTCAACAACTTTTGAGGATCGCGGGCCATACCAAGCTCATGCCTTCGTCGCCACGTTCGCCAGAACGTGGGGTTTTCCTCGCGTGACCCACGTTCTGGCGAACGTGGCTACAACGCTCATCTTTCCGCATACACCGCCGCAGGTGACAGCAGGCCGCCAGTTCCGAGTTCATTCACGATCTCGCGGGTGCAGAATAGCGAGATCGAGTTTTCAGCGTCGGGCTTCACGACCGAGGAAATATCGAACGAGAACGGTTGGCAGTAGCCGCTGACGGAGTCCGCCTTCTCCCCCTTGTCGTTGATGTGCGGGACGTGCTGGCCGTCGACGAAGACTTTCACGCGGCCGTCGGTTGAGCCGATCCACAGAAATGTCTTCTTGCCGGCGGCGAGCGGCGGAACCTTGAGCTTCATCCGATACCACGCACTCCCCATGTAGTTGTGCAGGCCGAGCGACGACCACGTATCGACGACGCAATCGGTGGTCTTCCAGGCGGAGTCATCGAACTCCGGCTTCGACCAGCCGGCGGCTTCTCCTTGTTTGTCTTTGTCCGTTTGGAATCGCCACTGCTTCAGCGGCGCGGCAACGACATTGAACTGCGTCGCCACGCGAGCGGCATCGTTGTGCGTCAAACCATAGAACGCATCGAAGTAGCGAACATTGAGCGTGGCCTCGCCGGTCCACGCCATCTTCGTAAACGCGAACTGCGGCTCGTACTGCTTGCCGAGTTCGATCAGCCGCGTGCGATAGGCGGTGACTTGCCCCGCCAGCGTGGACCAGCGGCCCTCGGCGAGATCACGTCTCTGCTGCATGAGCATCTCGAATGCGGCGAGCGAATCGTCAGCGAGTTTGACTCGCGCGGTTTCGGCATCGGTCGTACATGCGGCGCGACCGGCGTTCATCAAGCGGCGAGACTCCGTCATCTTCTCAACGTTCCAACGACGGAGATGACCGAAGCCACAGCCGGCATACTCCGGGACTTTGACCCAGGTGTCGTCGATGTGCCGCCAGTAGGCCGACATCGCCGCGCCCGCGTGACCGTACAGCCGCGAGTTGATTTCATCGACGATCGCTTCCGGCTTCTGTGACGGATCCCACGCCATGCGCAGACCGAGCCAATGCGCGTGGAGCGACGTGTCGAAGTTCGTCAGCGTCTCCGGTTGCCAGTAGCGACAGGCTCCGCGCTGGTAAATGAACGGGATGTCGTGGCCCCACTTCGTCAGCATCGGGTTCGGCGACGAGACCTCGGCCAGATAGAAGCCGTAGAAGTAATAGCTCGTCGCCGGCACGACTTTGCCCCAGCCCTCGACGAGATGCTGCATCGACTTGTTGTTCGGCTCGCCCGGATCGTTCAGCGGGTGAGCTCGACTGAACGTGATCGGCGCGATCTGCGGCACGATCGCCGGATGCGGTTTCTCACGCACGGGCGGACGGGTGTAATCGACATACGCCAGCACTCCGAACTTCACCTCCGGGTATTTCGGCGCGATCGCCGCCGCGATCCGATTGCACAGGACCATCAACCGATCCGCCTTCGCGACCGTTTGCAGCGATGGATCGAAGTCTCCGGCGTCGAACTTCGTATCATCGGACTCATCCCACGTCGCGCCGTCATCGGGCGAGAGCGACACCGATTTCGTCTCCGGGTTCTTCGCGAGCGTATCGAGCAGCTTCGCGGTGAGCGCCTCGGCGACCAGCGGGTGAGTCCACTTGATCCAGTGCTCGTGCGGCTTGCCTCCGATGATGGCTTTGATTTCGGGATGCTGCGCACGCAGTTCTTTCGGCACGTTGAATTCCAGGAAGTGCCCACACGACAGCTCCATGCCCCCCAGCCGATTCCGCCGCGCGAAGTCGTTGTCGCAATACCATAGCCCGCGATAAATCGTGTACGGTGCGGTCGAGACATCTTGATCCTTAAGCGTGATCGTCTTCGACGCCGGCAACGCCTCGCCCATCGGACTCGGCAACAACCAGCGGCAGCCCAACTGATCGAGCAGCGTGTAAATCGCGTAACTCGTCGCGAGATCACTCTCGCCAATCAATCCGACGGCTTTGTTGCCGGTGACGATCCGCAGCCCTTGCTGATACTCGGCCTTTTTCGTCGGCGGCCCGAACTTCGCCACGGCCAACTCGCCGACTAGGATCGCTGTTCGCGAATCGCCGTCCTTCGGAGCACCGACCTCGATGGGCAACTTCGCTCCCGACATCCGCTCGACGATGCCGACGAAGTCGCGCACGGACTCACGCAACCGCCGCCGATTGTCCTCCGGCTTGAGCGACCGCCACACACCGGCCGACTCCGGATTCTTCGTCGCGTCATCCCAGACACGCTCGGAAACAAACACCGCGGCGCGCGGTTGGCCGTCGGCAATCAAAGTGACATCGGCAAGCGCCAATGAAGGTAGCCAACAAACGATCGCAACAAGTCTGCCGAAAGCCTTCATGAGTCGTCTCCAGTCGAGGTTGTCTTTGATTCGTGTGAGGAATCCGTCAGGAGTGCCGGATTGGCGAATTCGTGTTCCTTCGCTGTCGCCTGCAACACAGCACCAAAATCAGAAAGGAATTTCACCGTTCGGTGTGCGAAGGGGTCGACGGTCTCCTTGGTCCCCCAGGGTCCAAAGATGTAGACGTCTTCTCGGCGACCGCGATCGCGCACGGTCATTTTTGAGACCATCGTGTCACGATTCGTCAGATGCCAGAGGCAGGTATGCCAATCGTTCGTGTCGCGACCAGCGAGTGACGTGGCTTGTCCGGTGTTCCAGTTTAAGGAAACGATTTCACTCAAAGGTACTTTGAGAAAGTAATAACGCCTTCGGTGAAGACAGTAACCAAAACATGCCTCTGGCTCACCATTTTCGGTGCGTTCCACGGTCAGAAACCGCGCCGCACCAAATTCTCCCAAGCGATTGATGAGGTACTGTGACAATCCGCCGTCTTCGTGACACTCATTTAGAAAAGCCGCGAAGACCAAGATCAACCAGAGACAGGATGCGACAATCGTCATCCACTCCGCCGATCGGCAATTTAACAAGTGCCAAATCGCGGTCGTGACGAAACCCCCGATGAATGCGTACCAAACGGTCGTCCCGCGTCCACCCACCGACGGCAACTCCATTTCGGCAACAATCGAGTTGGAAGAATTGTCGCTCATCATGTCCGCGCCTACCGACGATTTATTTCACAACGGCGCTTTGCACGATCAACTTCCGCAACCGATCCGGGTTGGGTTCCGGCAGCCGCGATAACGCTCGCACTCCAGGTGTTCCGTCGGGCAGGCGGATCAATTCCAGCGGCGGGTCGGCGAGGTCTTCGTGATAGAAGCGACTGCTGGGAAAGATGTCGGCGGGGTACGTGAAGTTGTCGAGCATCGCGAGCGACACGCACAGGCTCGCACCGACGGCGCTTTCCAACATGCCGCCGACCCAGCAGGGGATGTCGGCCGCTTGGCAGAGATTGTGGACGGCGACGGCATTCGTCAGGCCGCCGATGCGGCCCGGCTTGATGTTGACGAAGCGGCAGCTCTTCAGCCGGATGGCGAGTTCCGCCTGGCGGACGTTGTAAACGCTTTCGTCGAGACAGACCGGCGTGCGGACTTGGCGTTGCAGTTCGGCGTGATCGACAACGTCGTCGTGGTTGAGCGGCTGCTCGTACATCGCGAGATTGAACTCGTCCGCCTGCTGGAAGAGCTTTAGATCGGTGATCCGATAGCCGCTGTTGCAGTCGATGTGAATCGGATGCGTCGGATGCTGCTTGCGCACGGCGGCAAGCATCGGCAGATCCCAGCCGGGGCGGAATTTCAATTTGATGCGCGGGAAGCCATTCGCGATCGCCTGGCCGATGCCGCTCAATAATTCATCGAGACTGTCGAGCACACCGAAGTCGGCACCGACGGCGACCTCAGTGCGCGTTGCGCCTAGCAACTCGTGCAGCGGCTTGTTGACGATGCGACTTTGCAAAGCCCACCACGCGGTATCGAGTGCGGCCTTCGCAAACGAGTTCCCTTTGAAGAGCGATAGTCGCTGCTGCAAGTCGGCACCGGACGCGACCTCCTTGCCGACCAGTTGCGGCGCGAGCCAATCGCGGCACAACGAGAAAATCCCGTTGGCCCATTCCGGGCTGTAACACGGCGCGGCGAACGGCGCGCTCTCCCCCCAGGCTTCGACAGAACCGCTCGTCATGCGGCAGAGGAGCGAATCAATCGTCGCGTCTTCACCGTAGGCCGTTCGCCACGGAGAGATCAGCGGCATCGCGACGTGGAACAAGTCAATGCGGTCGATGTGCATGATTGGAGGAGGGGTTAGGGGCTGGGGGTTAGGGGTTAGCGAAGGCTGACAGAGTGAGGGTCGAGGCAACAAGTCCGGTCATCAAGGTTCTTGCGATTCCCTAGCCCCCAGCCCCTAAGCCCTCATTTCTCGTCTTTCCAAAACTCGTCTTCGCCCTTCTTGAGCGGCGGCTTTTTGATCGGTGGTTTCGCGGTGCCCGGCTTGTTCATCGACGTGATCGCCATCTCCATCAATTCGTCGTCGTCCGTGACTTTCGTTTTTGGAGCGGCGGGTTTGGTGGGCGGAGCGAGACTTCTGGCCGGTGGCACAGGGGGCCTGGGTGGTCCTGGTTTGGCGGCGATAGGGGTTGGCTTCACCGGAGGTTTCGCACCAGCGACGGGCCTCTTCGTGGCCGCGTTCCAACCGCAGGCCGGACAGAGGCCCTTGAAGTTCAACGCTTCGCCGCATTCGTTGCAGAGCGGAACCGGTTGGTTGGACTCCTCGAGTCGCGGGTTGCTGAGCACAGACTTCGGACCAGCGGTCGTTTGTGATTGAGCTGGCTTTGCAGGCGCTTGAGCCGGTCTCGTCGCGGCGGGCTTCGCGGCCGGCGCGGTTGCGGCGGGTTTCTGCGGAACAGGCGGGGCGGCTCCCTGACGTTCGCGGTTCGGATTCGTCGCTGCGGGCTTGGCGGTGACTCCGCTGGTCGCTTTGAGCGACGGTGAAGTCCAAGCGGCTTGTGCGTCCTCATCGGCGACCGGTGCTGCGGGTTTCTCGGACGAGGGCTTCTTCGCGACCACGTTCTCTTGCCGCACGATCACCGTCTGAGCTTGCTTGCCGCTGGTGACATCCTTTGCCGTGACTTCCACACGGGCTTGTTCGTTGTAGGTGATCGTGACTTCCACCAACGATTGTTCCGGCAGGTTCTTCGGCAAGTCTTCGACGATGCAGGTGCCGAGTTCGACATACCGCTGATCGGCGACGGTGCCGCTTTCGACGATGTGCAGGTTGACTCGGCGCTGGTTCGGGATGACGGTGCCGAAGGTCTGCGTGATCGATGTGGGGAGTTCGGAATTCGCGGGGATCAGGAAGTGCGGGATGCGTGTGTTCTTCTCGGTGTCGCGAATCAAGATGCCGAGCGCGCGAGCATTCACGCTGTGCTGCTTGATCTTGGCGAGCTTCGCGCTGGCTGACGGACTCAGGATCGACTTCGCGAAATCGGCGTTGGTCAGCAACATGCCGGCGTAGTAGGTCGCTCCGTGCGAGATCGACTGGTCCGGCGACAGCGACGTGTTGAGCGTGCGGAAGCCCAGTTCGCCCAGCGCCTTCTTAATTGACGGCATCCGCGACGAGCCGCCGGTGGTCAGAATCGTGTCGGTCTGCTTGATGCCGAATTGATATGCCTTCTGCAAATCGCGAGTGATCGCGATGGTCCGATTGAGCAGCGGTTTCGTCAGCTTCTCGAACTCCGGCAGTTCGATTTGATAGACCTTGCGATGCTTGCCGTGCGAGCAAGTCAGAGCGGCTCGCGGGCGGACGGTCAGCGAGCGTTTCGTGTTCTCGACCGCCATCGCCAGAAGCTGCATGGATTCGGGATCGCGGCGCGGATCGTCGCCGAACTCGCGCGCGAACCGGTCGCAGATTGCCTCCTGCAACGCTTCGTTCCAGTCGATGCCGCCGAGCTTCAAGTCGCCGGTGCTGGCCAGCACTTTGACTTCGTCCTTGTGGTACTTCACCAGCGACAAGTCGAACGTGCCGCCGCCGAGATCGTAAACCAGGATCCGCTGCTCGTCGGTCAGTTCAGTGAACCACAAGCCTTCGCTCCCCAGCACGTAGCACAACGCGGCGGCGACCGGTTCGTTGATGATGTCCACGCGCTTCAGGCCGGCTTTGAAGCCCATCTCGACCGTCGCTTGCCGCTGCCAGTCACTGAACTGGGCCGGCACGGTGATGACCGCTTGCGTGACCTCGCCGATTTGTTCCTTGGCCGATTCGAGCATCTTCCGCAGCACGAGTGCTCCGACATCGACCGGCGTGTACTCCTTACCTTCGATGGTCCAGGACTTGTTCGTGCCGATGTATCGCTTGGCATTCTGCACGACGTGCGTCGGCTTGAGCACCGCGTTTCGCAAGGCTTCGGTCCCGACGATGATGTCATTGCCATCGAACATGACGACCGACGGCGTGGTCATCTCCCCTTCTTGGTTGGGCAGCGTCACCGGCTCGCCATGTTCGTTGAGATACGAGAGACAGGAATACGTCGTCCCCAAGTCGATTCCGACGGCGTGAGTCTTCAGCATGATGAGCTTTCGATGTGCCTCGCAGAGTGGAAGGCCGGTGAATCACACCCGCCGATTGGATCGTGGCGGGCCATGCTATCAATGCCCGGAATCGCTCACCAGCGGCGCACTGCCGATCAAAACGTCCAAGCCTGAATCACCGTGACTAACCGATCCATCTCAGACACTTGAAACAGGACGGCGACCGGATCGACGTGCAGGACTCGACGCCCCTTCGCTCGTGATTCCCCCAGCCGTGGCCCATTTGCCCGGAGATGACGATCCAACAAGGCCATCGCATCGTTGATCTCTTGCCGCACCTCGGAAGTGGCGCTCATCCAATGCCGCGTCAAATCATCCAGCGCGTCGTCAGTCCACGCGACCGTGTACATCAGAGGCTCCGCAAGTGTTGCAGCACTTCTTCCGTTGTGTACTTACCTGGCTGAGCGGCACGGCGATCAAGCTCAGCTTCGGTCAGCGGTGGAATCGACGCCGAATCGCTGGCCGGCCGGCGCATGGGACGGAAAAAGCCCAGCATGTTTCCTTGCGCATCGACAACCTCGACGACGTTCGTCTCGCGGAGGACTTCGTCTTTCGTTTGCGCGTCCACAACGATTTGGGTCATGCTGGCATCTCCCATCGAGCGATCGATTGAACCGGAAACTCCCCGTTGCGGGGTTCGGTTGGGGCCTATAATCTCCGCCCCGCTTATCAATCTCAAGTCGATTTTGATTCTTGGTCGGCAACGCCTGACCTGTTTTTGTGGAAGGATTGTGGACTGTGCTGCGGACTCATACGTGTGGTGAATTGCGGATTGGCGATGTCGGGAAAGAAGTCACATTGGGCGGTTGGGTGGATTCCCGCCGAGATCACGGCGGGTTGATCTTCATCGACCTGCGGGATCGATATGGCATTACGCAGATCGTCTTCGAGCCCGACCAAGCGGCTGCCTTTGAGGTCGCTCAAACGTTGCGGTCGGAGTTCGTCGTGCAGGTCACTGGCAAAGTGTCGGCTCGCGGCGAAGGGATGGAGAACCCGAAGCACGCCACCGGACAAGTCGAAGTCGATGTCACCACGATGGTGCTGCTCAATAAGTCCAAGACGCCTCCCTTTGAGCCCGGTTCTTCCACGCTGCCGAACGAAGAGCTGCGGCTGAAGTATCGCTACATCGACCTCCGCCGACCGCAATTGCAGAAGGCGATGATGCTGCGGCATAAGCTGACGAAAGCCGTCCGCGACTACTTCGATCAGCACGGATTCCTCGACATCGAAACGCCGATCATGGGGCGCAGCACGCCCGAAGGGGCTCGCGATTATCTCGTCCCCAGCCGCGTGCATCCGGGGACGTTCTTCGCTTTGCCGCAGTCGCCTCAGCTTTACAAGCAGTTGCTGATGATGGCCGGCTACGACCGCTACATGCAGATCGCTCGCTGCTTCCGCGATGAAGACCTGCGTGCCGATCGCCAGCCGGAGTTCACGCAGATCGACGTCGAAATGGCGTTCGTCGAACAGGAAGACATCCTCAACACGATCGACGGTTTGATGGCCCATCTCTTCAAAGAGATCCGCGGCGAAGAACTGCCGCTGCCGCTGACTCGGTTGACTCACCGCGAAGCGATGGAACGCTTCGGCAACGACAAGCCCGATCTGCGGTTCGGCATGGAACTGCAAGACCTCGGCGAAATCGTGAAAGATTCGACGTTCGGCGTCTTCAAAGACACGATCGCCAACGGCGGCCGAGTCCGCGGTCTGTGCGCGAAGGGAGCAGCCGACAAGTACAGCCGCAAGAACATCGACGAGCTGACCGAGTTCGTCAAAATCTACGGCGCGAAGGGGCTGGCCTTCTTCAAAATGAAGGACGGCAAACTCGAATCGTCGATCACGAAGTTCTTCACCGAAGAACAACTGAATGCGATCATCGCGAAGTTCGGTGCCGAGAACGGCGACTTGATCCTCTGCGTCGCCGATACCAATAAGGTCACCTCCGCAGCGCTGGCTTCGCTGCGCATTCGCTTGGGCAAGGAGTTGAATCTCTACAACCCGAACGACATGAAGGTCGCCTGGCTGCTCGATTTCCCGCTGTTCGGCTGGAACGAAGAAGAACAGAAGTGGGACGCCGAGCATCATCCGTTCTGCCAACCAGTGAAAGAAGACCTGCAATACTTGAAGACCGACCCCGGCCGCGTGCGTGCTCAGTCGTATGATCTGGTCTGCAACGGCTACGAAGCGGCGAGCGGCAGCGTCCGCATCCACGACCCCGACGTGCAGCAACAAGTCTTCGACTTCATCGGCGTCACGCCCGAAGTCGCGCAAGAACGCTTCGGCTTCCTGCTGGAAGCGCTCGCTCACGGAGCCCCTCCACACGCGGGCATCGCGTTGGGGCTCGACCGCTGGGTGATGATGTTCCTCGGCAACGACAACATCCGCGAAGTCATCGCCTTCCCGAAAACCCAGAAGGCCGCCGACCTGATGACCGGCGCACCATCGGAAGTCGATCTCAAACAACTTCGCGATCTGCACATCAAGACCGACGTGCCGAAGCCGTAGCTGTGAGTTTCAGCGAGAAAGGATTTGTCCCCGTCAACTGCCGAGGCTAACCTGTCGGCCGTTCGTCGCTTTTTATGGCGAGTTCAAAGGCGCAATTTCAGGACACGAGTTATGCCCGCCACCCACGAGGAAATCCAGCAGTTTTCTCGCTTCGCGTCGCAACGCGTGCAACAAGGAGACCAGCCCCCGTCGCTGGAAGAGTGTTTGCGTCAATGGCGAGCCGAACAGGAGCGCGACGCAACCGTGGCCGACCTCTTGGCGGGGCATCAGGACTTTGAAGAAGGACGCACACAGCCATTGGATGAAGCCTTTGAGGACGTCCGGCAAAAGCTCGGATGGACGAAATGACTTTTGAAGTCCACCTGCAACCCAGAGCGAAGATCCAGTTGTATAACGCCGCGTTGTGGTGGGCCGAGCATCATTCGTCTGACCAAGCCATTCGTTGGCTGGAGGGATTTCAGGCCACTCTGCGAACGCTATCGCGGAATCCAGAACGCTGTCCGTTCGCTCCCGAACAGGGCCGCGTGCCGTTCGATGTTCGCGAACTGACCTATGGCGTTGGCCGCCGCAAAGCCCATCGCGCGGTTTTTGAAATCCGTGGACAAGCTGTTGTCGTCCATGCGATCCGCCATTTAGCTCAAGACACGCTCACCTCGAACGACCTTGCGTAGGCAAATGGTTTGAAACCCCGTGTTGGCCGTAGCCGCGTTCGCCAGAACGCGGGTGTACTCGGCGTTCACTCTGCGATCTTTGCGGCCTTCTGTTCAAAACCGTTTTGCTTGGAACAGAAGGTCGCAGAGAACGCGAAGGGACGCACGCGATCGAGTCAGCATTCAAATTCGGGGAATTTTCCGAAGCCGCCTGGAATCTCAAATCCAATTGTGCGATGGCTTCGTCTCTCTGCTGAATCCCCATGATGACTCGTGCCGCTCCGGCTTCTGAAGCAAATGCGGACGACTTCGGCACGCGGCTGGAGGCGTTGTTTCAGGCTGCGCACGGCGAGCTCTTGGGGACGCTGTATTACCTCGTGGGAAATTTGGAAGACGCTCGCGACGCGGTGCAGGAGACGTTTCTGAAGTGCTGGCGGAATCCGCCCATTGAAGAGGTCGTCGATCTGAAAGCCTGGGTCTTTCGCGTGGCGTTGAACACCGGCCGAGATCTGCGTCGCACGGCGTGGAACCGGCGCAAGCAACCGTTGGCGGAGGATGCTGCGATGCTCGCAACCGCGACTGGGCCCGATGTGGCTCTGCTGCAAGAGGAACAACTCGACTCGCTGCGGCGAGCGTTATTGCGGCTCCGTCCGGAAGAGCAGGAAGTCTTTCTGCTCCGACAAAACGGCGGCCTGAGCTACGAACAAATCGCCGCTGCGACAGCACTGCCGCTCGGCACGGTGAAGACACGGATGCGAGCGGCGATTCAACAACTGCGAGTTTCCGTCGGAAGTGGAAGGCAACAGGAACACTAATCGCCACTAATTAGCACTAATCAAGAAGCAGAAAAGCAGATCTGTCAAACATCGATCCGCAAGTTTCAAGGATTGTTCCTGATTCATTAGCGAAGATTAGTGTCGATCAGTGTTCCCCTTTTTGTGAGTTCAGTCATGTCAAACGAAAACAACATCCAGCAAACGCTGCTCGAATTGCATTACGGGTTGCTCGACGACGCCGAAGCAGCACGATGGCGGAAGCGGATCGAGTCCGAGGCGGACGTCGCGCTCGCCTGGGCCGAGGTGCTCAAGCTGACCGGGCAGTTCGCCGAGGCGGCGAAGTTGCGCGGCGTACCGCACGAAAAACGCAAAGGGTCGGGTGTTCAAAATTCAAAATTGGCCGATTACGCGAAACCCGACGTCGCTGCGTCAACTCGGCCAATTTTGAATTTTGAACACCCGATCCCTGACGTGCGACGTGTCGCTCGCTGGCGATTCGTGCGACGGATGATTGCGAGCGTGGCGATCGCGCTGATGTGCGGAATCGTCGGAATGCGATTTACGCGGCGTCTCCCGAACTCGCCGATGCTGCCGATCCGTTTGCAGGCGATGAGCGTTGCTGACGGAGCGCGCTCGACGCTGAATCAGTTTCAGTTCACGGTCACTCGCGGTGACCGGCGAGTCTTCGCCATGCCGGCAATGCTGCACGTCGAGGTCCGCGCGGCGAACGCGGTTCTGCATCGGCAAGACGTGAGCACCGACACATCGGGCAAAGTGCAATACTCTGTGCCTTCGAATCTCAAACTGCCGAAGGACTCGCAACTGCATGTGACCGCGACCGCACCTGATGGCTCGATGACTCCCGCGCACACGACGTTGCCGCTGGAGCCGACGCGGTGCCTGACGTATCTCACAGTCGATCGGCCGCTGTATCGGCCGGGGGAGACGATCTTGTTCCGCTCGCTGACTCTCGAACGGCATTCGTTGCGGGCGGACGTGGATGTGCCAATCCACTTTGAGTTACGCGATCCCAGCGGTGCAGCCGTTCCGAACGCTCAGCGTGACGGCGTGTCGCAGCGTGGAGTGGGTAACGGAGCATTCGCGTTGCCCGCCTCGGCGACGGGGGGCGAGTACACGCTGGTTGCCAAGAGCCTGGATGGGTTCTTCCCGGACGAGCAACGAAAGTTGCTGGTGCAGCAATATCGCGTGCCGCGATTCAAGAAGGACATCGAGTTCAAGCGTCGCAGTCACGGCCCCGGCGAGTTGGTCGAAGCGGACTTCTCCGCCGCGCGAGCCGAAGGTGGACCGCTCGTGAAGGCGAAGGTCCGCATCACCGCGACCGTCGATGGCCGCGAAGTCGCTCGACAAGAGTCGCTGACCAGCGAAGTCGGCACGTGCGTCGTCTCGTTCCGATTGCCTCAACACATTGCTGATGGCGACGGGCAACTGGCCGTGTCGATTGACGACGGCGGCACTCAGGAGACGCAGGTGAAGACGATCCCGATTCAGCTCGGCAAAGTGAAAGTCGACTTCTATCCCGAAGGCGGACACCTCGTCGCCGGCTTGGAGAACCGCGTGTACTTCGCGGCGAGGAATCCGCTCGGCAAACCGATTCATGTCGCCGGACAGATCCTCGATCAACAAGGCCGCGAGGTTGCTCGTGCGGAGACGGTGCGTGACGGAATGGGCAGTTTTCGATTCACTCCATCTCGCGGCGAACGATATGTGCTAAAGGTCGCTCGGCCAGTCGACGTGACAAACGCGCCGGAGTTGCCCGCAGTGACCAGTGGCCTGCCGGTGCTCGACACCGGAAGCGGAGTGTTTGCGGCGGATGAAGCGATCTCGTTCAAAGTCCGCACGGATTCTCCGTTGCCGATTCTGGTGAAGGCATCGTGTCGTGGCGTCAGCGTGGGCGAGTCGAAGTTCACGCTCGCTCGCGGGAGCACTTCGTTGAAGCTGCCGATCGCGGCCAACGTCGGCGGAGTGATCCGGCTGACGGTGTCCAACACGCTGACGACTCCGGCGACTCCGCTGGTTGAGCGATTGGTGTTTCGTCAGAGCGACGCGAAGTTGCGAGTACGTCTCGTGGGGCACGTTTCCAACGTGCCCGGCCAGGCAACGACTCTGAATGGGCCGAGACAAAACAAATCGGACGGGCACGTTGAAAACGTGCCCCACGCGTCGCCCGGCGATCCGTTGCGGCTGACTCTGCAAGTCACCGATGAGCATGACCGGCCGACGGCTGCGATGTTGGGGGTCACCGTCGTCGACGATGCGGCGTTGAGTCTCGATGAACACGAGCGGCCGACGCTGCGCACGCACTTCCTGCTCACCAGCGAGATCAACAAGCCGGAGGATCTGGAGCACGCGAACTTTTATCTACCCGATTCTCTGGCGAGCGGGGCGGCGTCAGCCCCCCGGTTTGATGGCGAAAGAATTGGCGAACGCACCGGGGGGCTGACGCCGCCCCGCTCGCCAATGGCATCGGCGGCTGAGGCGGTCGATCTGCTACTGGGAACTCAGGGCTGGCGGCGGTTCGTTGTGCAGAACACATCGGAGCCGAATCCGGACTTTCGTCAGCAAGTCGCCAAGCTCATCGACCTCGACGGCCAAGCGAATCAACCGGCGGAGTTCGATAACGGGCCGGTGATCAACGAACAGGCGGGAATCCACTCGCGGAAAATGAACGCCGCGTGGAGCCAACTGCTGGACGACAGCCGCGTCGTGTTGGTCGTGATTCTCACCGCGTGGCTGCTTTCGATCCTGATGCGTCCGCGCTGGAAGACGGCCACCGGTGTAGGAGCCTGGCTGTGGCTCGCCACAGCGGGGACGTCCTGTTGGCTGGTTGGTTGCACTGGGGGTGAGGATCTGGGACCGAAAGCCGCGGCATCCAAAAGCGTTGTGCGAGGTATGGCTCAGGGATCATCAGCACCCGTATCGGACATGATGTTTGATCGAAGCTCGCCCTCCGAGGCGTCGAGCGAAGCTTTGCGTTTCGTGGATGCGGCTAAGCTCGCAGACAACGAGAACCGCAGGTTTCGAGCGACTCCGCCGGCAATCGTTCCTAAGGCGAGTCGTCGTGAACCCAGTGATCCGGCCGCGAAGCCATTCGTGGTTGACGAGGGCAAGAACCTCGCCGGCGGTGGAGCGGGAGCACCTTTTAATTCTGGCAAGGATCAGCCTGCGACACGATTGCTCAGTGCGAACGACTTGCGGCGCTTGTTGGAAGCTCGCGGGTTGGATGCCGATGGGCTGAGTAACCAGTTGCTCGATGAGTTGCGGTTTCCGGTGCGCGAGTATGCTCACCGACATGTGCGACGCGAATCGGGACTGCGCGAAGACTTCACCGAGACGTTGTTCTGGCAACCGCTGCTGATCACCGACGCGAATGGCGAGGCGACGATTCGCTTCGACCTGTCCGATTCGGTGACGACCTTCCGAGTCCTGGCCGACGCACACACCGGCGATGGCCGCATCGGCTCCGGTGGTGGCGAGGTGCTGTCTCGGCTGCCGTTCCAAATCGAACCGAAGCTGCCGCTGGAGGTCACGACCGGCGATCGCATCGACCTGCCGGTCGCGGTCATCAATCGCACGTCCGAGCAACAACAAGTGCAGATCGGATTGTCGGCGGATGGAACACTGCAAGTGGTCGGCGACAAATCTCGCAGCGTCACGGTCGCGGCCAACGATCAACGCCGCGAGCACATCTCGCTGAATGTCACACACGGCTCGGCCGAGTCGGATGCGTTCATCGAGCTGCGAGGCATTGCTGGAGGATTCAACGATGCCGTGCGGCGCAAACTGCATGTCGCTCCGAGCGGCTATCCGATTCGCGAATCGCTGGCCGGAGTCATCAACGGCACCGAACGGTTGAAACTGAAGATTCCCAGCGATGCCGTCCCCGGTTCGCTGGCGGTCACGCTGCGAGCGTATCCGTCGCCGCTGGCCGATCTGCTGTCAGGCGCCGAGAGCATCCTCGGTGAACCGCACGGCTGCTTCGAGCAAACTACCTCCACGAACTATCCCAATACGATGGCGTTGCAGTATCTCCAGCAGAATCAGCTCGCGAATCCCGCCGTCACTCGGAAGGCGAAAGACTTCCTCGATCGCGGTTATCAGAAGCTGACCAGCTTCGAGTGCAAGCAGCGCGGCTACGAATGGTTCGGCAGCGATCCCGGCCACGAGGCACTCACCGCCTTTGGGCTGATGCAGTATCACGACATGGCCGAAGTCATGCCGGTCGATGCCGTGATGGTGGAACGGACGCGAACTTGGTTGCTCAATCGCCGCAACGGACAGGGAGGCTTCCATCGCAACCCGCGACATCTGCATGTCTGGTCGGTGCAGCAAGACATCGTCGATGCCTACGTGCTGTGGGCACTGACGGAAGCCGATGCTGCGGCGAATTCCAAAACTCCAAGTTCAGATCTCAAAACCGAACTCGATCATCTCACTGCCGTCGCGAACGCTTCGCGTGATTCGTACTTAGTCGCGCTCTCGGCTGCGGCGTTGCTCAATGCAGGACGAACGGCCGATGGCGAACGTCTTCTGCAAACGCTGACCGAACTGCAAGCGGTGGATGGCAGCCTGACCGGCTCTACCACCGTGACGCAAAGCGGTGGATTGTCGCTGCAGATGGAAACGACCGCGCTGGCCACGATCGCCTGGCTGAAGAGCCCGAAATTCAACGGCTCGGCCGACCGAGCCGCGAAGTGGATTGTCACTCATCGCCAAGGACACGGCGGCTTTGGTTCGACGCAAGCGACGGTTCTGGCGCTGAAGGCTCTGGTGGGCTTCGCGAAGACGGCGGGAGTTGCTCGTCGCGGCGGATCGCTGCAAGTCGTGCGCGATCAAGAGGTGCTGGCACAGATGACTCTGCCCGAAGGGACGGACGCCAGTTCCACGATCGAACTGACCGGGATCGGCTCGAAGCTGGTGCCGGGAGAGACGGAACTCGAACTGCGTGCTCCTGGATTCGGTCGTCTGTCGTTCGCGCTGGAAGTGCTCTACCACACGCCGAAGCCGCCGAGCGATTCGAATTGCCCGGTGAGACTCTCGGCCAAGCTGCTGAATGAGAACACGACACTGCCAACGATCGGGGCCGGCGACACGGTGCGTCTCGAAGCGGTGCTGAAGAACACGACTGCGCGCGGGCTGCCGATGACCGTCGCGGTGCTCGGACTTCCGGCTGGATTGGAACCGCGAGCGGAAGAGCTCAACGAACTCCGCGACGCCGGCGCATTCGATTACTACGAACTGCGACCGCGCGAAGTCCTCTGCTATTGGCGAACGATCCACCCGCAGGCCGAGCACCGATTCGCGATCACTCTGAACGCAGCCATCCCCGGCGAGTACACCGCTCCGGCCTCGCGAGCGTACCTCTACTACACCGCCGAGCAGAAGCACTGGACCGACCCGCTGCGAGTCCGGATCACTCCGTGAGTCAGACCATTTGGCGAGCGGGGCGGCGTCAGCCCCCCGGTGAGTTCGCGACTCCACCGGGGGGGCTGACG
>CAMDPX010000059.1 GCA_945905295.1 Planctomyces sp. SH-PL62 | reverse complement strand
CCCCCGGTGCATTCGCCGCAGGACCGGGGGGCTGACGCCGCCCCGCTCGCCTGAAAGTCACGACGGCTACGTTCAACCGATCAAGCGTTTGACGTGCTCGCGCAGCGCGGGACCGTATTGCGGGTCGTGCAGTGCGAACTCGATGAAGGCTTGGAAGTAACTTTCAAAGTTGCCGATGTCGAAACGCTGTTCGTTGGCGGCGAGCTTCACGCCAATCCCTTTGCGGCCACGTTTCAGCAAAATGCGGATCGCGTCGGTCAGTTGAATCTCGCCTCCTTTGCCCGGCTTGGTTTCGGCCAGCGCGTCGAAAATCTCCGGGCTAAAGACGTATCGAGCCGCGACCGCCAGGCGACTGGGAGCTTCTGCGACGCTCGGTTTTTCGACGAGGTCCGCCAACTCGAAAATCTCACCGACCGCCCCTTTCGGCTTGGCGATGCCGTACTGCACGACCTCTTCGGCGGGGACTTCCTCGAAGCAGACGACGATGTCCGCTTTCTCCCGCTCGAAGACCGTCGTCATGCGCGACACGATGTCCGACTGCGCGTGCCGGCCAATGATCGAGTCACCCAGCGCGACGACGAACGGCTGCTGGCCGATCATCGCTTTGCCGCAGAGCACCGCGTGGCCGAGCCCCAGTTGCCGTCGCTGCCGCGTGTAGAAGTATTCGACGTCTTCTCGCTCGAACTGCAATTCCTGAAGCTGCTCTTCGCGGCCTGTCTCGCGAAGGTACGTGATCAACGGCGCGTCGATGTCGAAGTGATTCTCGATCGAGGTCTTCCCCTGCCCGGTGATGAACAGCACCTGCCGGATGCCGGAGTTGACCAACTCCTCAATGACATACTGCACGACCGGCTTGCGACCGACCGGCAGCATCTCCTTCGGCTGCGACTTGGTCGCCGGCAACATCCGCGTGCCCCAACCGGCTACGGGTACTAAGGCAAGATCGATCATCGACTCCCTTTTCTACGAGTTGAGCTACGTGAGAACTGCTCGATGTTTGGACGGCTGCCGCATCTTCTTGGCAGATTGCTGCACCGCACGCCCCTCCGGCAATCCGATGACTTCCGCGACGACTTCTGGCCGCTGGTCGATCACCTGCAAGAGCCTCAAGGATGACTGAGCCGGCGTTCGCAGGCCGCGTTCCCAATCCTGCACGGTACGCGGCGCGACGTTGAGCATCTGAGCGAAGACCAATTGCGAGACCTGTAATCGCTCGCGAAGTCGGGTGATTCCGGCGGCCGTCATCGGTGGTGGCCCATCGAGAAACACCGTCGCCTTCAACGATATCTCGCCACGGCAAAACGCCAGCCCTTCTTCCAGCCCTTGAAGAATACGCTGCGCCAATCGTTCTCGCGGCTTTCGTGTGGCCGGGGTCGGGTATTCGGTTTTTCGAAATTGGCGGGATGTGAGCGTCATTTGCAATCCAAACTCCCTTCCCGCCAATACCGAAAAACCAAACACCCGACCCCTGTTTTGTCCGTGCGATGTTAGCCCAGCAGTCATCGATCACCTATGCCTTTTTCACGCCGGCAAAAGCGCGGTCGTCTCATCAAACCCGCACAGCAAATTGAAGTTTTGCACGGCGACGCCGGAGGCTCCTTTGATGAGGTTGTCGAGGCAGGCGATCACGATCAGTTGCTCGCGGCAGAAGCGGATGGTGATGTCGCAGTAGTTGGTGAAGGCCGAATCCTTCGTCGAGGGCAAATGATCGACAACGCGGATGAACGGCTTGCCTTTGTAGAAGTCACGCATGACTTGCAGCAGTTCTGCCTGCGTCGCCTTGCGAGTCAGTCGCGGATAGATCGTGGCCAGGATGCCGCGGTCCATCGGGATCAGGTGCGGCGTGAAGATGACTTGGACCGTTTGGCCGCTGGCGTCGGAGAGAACTTGTTCGATCTCCGGCGTGTGGCGGTGTTTTCCCACCGAGTACGCCGACATCCCTTCGTTGCATTCCGAGAACAGCGTGTTGAGTTTCGGCACGCGGCCGGCACCGCTCACACCACTCTTGGCGTCGATAATGATGCCGGTCGGTTCGATCAATTTCGCGCACAGCAACGGTGCGAGCGCGAGGATCGACGTGCTCGTGTAGCAGCCAGGATTCGCGATCAACTCGCTGCCGGGGATCTTCGACGCGAACAACTCCGGCAATCCGTAGACCGTGCTGCCGAGCCGCGTGGGATCGGTGTGAACTTCGCCGTACCACTGCTCGTAGACGGCCGGGTCAGAAAGGCGATAGTCGGCGGAGAGGTCGATCACCTTGCAGCCAGCGGCGAGAATCTTCGGGATGATCGCCGTGCTGGCTCCGTGAGGCAGACATGCGAAGGCGACGTCGGCTCGGTCGGCGATCTGTTGTGGCGAGAGGTCTTCGCAGCGCAGGTCGAGCCGGCCGGTCAAACTCGGATGCACCGTCGCGATCGGTGGCGAGCCATCCTGGCGGCTGGTGACCGCCGTGATTGTCACCTGCGGATGCCGCAGCAGGATTTTGATCAACTCCAGAGCCGTGTATCCGGAAGCTCCGACAATCGCGACGCGAACCATGACCGGTGAACCTTTCGTGGAGGAACTATGAGGTAGCCGCACTCGCCAGAGTGCGGGGCTCCCGCGTTCTGGCGAACGCGGCTACGGGTGGGAAATAGCGTGACTCAGGACTTCTCGATCCCGCTCGCCGAATCGTCCTTCTTGCGAGGCCGGAAGAACCGCATGGACTGCAACACCACCATTTTTCTCCGAGCCAGTCGCACGCCGAACGTGATCAGCCAATTCTTCCAGCCAGGAATCACAAATTGCTTGCGACGCTCTAATGCTCTGAGCGCCGCCTTGACGACTTGCTCGGGCGTTGAGAACTCGTGTTTCTTCAGCCATCCGGGAACGTTGGCAACGTCGAAGAAATCGGTTTGCGTCGTCCCCGGACAGAGAGCGGTGACCGTCACTCCACGGTCGCGGCACTCGGCCCACAATGCCTCGCTGAGGTGCAGCGAGAACGCTTTGCTCGCGGCGTACACCGGCATGTAAGCCACCGGCTGAAACCCGGCGATTGAGGAGACGTTGATGATGCCGCCGTGACCTCGTTCCAGCATGTCGGGAAGCCAGCGATACGTCAGCTCGGTCAGCGACGCGATGTTGAGCTGCACCAGCTCCCGCATCCGGGAGGGCTGAGTCTCGTCGATCGTTCCAACCCAGCCGAAACCGGCGCTGTTGACCAACAACTCGATTTGAATTCCCTTCGCCGCAATCGCGTCGCTCAGACGCTGCGGTTCGGCCGAGTCAGTCAGGTCGGCAGGGATGATCTCGGTCTTCGTGCCATGCCGTGTGTGCAACTCCTCGGCCAGCTTTTCGAGCAGTTCTTTCCGCCGGGCGGTAAGCACCAAGTGCATGCCGTGAGCCGCGAGCCGGCGAGCAAACTCGGCTCCGATACCGGAGGAAGCTCCGGTGATCAGTGCCCAGCGATCGGCGTACGCGTCGAGCACGTTGGTTGTTCCTCATCTAAGCTGTCAAACTCGTTGTCCCAGCGGATTTGCGGGGCGGATCGTAACACACCAACCTCGAAAGAAAAGCCGCCGCGCCGCTTCCAGTGAACCTTGCCCCCCGCACAGTTTCGCTATGCTGCGCCGTCGCCGTAGCGCAGGCGGCTCGCCTGTGCCGTACAGCGAAAAGACAGGCGAGCCGCCTGTCCTACGAGAGGAACTCCGTCATGCCCAATAGTCTCACTCGCGAGGAAGTCCGCGCCGTCGATCGCCGAGCGATCGACGAGTTCGGCATGATCGGCCTCGTGCTCATGGAGAACGCCGGCCGAGGCGCGGCCGAGCGACTGATTCAACTTGGCATCGACGGAACGGTCGTCGTCTGCGCCGGCAAAGGGAACAACGGCGGCGATGGATTCGTGATCGCGAGACATCTCGAACTGCTCGGCTGCGACGTGCGAGTGTTGCTCCTTGCGAACCCATCCGACTTGTCTGGTGACGCCGCCGCGAACTGGAGAATTCTGGAAGCCGCCGAAACGCCACGAGTGGTCCTCGGTCGTCAACCCCCGTTATCCGACATCGACCACGCCCTGAGCCATGCCGATTGGATCGTCGACGCGCTGCTGGGGACCGGCACCGTCGGTGAAGTCCGCGAGCCGTATCGCACCGCCATCGCGGCGATCAATCGCTCCGCTCGCAAAGTCTTCGCCGTGGATCTCCCCTCCGGCCTCGATTGCGACACCGGTCTGCCGATTGAATCGTTCGCCGACGGCTCAGCCGTCTGCGTTCGAGCCACTCACACCGTGACGTTCGTCGCCCGAAAACGCGGCTTTGACACTCGATCTTCCCAAGCCTTCACGGGTGACGTTCACGTTATCGGTATCGGCATTCCGAAGAAGCTGCGCGATGAAGTGCTGAAGTTGTGAGCGGCACGGCGCTAGCCGCCGGTGCTTCTGATCAACCGGCGGCTAGCGCCGTGCCGCTCACGTTCGCCTCCAAGGCGGATCAAACAACGATTTCCATTTCCAAGAATCGATGCGGATTCCGTTGGTACTCCGCTGCGAGTTGATTCAACGTCTGCCAACGCGTGATGTGGTGCGGGCTCTCGAACTTGGGTTGTTCGGCCGGCAGGTGCGTCAGCAGCTTCTTTTGGATCAGCATCGCCCGCAGCTTGCGAGTCTTCATCTCACCCGACGTCTCATTGGTGAGGCAAATCACGTATCGTTCGCCAGTCACCTCCAACCCCAGATCCCGCTTGATCTGGCCGACCGAGAATTTCTCAGCGACTTCGTTGAGCACCGCATTGAGGTAATCCCAGTATTCCTCTTTGGGCAGCGGGATGATGGAGTCCTGAGGCGTGGTCTGACGCGACAGCGCGATGATCGTCTCAGTGGCCGAGGAGTTCAGGAAGACTTCAACGCACCCCTTCTCCAAGATCGTTCGTATCAGCAGCGTTCCTTCTCGAATCATGTTGAGCGAGACGTTGAGCCGATCGAAGAATTCACGACGCTGCCACTTCGCATCGGCTTTTCGCTTTCCCCAATACCAACCGAGAAACGTAAAGACCGCCACGATCAGCAGGCCCGCAAGCTCGTCATACAAGTGCTTCCGAATCAGTTGCAGGAATTCATTCATGACTTCTCCGAACAAATGAAACGTCGCTCGACGAACGGATCGACGAGGACCGTTCCCCCGAAAGGCCGCTCACTTGCTCTTGATCGCCCACAACGCGTCGAACGTCCGCAGGTACAGAGTCCCGTTGGCGAAGGCCGGCGATGCAGAGGTCGCTTCGCCCAGATCATTCTCGGCGAGCACTTCAAATTCGCGGCCTGCTTTGATGACCGTGACGATCCCGCCGCGAGCCGTCACGTACACCTTGCCGTCCGCGTAAACCGGTGACGCACGATAGCGATCGTTATGGGCTCGCTTGCCGTAAATCTGCTCGCCGGTTTTTTCGTCTAAGAGGTGAACCTGCCCATCGGCCATGCAGAGATAAACCAAGCCGTTGTGAATCAGTGGCGAAGGGACATCCGGAGTCTTGGGGTGTCTCCACAACTGCAACGACGAGTCGTTCGTGATGTCACCCTTTCCGGTTGGCTTCAATGCAACCACCGGAGCACCTTTGGCTGTCGGCACTACGATGATGCCATCGGCAACCACGGGTGAAGCCACGAATCGCAGCGTCGGATCGTACTTCGTCTTCACGTTCAAATTGCCGCATCGCCACAGTTCGTGGCCGTCCTTCAAATCGTGAGCGACGATGAAATCCGCCCCGTGGCTGAGCAGGAATTTCGCCTTTCCATCGTCGTACATCATCGGCGAGGCATAGGAATGTTCGTTCTCGGCGATCGCATCGCTCGGCCGATCTTGCTTCCAGACTTCCTTGCCAGTCGCTTTCTCCAAGCAAACGACAACCGCTTCGCGCGTCTTCGCGTTTCCTTCACCGTGAATGAGCTGAACGTAAAGCCGATCCCCGTCCAACACGGGCGTCGAAGTCATCCCAAATTGAATGGTGAACTTGCCGTAGCGGTCCTGCAAATTGAACTTCCAAACTTCCTTGCCGTCAGCGGTCCAGCAACCGAGGACGCCGTTGGTCATCATCGCCCATACGTGTTGACCGTCAGTGCTCGGTGAGTTCGATGCGGAATTGCCCTCGTCTCCGCGAACGTCCTTATTGCCAGACGACATGACCTGCCGCCATTTTTCTTTACCATCCGTCCCGACGCACAGCAGCAGGAGATCGCCAGAACTCTTATCGACCGACGTCAGAAAAATCCGCTCCCCCCAAACCACCGGAGTCGCTCCCCCTGGCCCTGGCATCGGCAACCGCCATGCAATGTTCTCGGTCTTCGACCATTTCGTCGGCGTGTTCGACTCATTCGAGATGCCATTGTTCTTCGGCCCTCGCCACTGCGGCCAGTTCTCAGCGCGAAGCGTGTTGATCGAGACCGACAATCCCACGACTGCGACAACGGCGACTCTGGACCATCGAGCCAACCGAGAGTTAAACAACGTCACCGACTTCATGCTGCTTGCTCCTTGCCGAGAATTGCGAAGAACCTGACGACGCTCGACAGTTTCAGGAGCGGCTTGCAGGTCGTCAATGAAGCCCGTGGACAGTCCTTGTTGCCAACGTCCGGACGGTCGGCTTATGGTACTGACGATCCATCGAACACCGCGTGAGCACGCCATGATCTCGGTTCATGTCTATTCCGATTCCGTTCAAGTTCCAATTTGGGTGAGCGACCTGGAGTCGTTTCGCCGGTGGATGCATTCCGAAGAATCTCCGGAGCAAACTCCCGTCTTCTTTCTCGCGGGCGAGGTCTGGATTGACATAAGCAAGCAGCAACTCCTTTCGCACTTGCGGTTGAAGCAACGCTTTTTTGAGGTGCTCGGTCCTCTGGCTCGACGTCAACGTCTGGGGGATTTCTTCCCGGACGGACTACTGCTGACAAATGTCGAAGCCGACCTCTCCGGGAATCCTGACGGAACTCTCGTCACTACTGGCAGTGTTCGGGACGGTCGCGTGCGGCTGATTGAGGGCGCGGGCGAGGGCTACGTCGAAATTGAGGGCTCGCCCGATATGGTGTTGGAAGTGGTCAGCGACAGTTCGGTCGAGAAGGACAACGACGTGCTGATGGGCCTCTACTGGAAAGCCGGCATCCGCGAGTACTGGCTGGTGGACGCTCGCGGCGAGCGGATCGAGTTCCAAATTCTGCGTCACACCGCTCGCGGTTATGTGGCGACTCGCCCCTCCGGCGGCTGGCGGAAGTCCTCCGTGTTCGGCAAATCCTTCCGCCTCACTCGCCAACTCGACGACTTGGGACATCCTGACTTCACGCTTGATGTGAAGTAGCCGCTCGATCGGGGAATGGGATTCATCGAGTCCCGAAGCAACGACCGAGTGACGTCGGTGGCAGAAGCTCTCCGACAATCTAGGTCATTTGTCGCAGTTCATTGAGACGAATACGATCATCAGGGCAGCAACAATGTCGTGGGTTGCGATCACTTCGTAAGTGGCAATTGACTTATCGGAGCAATCGAATGGCAATTCAGGTTCAATGTGGGGCTTGCTTTGAAACACTTCGAGTTCGCGATGAGCTTGCGGGCAAAACAACTCGATGTAAGTCTTGCGGTGAGCCGATTCGAGTAGGCAAGGTCGGTTCAGATTCGCCCAAGCCGAAGAAGTCGAAAGCGGTTCAACAAGCCGCTGAAGAAGATGACGAGGAATTGGCCTCCGAACTTGCTCCTGCGCCAAAGAAAAAGGGAGCGAAGAGAACGAACCGCTCGTCATCGCAGCCAATCTGGAGCATGGTGTATGACACTCCTTGGGCGTTCTTTGTCATCGCGATTGGCCTTGGATTCGGGGTTTACTCCTTTCTTCCCGAAAAGTTCGAGTCTGGAGAACATCTGGGGGTCGTTCGCGAAGCGCCGATAGCGATTGGATACTTGATTGTTGGCATGATCTGGCATGTGGCGATCGGTGGTTATTCAGATCGTTGGCGAATGACGATTTCAGAGAATTACGCCGCAAACCTCAAAATGAGGCTGCAGATCGGTCCGATCATGTTGCTGATTGTTGGAGCAGTACAACTTGAAAACATCGCATTGCGATTGTTGTGCGGAGCAGCGATTTTGGCGATTGTTGTCTGGAAGTCGCGCGAATTGAAACCGGCGGAATGGCGTCCGTTAGCACTCATCCTAATCGGCATTGGATTTCTCTTGCCGACACTCTTCTCCCTCTACCAAACATTTCGTCGATGACAAAAACAAACAGCCCTCGGCGAGCGGACTCGTCGAGGGCTGTTTTAATCACAGTGGTCGATCTCAGTTGAAGACGGCCTAGTAAATGTCTTCGTCGTGGTGGCTGTCTTTGTGGTCGTCCTTCGGCTTCTCGGCGATCAAGGCGTCGCTGGTCAGCAGCAGGGTCGAGACTGAGGCGGCGTTCTGCAATGCGGAGCGAGTCACCTTGGTTGGGTCGATGATACCGCTCTTCACGAGGTCTTCGTACTTGCCGGTCGCGGCGTTGTAGCCCTTGTTGCCGTCCAGTTCGAGAATCTTCTCGCAGATCACTCCGCCGTCCACGCCGGCGTTGTCGGCGATTTGCGTCGCCGGAGCACGGCAGGCTCGGAGGATGATGTTGTAGCCAACCGTCTCGTCGTCGGTCAGACCCTTGCCCTTGAGGCCAGCGGTTGCTCGCAGGAGAGCGACGCCACCACCGGGGAGGATCCCTTCTTCGACGGCCGCACGGGTTGCGTGCAGGGCGTCTTCGACGCGAGCCTTCTTCTCTTTCATTTCGGATTCGGTCGCAGCTCCGACGTTGATCTGAGCCACGCCACCCGACAGCTTCGCGATTCGCTCTTCGAGCTTCTCTTTGTCGTAATCGCTGGTGCTGCCCTCGAGTTCGCGGCGAATCTGGTCGATGCGGGACTTGATGTCGGCGGTCTTGCCGTGGCCTTCGATGACCGTCGTGTTGTCCTTGTCGATGATGACCTTCTTCGCTCGGCCCAGGTCGCTGAGTTGGACGTTTTCCAACTTGATCCCCAGGTCTTCGAAGATCGCGGTGCCGCCGCACATGATCGCCAGGTCTTGCAGCATCGCCTTGCGACGATCGCCGTAACCGGGGGACTTCACCGCGACGCACTTGAACGTGCCACGCAGCTTGTTGATGACCAGCGTCGCCAGAGCTTCGCCTTCGACTTCTTCGGCGACGATCAGCAGCGGCTTGCCAGATTGAACGACCTTCTCCAGCACCGGGACCAAGTCCTTGATGTTGGTGATCTTCTTCTCGTGAATCAGGACGTAGCAGTCTTCGTAGAACGCTTCCATCGTGTTCGGGTTCGTGACGAAGTACGGGCTGAGGTAGCCGCGGTCGAACTGCATGCCTTCAACGACTTCGAAGTCGGTCTTCAGGCTCTTGCTCTCTTCGACGGTGATGACGCCGTCCTTGCCGACTTGGTCCATCGCTTCGGCGAGGATGTTGCCGATCTCTTCATCGCCGTTGGCGGCAACGGTGCCGACTTGAGCGATCGACTTCTTGTTCTTGCACTCGGTCGCCATGCCGTGCAGTTTCTCGGTGACGTCGACCACGGCCTTGTCCATGCCGCGCTTCATGTCGATCGGATTGACACCCGCGACGACGGCCTTCAGACCTTCAATGAAGATCGCTTCGGCGAGCACGGTCGCGGTGGTCGTGCCGTCACCGGCATTGTCGGAGGTCTTACTGGCGACCTCTTTCACCATGCGAGCGCCCATGTCCTCGAACTTGTCAGACAGTTCGATTTCACGGGCGACGGTTACGCCGTCCTTGGTGACGGTCGGTGAGCCAAAGCTTTTCTCAATGATCACATTTCGGCCACGCGGGCCGAGCGTCACGCGAACGGCTCGCGCCAGTTTGCTCACGCCACGACGGACAGCGTCTTTCGCTTCTTGATCGAAGGCAATCATCTTGGGCATGTCGGAAATCTCCTGAGAACGTAGTGCAGGCGGCTCGCCTGCGATCGGTGAGTTATTGGAAGTAGTCGCAGGCTAGCCACCCGCGCCACAAGCAGACTAGAACGTCGCGAGAATGTCACTCTCACGCATCAGCAGGTAGGTTTCGTCGCCGACCTTGATCTCGTCGCCGGCATACGAACTAAACAGGATGCGGTCGCCGGACTTCACGGTCAGGGCGACCTTCTTCCCGTCGCGACGGACATAGCCTTCGCCGACCGACAGAACTTCACCGCGTTGCGGTTTGTCCTTGGCCGAATCCGGCAGCACGATTCCGCCGAGCGTTGTCGTCTCAGCTTCAGCACGTTTCACAACCACGCGGTCCCCCAGCGGAACCAGCTTTTCGGATTTCTTGCCAGCGGCTTTGGCCATCGGTGTCTCCTCAAGATCAAGCACGTCGTTCAGAGAGTAAATGCCTCAAAAACCAAGCAATAGTTTCAGGCATGGCAGCGAAGAGCGAATCGCGGGCCAACTGCCGGCGAGTTCCTAAGAGCCAAATTCGCTGCGAGTTGCGTTCTCGATGGTTTCTACCATGCCTGCCATCCTCGGCAACGAAGCCAAGCCGATTCAGGCTCTGCTGCCATTACGGCATTTGCGGCGGACTCGGCCTGTCGCCTCACGTTTGCCAGGCATTCCGCCGCTGACTTGCGGGAACCTCGCGGCAGTTCGGTCGGTCGTTAATGACGGTGTCCTGACGCAAGTCGATGTCTCCGGCGAGCGTCTTTCGTCATCCGTGGCCGTGTCTGAATCCGCGGGGGCAACCAATTTGCACTTCCCGCGGATTCAGACACGGCCACGGATGAAGGCGAGTTTGAAACTGAAGAGTTGAGTCGCCTGAGTCCTTCACAACGCGATCGTTGTTCTCGGATAGGTTTCAAGTTGCCGCTGCTGCCATTCAGAGACCGCGCCGGCAAATTCCTGCCGACCAGCGTCGATGTGCTTGCGAATTGTCTGGCTGGTTGGTGAACTTTCCACCGCGAACTGTCGGAGCTTTTCGGCGGAGTCCGTCGACGTGATTTTCTGAGAAGGATAGCAATGATGCGGCAACGATTGATTGGGTTCATCGGCGTGGCGGTTGTTCTGATGGCGGGAGTCTTCGCCAACAGCGCGCGGGCGGAAGAAGACTTCATCGAGTTCCTGCGTGGCTTGCATAGCCTTGGTCACGGTGAATTGGCGGTGCATTACCTCAATCAAATCAAGGAGCGTCCAGATCTTCCCGACGACGTGAAAACGACGTGGGATTTGGAGATGGCTCGTAGCCTGCGGATCGCGGCCAAAGAAACTCCGAATACCGATCTCCAGCAGAAGTACATCGTTGAGGCTCAAGCGTCGTTGGACAAGTTCCTCAAAGAACAAGCGAATCACGAAGAGGCCGCGTCGGCTCAAATGACCTCCGGCGACATCTCTTTGTTTCGCGCACAGAACGCCTTGCTTGTGGGGTTGCGTGACAAGACGAAGAAAGACACGCTCATCCCGGAGGCTCGCAAGCTGCTCGGCGAGGCACGGCCGAAGTTCGAGAAAGCGGTGACGATGTACAAGGAGCGTGTCGATAAGGCTCGCGCGGGAATGGGAGCCAAGGTCAAGACTCTGAGTACGAAAGCACAGAAGCAATACACGGCCTTGGTCGAAGCCTGGTACAACGCGCGCTTCAAGGTCGCGACGGTCGATTACAACATCGGCCTGACCTACACCGAGCCAGCCGCTCCACCACGCAAAGTCGCTCTTCTGGAGGCCGCCAAAGGCTTCGACAGCATCTATCAAGAAAACCGCGACGAGCGTGTCGGCATCTACGCCAAATTGTGGGGAGGCAAAGCCGCCGAAGAGATGGGCGAAGTTGAAAAGGCCCTGGATATCTACGACGAGGTGATGTCGGCTGCTCCTTCCGATAAAGACAAGCGGCAGGCGGATTATGCGGCGATGTTTCAAGAAGTGAATCGTTTCCGTCTGATGCTGTTGGGAAAGACCAAGAAATACAACGACCTTGTGGAGGATGCGACCGAATGGCTGAAGGTCCACGATGCGGCCCATCGAACGAATGGCTATCAAGGCATCGCTTTGGAATTAGCGAAAGCACATCTCGAACTCGCCAAAACGCGCAAGGGGGCGGAGGCCGCTAAGTCCGCGGCGGAAGCCAAGAAATGGATCACCGCGATCATCAAGATTCCCAGCGAGTACCAAAAAGAAGCGATTCTGTTGCAACGGCTATCGGCGGGTGGTCAAGAAGTTCCGCTGGCCAGCTTTGATGAGGCGATCGCGGTGGCGGACTCCTCCGCGAAGGCTGCCGGAGAAGCAGCGACTCCTGCCGACGTGAAGGCCAACTGGGTTGAGGCAGAGAAGGCTTACGCGAAGGCGATCGAACTCAGTGCGGACGTGAAAGACAAGAACCGAATCTTGCACACACGCTTCGCCTTGGCGACGGCTCAATACATGGTCGGTAAGGCCGCCGAGGGCTACACGACGGCGCTGACTCTGGCCAAGGAAAACACGAACTACGCGAAAGCTCCCGCCGCCGCGTCGTTGGCAGTCAACATCGCATTGTATCTCTATGGGCAGACGCCTGCGGCGGACCGTGGCCCCGCGATGGAGCGGATTAACGACGCCACAGAATTGCTGCTCAAACAATGGCCACAGCACGCCGAGGCGGACGACGCCCGCATTGCGAAGGGCAAGCTGAAGCTCTTGCAAAACCCACCCGACTTCAACGGAGCGATCGAAACTTTTACCAGCGTGAACCCCGTCTCTGACCGATATCCGACCGGATTGCTGCTTGCCGGACAGACGCACTGGGTCGTCTACAACAACGAAAAAAAGAAGGCAGACGCTGCCAAACCCGGTGTCGCGCAGACGCATCGCAAAAAGACGGTCGAGTTGTTGGAGCAAAGCTTGACCGCCTTCGGAAAGACTGAGTCAGGCGGCGCGGCGCTCGCTCAGTCGTTGCAAGATACGCAGTTGCTGTTGGCGGAAGTTCGATTGGAAGGAGACCAGATGGAAGAGGCTCTGCAACTGTTGCAGCCCATGGTCGAAGCCTTGAAAGCGAAGCCGCCCGCCGGCGTGGACAGGACGACGCTTCGGATTCTGGTCAATTCCGTCCGAGCTTATGCCGCGCTGGGCAAAGTCAACGACTCGATTGAGGTCGGCAACATTCTGGTCACGGGCGGCGAAGACATTCCACCGGTCAACGGCGTGCTGATCGAATTCGCCAAGATGATCAAAGGCGAATGGAAGAAAGGGGCGGCCGAACTGATTGCCGCCGAAGAGAGCAAAGAAGAAGGCCGCATCAACAACGCCAAGCTCAGCGAAACCAACAGCAAAGAAGCCCTCGTCAAGCTGTTGGAAAAACTCAACGAACGCAAGCAGTATGACCTGGCCGGCTTGGTCTTTCTGGCAGAGAGCAGCCTGGAGATTAGCCAATCTCTGACGGACAAGCCTCGCGCGGATTTTCAGACCAAAGCTCGCGACCAATTCCAAGCAATCGTCACCCGTGCGAAAGACGATCCCGCTTTCGCCAAGCTTGCGGCGAAAGCGATGCCGCGTGTCCGCTCGCAGCTCATCGGTTTGCTCCGCGAGGAGAAGAAGTACCCGGAAGCGCTGACCGAGATCGACGCTTTGCTCAAGGACCAGCCGAATGCCCTCGAACCGATGATTGAGAAGGGCAACATCATGCAGGCGATGGCGGAGGCTGATCCCAAAAAGTATGACGAAGCGGTTAAGTGGTGGTCGGGCATTCGCAACAAGCTTCAGAATCAGCCCGGTAAGAAACCGCCGGCATACTACGAGGTCGTCTACAACACGGCGTTCTGTCTTGTGGCTCAAAAGCAGCCGGAGAAGAACACAC
Organism: Planctomyces sp. SH-PL62; assembly: GCA_945905295.1. Taxonomy (GTDB): domain Bacteria; phylum Planctomycetota; class Planctomycetia; order Planctomycetales; family Planctomycetaceae; genus SXKJ01. The sequence goes on along the minus strand of CAMDPX010000059.1, from coordinate 19,762 downwards.
AGGCGTCGCAGTTACTCAGCGCCACGTTGGCGCTTGCCCCATCGCTCGATGGTCCGGACCGCGTCGAAAAGTACAAGGCGCTGCTCAAGCAACTACCGGCCGCCGCGAAGGCCGCTCCCACGAAGTCCGAAGCGACAAAGCCTGCGGCGGCGAAACCTGCGGCGGCGAAACCCAAAAAATGATGCGAGTGGGGAATCGTGTGATGACGCGCACTCGCCGATGGAATCGTGGTGTCGCCATTCAGGTTGCCGGACTGGCAGCACTGATCTCGGCGGCATCGCTGTCGGCCGCGAAGTTCAACAAAGTGCTGGATATCGGCAAGCCGGCTCCCGTCTGGAAAGAGCTGCTCGGAGTTGATGATAAGCGGCACAGCCTCGACGACTTGAAAGATGCCAAACTGGTGGTCGTCGTCTTCGCCTGCAATCACTGCCCGGTGGTAAAGGCTTACGAGCGTCGGTTGATTCGTTTCGTGGATGATTACCGCGACAAAGGAGTCGAGTTCGTCGCGATCAGCGTCAGCCGGCAGCCGTCCGATCAGTTGCCGCAGATGAAATCGCGAGCCTCTGACAGCGGCTTCAACTTCCCCTATCTGATCGACCCCACTCAAAAGATCGCGCGAGCCTATGGTGCGACCTGCACGCCGCACGTCTTTGTGCTCGATCAACAGCGGCGTGTCGCTTACATGGGCAAGATCGACGATCACTTGGACGAGTCCAAGGTCGGCGAGCGATTCTTGCGCGATGCCGTCGATGCGCTGCTCGCCGGCAAACAACCGGAAGTTGTCGAGACCCGGCAAGTTGGCTGTGACATCGAATTCGCAGAGTAGACGAGTCACTCCGTGACTCGAACATTCCGGTCACGGAGAGGCTGTGAAAGAATTGGTAGCTGAACTCGCCAGAGTTCAGTTTTCTCGGCGAATTCTGAAGTCTGGCGACTTCAGCTACCAAAAAGTTCACAGTCACGGAGTGACCGGTCTACTTTCGCCCGCGTACCGGTTGCGAATGTGGATGGGCCTTATCGTAAGTTTCACGCATCCGTTGCGTGCTGACGTGCGTGTAGATCTGCGTCGTCGTCAGGCTCTTGTGGCCGAGCAATTCCTGGACGCTGCGCAGATCGGCTCCGCCATCGAGCATGTGCGTGGCGAACGTGTGCCGCATCGAGTGCGGGCTGATCTTTGAGTCGAGGCCGTTCGCCTTTACGTATTTCTCCAACATGCGTCCGACACTGCGAGTCGTCAGCCGCTTGCCGAATCGGTTCAGAAAGACCGCCTCATGATCTTCTAGCCGAGCGTCCGCAGCGACATCTCGCACGGCGAGCCATTTATGGAGAGCCGCGCTCGCGTGTTGGCCGACCGGTGCGATCCGTTCTTTGCGTCCCTTTCCACGAACGCGCAACACGTTCGCGTCTTGATCCCAGTCGGAAAGATTGAGTCCGACCAGTTCGGCAACACGCAGGCCGGCCGAGTACATCGTCTCCAGCATCGCTCGGTCGCGCAGGCCGGCTGGTTCGTCGCTCGGCGGAGCTTCGACGAGCGCGACTGTTTGTTGAGCTGTGAGAAAGCTCGGCAGCTTGCGCCCGGTGCGCGGCGTCCGGAGTGCTTTCGCAGGATTCGAGGTCGTCAGCTTCTCGCGAGCGCAGTATCGAAAGAAGCTCCGCAGGGAAGCGAGTCGCCGCGCGATTGTGGTCTTGGCGTACTGGCACTCGTGGAGATACGCGACGTAGCCACGCAGCATCGAGATGTCGGTTTCTGACGGCTCCGGGATGCGACCGACGCGATCCTGCAAGTAGTCGAAGAGGCTGTTGAAGTCTTCCGAGTACGACTTCAGAGTCAGCGGCGAAGCATTCCGCTCGATACGCAACGATCGCAGGAATCCGTCAACGGCGGCGTGCATGGTTGTACGTCAGCCTTTCCAGGCTGACACGATCAAGGGTTGACGTGATCCTGCCAAATCGGGTCAGGCTGGAAAGCCTGACCTACTACCACGTCGTCTCGCGCGACCATTGCTCGCGAGCTTCCGCCTCGGCCTCTTCCTTTAATCGGCGAACCTTCTGGCTGAGCACTGCTGCGTCGTACCAGGTGAAGCTCAGGTCTTTGTCGGCCGCGAACTGGCCAAGCTGTTGCAGCAAGACGTCCGAGCTGTCTTCGTCGTACAGGAAAATGTATCGCTCGGTGTCTTTCACCAAGGCCAGCACGTTGAGTTCGCTTGTCATGGCGGATGTCCTTGTAGCCGAGCCATTCGGCCTCAGACCTGATCGGCAAATTCGGCAGAGCTTCTTCAATTGAACCGACCGGCTGAACTTGCCGACTCGTCTCATCTCAGTCTGAGTTCGTGAGGTGTCCGCCACGCTACTCGCGACGTGCGTCGACCGTCACAATGCCCCCCACAATGACTGACACACATGCAAGTTCGGGCTGGAAATCATGGCTGCGCGACCGCTGGCACGGGGGCGATTTGGCTCCGGTGATCAGCCTGCTGGTGCTGCTGGCGATCTTCACGGTGCTGGTCGGTCCCAGCGATTTCTTGACGCTCGGCACCGCCAGCCTGGTGCTGGAGCAAGGAGCGGTGCTGGCCATCGTTTCGGTGGGGCTGACGTTTGTGCTGCTGACGGGTGAGATCGACTTGGCTGTCGGCCGGATTGCGTTGTTGGCCGCCTGCGTTTGCGGAGTGCTATTTCAATGGCTATTTGTCGTGAAGGGTGGCGATGACCCTGAGCTGAGAAGTATCTCGTTGCTGATCGTGTTAGTGGCACCGTTTCTCATCGCCTTGCTGATTGGCTGGCTGTCCGGAGTGCTGACGGTCACGTCGCGGCTCCCCAGTTTCATCATCACGCTGGCGATGATGTTTGTTTGCCAGGGCATGGCGAAGTACCTGACGAAGAGCAAACAGTTCCAATTGCCGTCGTTGCTGAAATCGCTCGGCAACGACAGCCTGTTCGTGGGGGACTTGAGCATTCCCTACAGCGCGATTCTGGCGGTGGCCGTCATGCTGGTGGGGCATGTCGTCCTGCAATACACGCGCTTCGGCCGCTATGTCTACATGACCGGCGGCAACCGCGAGGCGGCTCGCTTGGCAGGCGTTCGCACGCCGCACATCGTAGTCGCGTGCTTAGTGATCAGCGGTTGGACCGCGGCTCTTGGCGGTCTGGTCAACGCCGGCCGGATGGGGAGCATCACGCTCGATCAGAACGCCGACTTGTTGCTGGAGGCGGTCGCCTGCGTGGTGCTCGGCGGGACCAGCCTGTTCGGCGGCGAAGGAAGTATGCCGCGCACGCTCATCGGCGTGCTCACCTTCACTGTTCTGAATGTCGGCTTGATGCTGGCAAAGATCGACTGGATCCCGGACTTCGACTTTCTGCGCGACTTCGTGAAGGGCGTCGTGCTGCTGATCGCCCTGTTCATCAACGGCCGCATCGCACGCGGCCGTGGTTGACGGTTCTCGGAGCCTGACTCTCCGAGTCGGGTTTTGACCGAATGCCCGACTCGGAGAGTCAGGCTACGAGCACGTTGCATCACGCGCCGAACAAATCCAGAATCGGCTGCCCCTCGCTGATGCGATATGGCCGATTCTCGTTGTCGTGAATTTCGAGTTCCGGGCTGAGCCCCAGCGAATGAAACATCGTGGCGTGTAGATCCTCGACCGAGACCGGCTTCGTCTTCGGATACGCCCCGTGCTCGTCGCTGGAGCCATAGACCTGTCCGCCGCGAATGCCTCCACCAGCCAGCACGACCGACTGACACGCGCCCCAATGGTCTCGGCCTTTGTTGGGATTGATCTTCGGAGTTCGCCCGAACTCGCCATACATCGCGACCAGCGTGTCGTCGAGCATGCCGCGCTCCGACAAGTCCTCCATCAGCGCCGAGAAGCCCTGATCGAGCGACGGCAGGCAATAATTCTCTTTGAGCATCTGATAGCCGGTGATGCCGCCAATGGAGCCGGTGCCGCCGTGGTTGTCCCACACGTTCAAGACGTTGCCGTCCTTCGGCGCGACGTAGTACCAAGTGAACGTCACCAGACGGACTCCCGACTCGACCAGTCGCCGAGCCATCAAGAAGCACTCGCCATATTCATTGCGGCCGTACCGGTCGCGAAGCTTTTCCGATTCGCCATCCAACCGAAATGCCCGTTTCGCCTCCGGTGACGTCAGCATCCGAAACGCCTGCTCGCGATAGCTGTCCAGTCCGCGAGTCGCCTTCTGCCGCTGCATCTCTCGGTCGATGGACTCGACCGTGTTGAGCAAGCCATATCGCAACTGCAACCGATGCTCATCGACTCCCGGTGGCAGATCAAAACTGTGCGGAGCCTTCTCATTCACTTCGGCCGGCGGCTGTGTCTCGATCGGATCGTACTTCGGTCCAAGGAACCCGGCGTGCGTCCCCGAATACACGACACCGTCGTGACCAATCGGTCGCGGAATCGTGACGCTCGCCGGAATGCCGCTTTGCGGCGAGAAGTAGCCGACGATCGAACCCAGTGTCGGGAAGTCGCGGCGATTGCGAGCATTCCTCGGCACCGCCAGCGTGTTGTTCACTCGGCCGGTCAGCGTGTGATAAACGCTCGGCTCATGGTTGTTGCTGGGATGCGTCAGCGAGCGAATGATCGCCATCTTGTCCGTGTGCTTCGCGATCTGTGGCAGGTGCTCGCAGACTTGAATGCCAGGCACGACCGAATCGATCGGCTCAAACAATCCGCGAATTCCCTCCGGAGCATTCGGCTTCAAATCCAGCGTGTCATGCTGCGGAGGACCACCCCACAAATAGACGAGTATGGCCGCCTTCGCTTTGCCCGACCTCTTCGTGATCGCGCGAGTCGCTCGCTGATCCGACTCTGCCCTCAAGAGCTGGGGCAGAGTCAACGCTCCCAGCCCCATCTGCCCCAATCGCATCATGGCATCGCGTCGATGGAACATGGCGAATTCCTCATCCGAATCGGAAAGGGCGTGAGGTTGGTTAGAGCTTCACTTCCTTCAGTTTCTGAATCTCTTGCTGCAACGCGGTGACGGGCTGCAAAGCTTGATCGGCAGCTTGTTTGGCCGAGGCGAATTTGTCTTCGATCGGCTTCATCGCGGCGGTGAGTTCCGTGACTTTGGCGTTTGAAGCAGTGAGCACCACCACGGCGTCGGCAGCTTTCTTTTCCATATCGGCGACGACGACTTTGGCTTTCTCGATCGCGGCAGCTTTCTCAACCACCAAGGCTTTCATCGCGGCCAGGCTGGCCGTTTGTTTGTCGAGAGCTGTCTTGAGCATCTCGGCAGCGGCGGCGAGTTCTTTGTCGGTCGGAGCCTTGGCGGCGGCTTCGGCTCCCTTGGCTTGAGCCTCTTTGAGCGCCGGCAGTGCGGCTTCGAGACCGGCGACGGTCGTGGTGATTGCCGCGTGCTCAGTGGTCGCGGTGGCCAGGACTTGCTTGGCGGCGGCAACGGCCGCGTTCGCATTGTTGACGTTCGTTTGAGACGTCACGACCACTTGTTGAGCTGCGGCGAGGTCGGCCTTCATTTTATTGACGGCACTCAGAGCCTCTTCCGAAGCGGCGACGAGCGGAGCGGCGAGGGCTTGCTTCTCGGTGAGAATTCGCAGCTTCGTGGCGAAGTCGATCTCGGCCGTCCAGCGGACGACCTGTTGCTGCGAAGCGGCGAGCTTGGCGTTCGCGGCATCGGCGACTGCTTTCGCGGCGACGGCCTTATCGGTCATCGTTTTATTAGCAACAGTCAGATCGGGGATCGTCTTCTTGACCGCTTCGATCGCGACGTTGCTGTCGGTGATCAGTTTTTCTTGAGCAACAAGTAGCTCCTTCCCCTTGGCCAGTTCAACGACTTTGTCGGCGACGACTTTCTTGTTATTGGTCAGAGTCGCGGCTCGGTTGTCGAGCAATGCCTTGAGTGCAGTAACAGCGGCTGCGATTTCTTTGTCTTCGGCGTTCTTCGTGGCGGCTTCGGTCCCCTTTGTGACTGAGTCAGTCAGCGCGGGGACGACCGGATCGAGCGTCGCGACGACCTTTGCAGCGGCATCGTGAGCGGCTTGCGCGGCGGCGATGGCAGCCTTGCTCGTCACGGTGGCAGCAGTCGTGTCCGTGACGACTTTCGTCAACTCCACCATCTTGGTGTTGGCCGTGTTGAGGTCGGTTGTGGCTTTGACGGCGGCGGCTTGAGCGGCGGTGTAGCCGTCAGTCGCAACTTTGGCTTCCGCGGTCGTGGCTTGCACGGCGACGTTGGCGGCAGCGAGACGTTCTTCGAGTGTCGGCGGGTTCGGCGTCAGGTCGCCGATCTTCACGCCGTCGACAGCGTTCCAGACGCGGATCGCTCCGGTCCAGTCCGCTCCGATGACGCGGTTCGTTTCGTTGCAAATCGCACAAGCCAGAGCGAGGTCGCCCATCGCCTCAAAGGCTCGAACAGCGGTGCCGTTCTGGTCCCAAATTTTTACGACTCGGTCGCGGCCCGCGGAGATGATGCGGCCATCGCGAGCGAAATCGACGGAAGAGGCTCCGGCTCCATGTGCTCCCCAGCCTTTGACGTTTCCGCCGTTTTCCATTTCCCACAGACGCACGGTCGTGTCTTCGCTGGACGACGCGAGGATGTTGGAATCCAGCCGCCACGAGAAGCCGGTGATCATCGCCGTGTGAGCTTTCAGCGTGTGGAATTCGCGGCCGGTCTCGGCCTCCCACACGAACGCGCCACCGTTGCGGTCGCCGGTTGCCAGCAACACGCTGTCGGGTGCGAATGCCAATGACGTAACCCAGTCGGTGTGCTTCTTCGATTCCCAAATCTTCGAGCCATCGGCGATCGAATAGACGCGAATCATTTTCGCCGAACCACCCAGCGCGATCAGCGATTGGTCAGGCGAAATGTCTGCAGCCAAAATCGTGTCGAGTTCATCGCCGACTTCAGCGACTCGCTCACCAGTTCTGACGTTGAAGACCACAACCTTGCCCTGAGCGGCTGCGTGTCCGCCAGCAGCCATCAACAGACTGCCGCTGCGGCTGAACTTGAGCACTTGCGGAATCCCTTCCGGATACGGCAGCACTCCCACCAATTCGAGCGTGGCGGTGTTGTAAAGCAGGACTTGCTTCTGTCCCGGCACGGCCGCGAGCGGAGACCACGGATTGACGGCGAGGCTGGTGATTGCCGTCGTCGCACGTGTCTTGATGACCGGCGCGAGGCTCATCCGTTCCGGCATTGGCGGCGGACCTTCCGGTCGCACCGTTGGTGCCGCGGAGAGCTTCAGATCCATCTTCGGTTTCTTGCTGGCGAGAGCCTTGCTGCCTGTCGTTTCGAGCGCACCACCGTCGATCCAGTTCTTGATGACAGCCAGCATGTCGGCCGGCAGTTTGTCGCTGTTAGGCGGCATCTTCGGCTCTTCTTCGTGGTTGATGACCTTCCACAAGATGCTCGCGCCGGAGTTCCCCGGATCAAAAATTTCGCCTGAACCACCGCCGGTCTTCACGGCCGTGAAGTTCGAGAGATCGAGGCCGCCGCTCTTCTTGTCTGTGTTGTGACAGCTCAAGCACTTGGCTCGCAGGATCGGCAGGACGTGATCGATGTAGGTGACCTTCGGAGCGTCGGCCGCAGTCGCGGTGGTTGCCGAAATCGCTAACAGACCGCAGGCCAAACCCGCGACGCCGAACCATGAAAAGAACTTTGCTGTCATGACTTAATCTCCCAACAAGTAGGTTGGCTCTCCGAGCCGACCGTTCTGAACTGACCTTTTCGAACCACAGGGTCGGATCAGAGACCCAACCTACGAAACTCGTCACATTCCAAAAACTCTTCGCCACTTCGTCTATCGGTCTCAACCGGCAGATTTTGCAGGTTGGCCGTGTGAGCTTGCCCGACTGCTCTTTTTGGCTCGATCCGACGAACCGGACGAAACCAAACGACTCTCATAATCCGCAACGATCCACTTCTTTCCCTTGGGAACGACTCGATGCCCTTCGGCTTCGAGCCGCACCTTCAAGGCTTCCACTCCGCCGGGAAACTTCGGGTTGAGTTCCCCGCCAGTCTTCAACGTCCGCCAGTACGGCGTGATGCGTTTGGCCCCTTCGGACTCGGCCTCGTCGGCTGCACGAGCCGCGATCCACGCAAAGATGCCGCAACACATCGGACAGGCCATCGTCGCGTGGTGCTTGGCCGCGATCGTGGCCTGAATTTCCTTCGTCGTGATCAGCTTTCCTTTCGGGACTGACTTCATCACCTCGTTCACTTCCCTCGGAGCCGGAATCGCACATGTCCTCGCGCCCCAGTGTTTCGACAACTTCCCTTCGATGACCGAAACCTTCGGCAGGTCTTTGTCATCCTGGAGTTTCTCTCGCCAGGTTTTACGAACGCGAGTTGGCATATTTTTCTGTGCGTGATCATCTCGGTACGAGGGGAATTGATTTCGTGATCTCGGCGATGCCACCTTCGTTCATGGAAACCGATACGTCGAAACCTTCGAGTAACCGTGTGCCGATCAACGGATCACCGTCGAAAACCTGAGCTTCAAATGTTCGTCCCACTCCATCCCAATCCACAGTCACGACAACCACATCACAGCGGCTTGTCAGGCCGTCGGCCAAAATACTTCGTTGCGATCCGGAAATCGGAAGTCCAAGTTGTCGCAACATTTCCCGAGTGACTGCCAAGTAGCCGGTGAAACCTGTGTCGATCACGAACACCAATGTCTGCCACTTCTTGTCTGAGCCAATCACCTTCAATTGAAGAACAGGCTCCAATCCATCTCGCGTTCTGCGAACGTAACCCAACAACATGTTGCACCGTTACCGAATGACGGTCGCAGCTCGGCATCCGATTCGTTCAATCCAAACCTGAGCGTCCGGATGTCGGGCGGCCAGCCGACACATGGCATCCACGGCTGTGTCAGCCACTTCGAAGTCTTCGCTTTCGACATCGATCGCGACAACGCGACCATCGTGACTCGATTCCAAGTCTGGCTTCAATCGCGATTGGTAGATCGCCACGCCTCGCGCCTCGACTTCTTCGGACGGCAGACGGAGTATTGGCAACAACTTGACCCCAAGAGCCATGAATGACGGTCGATCCACGACTGACTCTGGTGCTAATGCGATCGCCGACATGATTTGCCTCCGCTGAACTTGTTGGCCTAATGATTGAACACGAACTCTCGCGAGTTCAGCAGCGACCAGAACACGTCTTCGAGGACCGGCTTGGGATCCTTCTCGTTGACGAGGACGCCGTTGAGCGCGGCCAGTTCCTTTTCCGTCGGCTTACGGGTCAACGTGCGGAGGTACATTTCCTCGATGATCTGCGGCGGAGTTTTGCCTTCTTTCAAGCGGAGATCGATCAGTCCTCCTTGTTGGAGCTTGCTGTTGATCGTGTCGCCGTTGAGCAGGTGCAGAGCTTGCGACAGGTTCGGTTCCATTTTCACTTCGCACGAGCAAACGCTGTCGCGAGTCGCTCGACCGAAGGTCGTCAGGAAGTACGTCGAAGTGTTGCCGTCGGCGATTTGAACGGCGCGTGAGCCGAGCGGCAGGCCGCCGAACTTGTCTTTGGTTTGCGTCGCCAGCGTGATGCAGTCCAGCAGCACTTCCGAGCGGATGCGCCGCAGCGTTGCGTGAGAAAAGTTTCGATCGTCGAGCGCGTTCGTCTCGTTGGTCTTGGTCGAGAGTTGATAGATGCGGCTGGTGCAAATGTCGCGGACCAGTTTTTTGAAGTCGTAGTTGTACTCGGTGAATTTCTTGCCGAGTTCGTCGATCAGTTCGGCATTCGACGGCGGGTTGCTGACGCGCACGTCGTCGACTTGATCGATGATGCCTTGGCCGAAGAAGTGCGACCAGACAATGTTCGCCAGATTCTTGGCGAAGTACGGGTTCTCTTTCGAGGCCAGCCAATTGGCCATGACTTCGCGTCGATCCTTGCCGGCGACATCGGGCACAGCGCCACCGAGGAATTTGGGTTTCATTGGCCGGCCGCCGATTGGATGAGCCACTTCGCCGCCGCCGGCATTAAAGATGATGATCTCGCGCGGGTCTTCGCCCTGCTTGCGGCCGATCTGCGCGAAGAACGCGGCGAAGCTGTAGTAATCGTCCATCGTCCAGCGGTCGAATGGGTGGTTGTGGCACTGAGCACATTGAGTCCGCATCCCCATGAAGACCTGGGCGACATTCTCAGACGTCTTCAGTGTGTCCCGTTCGATCTGGTAGTAGTTGGTCGCGGCGTTCGCGAACGTGCCTCCCTTGGCCGAGAGCAGTTCGCGAACCATCTGGTCCATCGGCATATTTTTGGCGACTCGTTCTTGCAGCCATTCATAGTAGCGGAGCATCGGTTTCGTCGTGATCTGCTGGTTCGTGCGGATCTGTAGCAACTCGGCCCACTTCATCACCCACATCTCAACGAACTCTTTGCGACCAAGCAGTTCATCCACGAGCGCGTCCCGCTTCTTCGGGTCGGCGTTCGTCATGAACTTGGTGTACTCCTCGACGGCCGGCAGCACTCCGACAATGTCGAGGTACGCTCGGCGGACGAACTCCTCGTCGGTGCAAAGTTCGCTGGGGTTGATCCGCAGTCGCTTGAGCTTCTCGTTGACGAGGTGATCGACATAGTTGTTCTCCGGCAATTGCGGAGCGTTGTATTGGAAGCCTTTCGGCAGCGTGATGAAGTGCGAACCGACGGTGTGCGTCTCGAAGCGAGCCATCAGGAACGCCTCGCCGCGTTTGCCGGCCGTGACGAGTCCTTGCTGCGAGACACCCGCCGAGGTGTCGTTGTTGGTCATGAAGAACGCCAGCGAGGTGACGTCGCGATCGGTGCCGTCCGAATACTTCGCTCGGACAGTGATCTGCTGCGTTGAGCCTTCGCCATCGAGCACCGCGCTGGGCGGATAAATTTCAACCGCCAGCACCTTCGGCACTTCGCCCACATCGTTGGGCGCACCCGCTTCCAGCCAGCGGATCGTGGTTTGATTCAGTTCGCTGTTTGGCTCATACCGCTTGCCGCCGGTGTGGGGGACGACGCCGGTGTTCTTCTCCACCAGCAAACTTTCCGCAGGCAATGCCAGATTGATGCGGCGGCCGCTCATTTCGCGCGTCAGGCGATAGTGGTCTCCGTCCGGATCGAAGCCGAACAGCGAGAGACGAAAGCCGTCTTTCCCGCGAGCTGCTCCGTGACACGACCCTGTGTTACAGCCGGCCTTCATGAAGACTGGCATGACGTCGAGTTTGAACGAGATCGGCCGATCCGCCGTTGCCTGAGCCACCTCGACCGGCACGACCACCGACTTCCCGCCGAAGTCTACTTTCAGCTCGGTCTTCCCATCGGCGACTGGGAACATCGTGTGATTCTCGAACTTCACGAACGCCGGATTGGCAAACGCGAATGTCGCCGCTTTGGTAACGTCGCGAGTGATCCCATCCGCGTAGGTTGCTTGCACGACGATCGACTGCCGATCCCGAATCGTGTTGATCTGCGCGTTCGGCGGATAAACGGCGATGGAAACCGGCACCGGCTCTTGAGCGACGGCACTGGACGCTGCCAAACCTCCGGCCAAAAGAAGCGTCGCCAACCCTGGCAAGGTCTTGGGAAATCGCATTAGTTCACTCCTCGATTGAGAGGTTGTTTTGAAATCTGTTGGGAACGCTCATCCTCACTGATTAGCCGTAATCCCAATGAGCGAGGATCAGCGGTGATTCAAGTTCTCTACTTCCCGACTTTGGCTTTGGCGTCTTCGCGAAGTTGTTCCAGACGGCTGAGTCGCTTCGGGGGCGCGGCGGCAACCGGCATTGGCGCAGGAGCCGCAGCGGCGACGGCCGGCGCTGGCATCGGGGCCGGGGTGTTGGGCTTGGGCGGCAACGGTACGTCGATGCGGAGTTCGGCTCCGCCTACGTTATGCGTCACTGGTTCGCCGTTGGCCGTGATCGTCACGACGCCGAAGATGCCGTGCTTGCCGGCGGGACTGTCCTTCTCGGTGGTGACCTTGAAGACCAGTTCTTTCGTGTCCTTCGTGAATTGCAACGGCTGAGAAAGAACTTTGTTGGGCAACGCGAGGAGTTGGACATTGGCGTTCCCCTCGAACGGCGTCGTCACATCGACTTTGCAGACGACTTCCGTCGGCAGGCCTTGATCGACCGCCGCGCGTTGCATTGCGAAGGTGACCCACGGAGCCGAGATCTCCAGGTTGCCGAGTTGTGTTGACGAAAACGCGGCTCCGCCGATTTCGGCAGAACCGAGCACGAAGACCCGCCACTTGCCAATCTGAGCGTTGGCGGCAGCATTGATCGGGTACAGCGCTTCGTTCTGACCTTCGGGGATCGTCACGTTCGGCGCGGCACCGACGCCCGGCGGAGCAAATGGGAAGATCAAATTGATCGGGGCTTTGAAGCCTTCTTTGCGAGTCACTACGACCTTCAATTGCATCGAGCCGTTTTGCGCCAGCGGGACTTTCGGTTCGACGAGGTCGATCTTGAACGGCAGTTCGTCAACGACCGCCACCGCCAGGCGATCGACGTCACGCCACGAGTACATCGACTGTCCGGGGGCACCGATGATGAACTCGGCGCGATTGAAGAAGCCGCCGCGAATGGCTGGGTTGTCGGCATGGCGTCCGATGAAATCGACCAGCGCGCCGTTGACTGGTGCGTCGGCTGCGGCCTCGAAGACGACTGGCATTGAGGCAAGGTTCTCAGCCATCGGCTCGGCGACGATCGTGATTCCTGCGGGCATGCCTTGTGGTTCGAGCAGCAGTTTACCGCCGAAGTTGGCTCGGCTGGCGTTGATGATCGTGCCGAAGCGATTGCCCTTCGCGATGTAAACTTGGCGACGGTACTGGCCGTATCGCTCGACTTGCGGAATGCTCAACTGCAGTGACGGCACGACGCCCGTGAATTCGACGCGATACACGAAGCCCGGTCCACCGCGCTGGAGGTGATCGGTCACGCTTAGCAGGTATTCGCCGTCGGCAGGGATCGTCACTCGAAAGTAGCTGTCCGGTCCGCGCGAGTCATCATTGCCGACGATGCCGCCACCTTGGGCGTTGTACAACGTCATCACGGGGTCGATCGCCGAGCGGATGCGGCGGCCGTAGCACTCGACTTCATAGACTTGTCCTTTGGTCGCGGTGAACTTGAAGAAGTCGATATCACCCGGCTCTTGCAAGATCCCGTTGAAGGCGTTCGGCAGCGTCGCGGGCGTCGCCAGAGCGACCGTATTGTTCGGTTCGACTTCCAGCGAGTTGCCGTGCTCGAACAAGCGAAACGGATTCGGCGATGGAGCGGTCTCGGTGCCGACGGTCGCGAACAAGCCCGTGAACTCTTTCGAGTCTGCCGTCGGCAGCTTGAATTTCTGCACGAACTCACCGGCTGGATCGCCAAGGAATTTAGGCTCGACTTCGTCACCGAGTTTTCCACCCGCTGGATAAACGGCGAGCGGACGCGGAAACGTGCCGATGTGAAGCCGATAATTACTGCCTCCGCCATAGGCGGTCTCACGGATTTGAATGACGTACTTGCCGTCCTCCGGGGCGACGATCGACGCGACTGCGTCCTGACCAACCAGCGGCGTGTCGTCTGCGGCCGAAAGCTCAAATCGCTTCATGTCGAGGATTGCCACATACGGATCGAAAAACGCCGAACCAAGACGCAGAGCCTCGACCTCAGCGCAGATGCGTTGTCCTTTTTTGGCTTCGACGATGTAGTAATCAACGTCTTCACCGCCGATCGTGCCGACGACCGTTTGATTCAGCGTGATTGGCTGCGGTTGGTCGAAGAAGTTGTTCGGCTCTTTCTCATCCACTTGCGGCAACGCTCCGATGTAGAACGTCCGATAGTCGGAGATGCCGGTTTTCGTCCGCACCTGAGCAACGTGCTCGCCGAGTCGGCAGTCGGGTGCGATCTTGACCGTCGCCTTGCAGTTGTTGACGTCGACGGTTTCGACCTTCACGACTTCAATTCCGGGCGAGTAGAAGAGGATCTGCTCCCCATCGCCAAGCTGTGAGCCGCTGAAAGTCAGCACCGCTTCGGTGCCGCGCTGCACGCCTCGCGGATTGATGATGCTCAGCCGTGGTGACGCGGCAAACGCGGACGTCGCACAAACCACGATCAGGAGTGATACCAGAATTCTTCGGAACATGAGTCGAGCTCCGTGAAGCGGTGAAGAGGCAGCAGGCAAGGGATGTGACAACGGCTTTCGGCTATCTACTCTCAACTGACCGCCGGTGAGGCCGATCGCCGAGAGCCGACGGCCGAAAGCCGTTATCTCAATCCAAGGTTATTAACAACTATGCGAGCAATTCCTTTCGGACCTTGCCGCCATCGACGATTTCGATCGGACGATCGCCGGGAGCCATCAGTTCCTTGTCGGCAACGATGCCCAGGCAGTGGTAAATCGTGGTCGCCCAATCTTCGACGCCGAGGGCGTCATCTTCCGGTTCGCTGGCGGTCGAGTTCGACGAACCATAAACGATTCCCGGCTTCATTCCGCCGCCGGCAAAGACGACGCTGAAGACTTTCGGCCAGTGATCGCGGCCAGCGGTCGCGTTGATCTTTGGCGTGCGGCCAAATTCCGAGGCGATGCAGACCAGCGTGTCCTTTAGCAGACCACGACCATCAAGGTCAGAGATGAGCTGAGCATACGCTTGATCGAACGCCGGCAACTGGCTGCGGATGCTGCCATTGATGTTGTCGTGCATGTCCCATCCGCCGTAGGTCAGCGTGACGAATCGAACGCCCGACTCAACCAATCGGCGAGCCATCAGCATGCGCTGACCGGCGGTGTTGCGACCGTAGGCGTCGCGAATCGGTGACGGCTCAGCGTCAATGTTGAACGCCTCGCGAGCATCGACTGACGATACGAGTCCGTAGGCTCGTTGATAGAACGTGTCGACCGCGTCGAGCGAGTCGGACTTTTCTTTCGTCTTGAAGTGATCGTTGACCGTGTCGAGGATCGTGCGTCGCCGAGTGAAGCGGGTGTCATCGACACCGCCAGGCAGCTTCAGGTCGCGGACAGTGAAGCCGGCCGCGGCCGGATCGGAACCGAGGCTGAACGGAGCGAACGACGAACTGAGATAGCCGGTTCCGGCGAACTCGTTCGGCTGGCCCGGAATGCAAACGTACGGCGGCAGATTCTTGCGTGGGCCGAACTCGTGCGAGACCACGCTGCCCATGCTCGGAAACTGCAAGGCCGGGCTGGGACGATAGCCGGTAAACATATTGTGCGTGCCACGCTCGTGAGCCGCTTCGCCGTGCGTCATCGAGCGGCAAATCGTCAGCTTGCTGGCGATTTGAGCGGTCTTCGGCATCATCTCGTTGATGAACGTGCCGGAGACGTTCGTCTGGATCGAGTTCATCGGGCCGCGGTACTCAATCGGAGCATACGGTTTTGGATCCCAGGTCTCCTGGTGAGCAGCGCCACCGGGCAAATAGATGAAAATGACGGACTTGGCTGTCCCCTCTTTGCTCTCGTATTTCTTAATGTCTGCCTTGGCCTTCAAGGCGAAGTAGTCGGCGAGCGTCAGGCCAATGCCTCCGCAGAAGCCCACATGCAGAAAGTCACGACGTGAAGGACGCATTCCCATGGACGAAACTCCTTGGTCTATTGGCTCAGCGATTTGCCGAACCGGAACGGTAGGTCTTCAAAAAGGAAACGTGCCCGATGAGCACCGGCAGGTCTGAGGTTATCAGAGATTGAAGGCAGGTTGTGTAGAGGCCGGGCACTCTGGCGGGAACCCACAGGCAGCTACCGGTCATATCGGCTGGCACCCATGAGTTGGGCAATAGGGGAACGTCTCGACCCCCAAAGTGTCAAGGGGGAGCCCTTAAACTTCCGCCAAGTTCAGTCGATCGACTGTGAATCGGAGCGATTCGAGGACTTCAGTGAGCCGGTCAAAGTTTTTGTCGTCACGATCGACACCACTGCCACCCACGGCGGTCCGCGCGATCGAGTCGCTGCAGGTCTCAACGCTGTCGATAGACCAACACTGTCAAACCCTGCCTGTGTTTGAAACTGGATGAGTTCTACAATCCAACTTGTGACATGGCAGTCGGCTCCTTTCAGTGCCTGCCAGTGTCGTCGAACGTGCCCGCGCTCGGCGAGCGGCGGACTCCGGAGGACTAATGGTGGACTTGCGCGGCGAAGGTTCCATTCTGTTAGTCTCGTGTTACGAGTTGGGGCACCAACCGCTCGGTGTTGCTATGCCGGTGGGATTCTTGCGTCGCGCGGGTTACTTGCCGGTGGCGATCGACATCGCGGTCGAGAAGTTTGACGCGGAAATTGCATCGCGGGCGCGGTTTGTCGGGATCTCTGTCCCCATGCACACGGCGATGCGGTTGGGCGTGCGGGTCATCGAACGGCTGCGAGAAATCAATCCGCACTGCCACATCTGTTGCTACGGGCTCTATGCCGCGTTGAACTCCGAGTACCTGCTGACCCACGGCGCGGACTCGTGCATCGGCGGGGAATACGAAGGGCCGCTGGTTGCGCTGGTCGAGTCAATGGAATCAGAGACCGGTGCTCAAGTCGCGGGCGTGATTCGGCGTCAGCAACCGGCGGGTCCGAATCTCGTGCGGTTGTCGTTTGCGATTCCCGAACGAGATGCGCTGCCGACTCTGGATAAGTACGCCCAGTTGGAACACAACGGCCAGCGTCGCACGGCGGGTTACGTCGAAGCCAGTCGCGGTTGCTTGCATTTGTGTACGCACTGCCCAATCCCGCCGGTGTACGAAGGCCGGTTCTTTACCGTGCCACCCGACGTCGTGCTGGAGGACATCCGCCGCCAAGTGCGTGCAGGAGCCACTCACATCACGTTCGGCGATCCGGACTTTTTGAACGGACCTAAGCATTCGCTGCGTGTGGTCCGCGCGATGCACGCAGAGTTTCCGATGCTCACGTTCGACTTCACGGCCAAGGTCGAACACCTCTTGAATCGAGGCGAGGACTTACCGGAATTTGCCGCGGCCGGCTGCTTGTTCATCATCTCGGCCGTGGAATCGCTCAGCGAAAAAGTGCTGCGGATTTTCGACAAGCAACATACGCGGGACGACGTGACCGCCGCGCTGACGATCGTGCGCGACGCGGGCATCGCACTGCAACCGACATGGGTCGTGTTCACGCCCTGGACGACGCGGGAAGATTACTGCGAAGTGCTGGATTTCATCGAAGCCAATGGATTGATCGATCACGTTGATCCAGTGCAGTATGCAATCCGGCTGCTGATCCCGCCCGGCTCCTGGCTGGCCGAACATCCGGAGACTCTGCCACATCGTGGGCCGCTGGACGAGGCCGCCTTCAGCTACCGCTGGACGCATCCCGATCCGCGCATGGACTTGTTGCAAAAGGAAGTCGCTCGACTGGTGGAGCAAGCGACTCAGGCAGGCGAGGACACTGCGACAACGTTTTACCGCGTTTTGGATTTGGCTCACGAGCGACAACCTCCGGTCATCGTTCGGTCACTGCCGCTGGATCGGCGGAAGGCTCCCAGACTGACAGAGTCGTGGTTCTGCTGAGCGGAGCCCACCGAGGGTCAGTTGGACCCTCTCAGCAACAGCACGACGAATATGTTTTAAGAAACGTAGAGCAGGCGGCTCGCCTGCGTCGATTTTCGCGAAAAGTCACAGGCGGGCCGCCTGTGCTACGGAGAGTTCCACATGCCCCCAGCAGCACAGTTGATTGAATTACTGACATTGCGGTCGCAACCGGTGGCGATCAAGTTTCAGAGCGCGGCTCCGGAGGGCGTGCCGCGAATCGAAGCGGTCGCGCTATCGGGTTGCACCTATTGGAAATTGGCCGCCGACGGACGCACCTTTTAGACCACCGCGTCCGACCATTACGGCTGTCCGATCGGCTCGTACACACACGGCATCGACTTGCCGGAAGCCACGGCGAAGGAACTGGAGGGCTTGGTCGGAACGATGGTCCAACTCGAATACATCGACATGGCGGAAGTCCCCGGAATCCCTCGGCGCGGGGAATCGTTTGGTGTCGCCATTTATGCTCCGTTGACGGACGCGGCGTTCGCTCCTGATGTCGTCCTGGTGTCTGGCAACGCGAGACAGATGATGTTGCTGGCCGAAGCGGCGCAGGCGGCGGGTCTCGCCAGCGACTCGTCGATGGTCGGCCGCCCCACCTGCGCGGCGATCCCGGCGGTGATGCAATCCGGGCGTACCGCCACCAACCTGGGTTGTATCGGCAACCGCGTTTACACCGAGTTGCCGGACGACGAACTGTACTTCGCGATCGCCGGCGCGCAGCTTGAGGCGGTTGTCCATAAACTTGTCACGATGGTCCATGCGAACCGCGAGTTGGAAAAGTTCCACCGCAGCCGCGTGGCGTAATTTCAACGTAGCCGTCATCGCTCCGCGTGACGAGCCGAACGCTTCACCGACGCGGTTTGGCAATTCGGCTCATCACGCGGAGCGATGATGGCAACGATGACCGTTTCAACAACTTGACTCAACTCCCTCAACATTTGAAATCAAAGGAGACCAAACCATGTCCATTGATCGTTGGCTCTCCGCCTTGGCGTGTTCGCTGCTGCTGTCGTCCACCGCCAGCGCCCAGGTGCTCAGCGGAGTGATGACCGTGACCGGTGCCGAAATGCACTGATGAGCCGGTGTGGCGCGAGATGCCACAGCACGTCCTGTATGACGTGGACGCTGAGACGATTTCATTCAAGAGTTTGACCAAGACCGGCAAGTACGATACGGGAACCGTGACGTTTCGAGCAAAAACTGGAAAGCGGATCGACCTCAACGAACTCCATGAGAGCGTTTGGGCCACTCGGCTTTCGAAGGGAACCAGCAGTGGGCCGGTGAGCCTCGAAGTGACCGTGGCGGGAGTCATCGTTGTCGGTGACAAGGAGACGTCTCTCAGAGTCGCCGCCGCGGAGCCTGAATTCGTGCTGGCACAGAATCCTGAGACCAACGTCAAGAACGCTTTCGACGAATTGAAAGCTGCCTTGGCTCGTGGCGACAAAGCCACCAGCGTCAGCGGGCGGCTCGATGGTTGGTCCGGTCGGTGGCCCGAAATGTTGAAGAAGCTCCCACCGCAGCCACGGCGGATTCTGGTGACCCGTTTTGAAGTGGCCAAGGATTAGCAAAGCTTTGCCGCAGACCGTAGCCAAGCTCACCAGAGCTTGGGGCAAGCATCGATCACCCAAGCTCTGGCGAGATTGGCTACGGAGGAACAAACCAATGAACGAACCGAAACGCACGGCAAGGAATCGAGCCGTCAGCGCATTGAGTGCGCTGTTCGGCACGGCGGCGATCGTTCCCAACTGAACCGCCGCCGCGATTCTATCCTTGCTCGGGTTAGCAGGGAGCACAGCCGCCGCAGTTGCCAGTTGGTTGTCGCCAGTTCTCATCGGGCTGACGGTGGTGCTCTTGGGACGCGCGCACTATGTGCTCTACGTTCTCAATCGAGGCAACCGCATGTCGACCGTCATCACCTGGCTGACGACGGTTTTGGTCATCGGCTTTTGGATGTGGAAATGGATGAAGGCAACCGGCATCTGCTAAAGCCGTTGGCCACTCACCAAGAAGACTTCCGCAGCCTCGAAGGTCGCGGAAGTCTCCGGTTGGAATCGCGTGAGTGGCCCGATTCGGCTTCCGCGAACTCAGTTTGAAATCAAACGTTCCATCGCCGGCAGCGACGGTGCATTCCAAAGCGGAGACGGCATGATCCGAGTATTTGGCAGACATCGGCTCGACTGCTCCCTGATTTGCCGGGGCGTTTCCAATGTCGCCACCACAGTTTTACCGGCGGGGCGACGACTCACTAACAAGCACAACTCCGTCTGTGATACGGATCGCAGGAATTAGCCGCGCGGCGG